>JAIXZR010000247.1 GCA_027489455.1 Rubrivivax sp. | reverse complement strand
GTCGGACCGCATCAACGTGGAAGAGGTGCTGTGTGCTGCGGCACGAGGCTTCGCGGTGCGATGCCGGCATAGATGGCCAACCCGAAGTGGGCCAACAAGGGGCCCGGCAGGCCCACCCGGGCGATGGCCCGCAGCAACCAGCGGATGCTGAATCCGGCCGCGCACAGCGCCGCGTGCAGCGCGTCACCTTCTGGGCCTTTGAGCCAACACCTGTCCATGCGCAGATCAGTCTTGGTGTAACCGATCAGCGGCTCAATTGTCTGGCGCCGCTTCAGCCAGGTCTTCTGCCTGGGCGTGAGGAACTTGAACCTCCCGCGGTGGATGACTTCGCCCGGTGCTAGTCCTTTGTCCACGCCGCGGTAGCCCAGGTCGACGATCGCGGTGGTCGGCGTGACGCCGATGTCCTGCAGCAGCGTGATGGCCAGCTAGATTTGCGCGGCCATTGTGTGGCCGTCGCAAGGGTTCACGGCGACGGTGCGGGTGCCCACCATCAGCCCGTGCTGGTGCGTGACCGTCAGGCTGACCTTCACGCTGAACTCGCAGGGCTGACGCGCCTTGCCCTTCCCGATGCACTCGGCTAGCGGCGCGCGCAAGGCATACAGCTTGTTCTTGTCCTTCGGCCGCTGCTTGTGGATGCGCTCGGCGCGCAGTACCCAGGTGACCGGCCGCGTGCGCGCATCGTCTGCCAGGTCGGCCATCTTGCAGCGCACCTCTCACAGCAGCCGGCCCTGCGGCGCAGCGTCTTGCTCTCGCGCTCGTGGGTCTGCTTGAGCTGGATGCCGGCGGGTATGGCAGGTCTGGCGATCTTCTGGCGGGCAACTTCCAGCCGTCGGCTGTCGGTCGGATGGGCGATGGCCTTGCTCTGCACGGTCGTGTCGACGATGACGCGCTCAACGCCGGACTTCGTTACGGCGCCCATGGATACGCCCGCCTCGATGGTGGTCTTGAGCAACTGTCCCTCGCCCGCCTCACCCAGCACTCGGCGGAAGCGACTGATCTGGGCCGGATCGCAGGGCAGCCGAGGCTCGAAATAGACCTGGCCGCTGAAGAACTGGAAGTACACGTCCTGGACCCGGCGTTCGACCAGCGACTCGTCGCTCTCGTTGCAAACGTGCTTCAAGGACAGCAGCGCCACCATCAGCCGGATCGGCAGCCGCGGCCGCAAGGCGTTGCTGAAGCTGGCGCTGGCCACCGCCAGCGTCGGGCCAGAGATGTCTGCACCTTCGACCGCCAGGCCCTTGCGATCGCGGTGCGCGAACGCAGGCCCCAGCGCCGCCTCGATGCCTGCTCAAGGCATGCGCTTGGCCAGGACTGCCAGCGGATTCCGCCAATCGACCATCTGATCCACCGGGGCACGAAGCAAGTCGTCGGTGGCCATTGGTAGCAGTCCTCGATTTCCCAGCAACTGCCACGCATTGCATTCAATTCCGGGAGATCTGGACATCAGAAATCACCCAAGGGCGTTACCAGACAGCGAGTTGGGGATTCTGCAGGGGCGACTAGCTCAAGGCGTGAGCCTGCTGAACTTCAACGCTCATCGAGACAACTGATTTAACAGGATGTCCGCTCGTGAAGTACAGCCTGCTGTGCATGTATGGCCCCCTCTTTTGCTTTGCCGCCGCCTGAGAAAGCAACCCCGCAGGAGGGTTGAACCATGAGTAAATAGCCCAACCAGGGATGCCGCCGGCGGCCCCCGCGGGGGGAGGGGGGGCTGAAGGAGAAGAAGTCCTAACCCAAGACAGTCAGACTCACCCGGTTCGACTCAAGCCAACAGGCCTTCTCAAAAACCGGGGCGGTTCACATTTGCCTTGGAAGAGTTGAGGTGTCACTAACTGAAGCAAAACGTACTAGCGATTTTCTCGCCGGGCGACATGCTTCCCGATTGCTTGTTGACAGTCACAGGATACGTGAAGACGGAGTGCCAATCTGAAGCCTCGGGCCCATCGCCAAATTCCACGGTGTCAGCTACGACCTGCAAGCCCTCCCTCTGCGGGTCGAAATTAACCAAGTTGGTGGATTGAGCATTGCCCCAGGTGATCGAGCGCAGAACTGTTGCATCTGGATTCTTTTCGTGTCCACGCTGGACCACTTTCAGGGTAAGCGTGAATAGATCGCCCACTTGAAGCAGACTCTTGAAGTCGCGGAGCGCCGCATCGCGGCTGACATTGATCGTCTTGAATGCAGAGGTGAACTGCATCGTGGCTGCTGAGGCCTTAGGGGACTTGGTGGACTTGAGAGCGGCCGTCAAGTCACCGTCCCGGTCACTCCACGATACCTGCATACTGCCCTTTCCCCAAACAAGGTTGGCTTTACCTTTCAGCATGCCGTTTCGCCACACGCCGATGGTGTAGGTCATGCTATTTGTCAGCCCTTCTTTGGGAATGGGCTTGTAGCCGGCGGTCGTCGGGTATTGCGCATACACCGTCGAGACGTAATCTGGCTTAGTCGTGAAATCGGCGCCCTTTGGGTTGGTCTTGGCCTCGAGCGCCTTCAGCACGTTCGCGAAGCGCACTAAGGTCTGGTCGATGCTGAGCTTGGGTGCGCTCACGAAATCACTGGTGACGCGGTCAAAAACGCCAGTACCGCGAAGGTTCCGTACGTCGGCTTTAATGGCTTACAGCGTCTTCGCAAACTGAACCGTGACCTCAGCCGTCGGCATCTTGCCGGCTTTGACATACTATGCGTCCAGGCTTTGCAAGAGCTTGCTGCGGGCGCTCAGCTTCTTCAACGCAGCCAAGTGCGGTGCGTTCAGCAACTGCACCACACCGTCGGCGTATGTGCGCACAGCAAAACCGCCGGCATTGGTTTGTTGCGCCGTGGCGGCTCCGAAGGTCTTGATCGTCATCGGTTGGCTGATCGGCTCACCATTTTTGTTATAGACCCGAAAGATGGCCGGCTTGCTTTTGGGCAGTGCCTGGCCGGCCACCGGGACAAACTTATCGCCGACCTGGACCCGCAAAACCTGATCGGGGTTGTTTCGCTTGAAGGCCTTGATGGACAACTTCACGGCGGCCGCCGGCTTCGCGCTCGGATCTGGCCCAACGCCGTAGACAAGCGTAGAGAGACCCGGCGCCGAGGCCGCGCGAAAACTGAGAGTCAGTGCCATGTTGAGAGCTCCTATCAGCCAGCTGGGTAGGGTGCTCTGCTGCGGAGCGTTCCGCTAGAGCACCTCCGTGATTGCCTGGACCGGGCCTGCGCTTCAACGCCAGCCCGGGTTGCAGTCAGCACATTGGGCGTCAGGCATTTGCAGCCGAAAAGAGAATGTCCGGAAGAGGCCGATTCCGCTTAGGAAGGGCGGAGCATCTCAATTAGCGCGGCGGGTGCCCTTTCGGTTGGGTCCGTCTGCGTGCCAAAGCTCTACCTGAACAGCGATGAAGTTCAGGAACCCTGATCCCGCACTCTGGCGTTCTGGGCGCGCGCACTAGCGCGGTCAGCATCTATAGAACTTGAAGTCGTACCCAACCACCGGTCAGACCCGCCCGGCTATGCCTCCAACTCGCAGAATGCGCGGCAGCCCGATCAGGTAAGGCAAGTTCGATCGGCAGGAAGCGCGAAAGCAGCGGCCGACGGCAGGACGCCGGAGGCTGGCGCGTTCACGCCGGCGCACGGCTCGTCCGCTCGATGTCACGCAAGGCGCGCTCGCCCGACAACGCCGCCTGCGAGGGCTTCCTCGGTCGGCAGAGGAACGAACGGTTCGACGCCAGGGACTGGCTCGACACGAGCATAGTCTGTTGGAATCGCTGTCTGACCGGTTCAAGTTTTCTGCCGCTGCTCCCGGGGTCACTTCTCACGTCGCCTGACAGCCAGAGGCGGCTCGTCTGGCTAGCTGCAGCCCAGTGGATGCGGCAGCCCCCACAAAGGCACGGCGGCGGCTCGCGGGCCGCCGCTTCACAGGCAGGGCGAAGCTGCCCTTGAAGCCACGCCTGTCGCAAGACGCGCCCGATTCCTAGCGCGCAATGCCCCCATCCAAAAATTCGCTCTCTGCCAGGAGGGCACTCCGGGAGACTGTCTATGCCTTGCTGTGCGCGTGGTGCCACAGCGGTATGGTGCTAAGTATAACTTTCGGAGACCAAAATGCCTGTTGTGACAATTCAAGCCGGCAAAGGTGTCGGCACACCTAACGCCGTCGACCTGATGAACGTCTATAACACGACTGGGACACTGCTCAAGTCCGTGTCAGACAACGGCGCAGGAGACGCCAATAAAGGGAAAGGGGCGATCAGTACAAGCGTCAACGTCAACGCAGCGTTTGTTCGCAGCTCTCTGAACGGCGCGAAGCAGGAGTGGAAATTCAAGGTCTTCGACGCCACGGGCAAGATGGTGCGCGACGACAAAACAACCATGGTCGCGTTTTCTAGTTCGCGCGGCACACAAGACCCTTGGTACCTGCCGCCAGGCGGATCCGTTGTGCATGTCGAAGGGAAAGTTTCGAAAGTCATCGCGGACCAAAAGGCAGGTGACTTCAATCGCACCGCAGGCAATATCCAAGTGCCTGTAATTTCGGGTAGAAGCGGAAGCTTCACGGTGCGCGACAAGGCGGGCAAGACCATCCGCGTCGTCAGCTTCACGAAATTGGGTGTCGCAGGGCAGACCATCAAGGTGACCCCGGGCGGAGGCGGTTCGAGTACACCGCAACCCGGCATGATCTTCTGGGCGGTTAACCAGCTGCAGGCCCACTGGAAAACCATCGCCGGTAACGCCGACGGCTTGACACTGGCCGAACTGCAGGCGGCCAACAAGCCCGGCACGGCCTTCTACAAGGCCATCGGTGCAGCGCGCTCCAAGCAGCTGGCGCCAGTCATTGCGCACTGGGCCAAAAACTGGGCCGCGTTCTCAGGCGCCGACAAGAAGCTGAGCAAAGCCGAAGTCGACGCCAAGGTCAAGGCAGGCGCGCCAGGCGCTGCACCTTCGCCATCCATGGTGTTCTGGGGTCTGAACCAACTGCAGGCCCACTGGGCAAAAATCGTCGGCAACGCCGACGGCCTGACACTGGCCGAACTGCAGGCAGCCAACAAGCCCGGCACGGCCTTCTACAAGGCCATCGGTGCAGCACGCGCCAAGCAAATGGGGCCGATCATCGCGCACTGGGCCAAGAATTGGGCTGCGTTCTCAGGCGCCGACAAGAAGCTGAGCAAAGCCGAAGTCGACGCCAAGGTCAAGGCAGGCTCTGCGCCTTCGCCATCCATGGTGTTCTGGGGTCTGAACCAGCTGGCGACAAACTGGAAAACCATCGCTGGCAACGCCGACGGCCTGACGCTGGCCGAACTGCAGGCCGCCAACAAGCCCGGCACGGCCTTCTACAAGGCCATCGGGCAAGCGCGCTCCAAGCAGCTGGCACCAGTCATCGCGCAGTGGGCCAAAACCTGGGCTGCTTTCACACGCGGTGACAACAAGCTCAGCAAGGCCGAACTCGACGCCCAGATTCGCGCGAGGACGCCACTCGTCCTCAGTTTTGACATCAGTGGAAGCGGCATCGAGCCTGGCGCCCTTGTGAGTATTTCCATGCCCAACGGCCAGCAGGTCGGTTCCTGGACTGACGAGGCCGGAAGCCCTGGAAAGAATGACCGTCGGGTCACATTCAAGCTGACAAAGGCCCAGGAGAAAATCATCACGTCTGGCGGGTCGTTTTATGTCACGGTGGTGAACGAAGACACGGGCACCCGCATGTTCAGCGTCAACGGCAGCGGCAAGCTCGATGGCATTCCTGGTGCCGCATTCAAGCCAGAGGGCAGCCTGACCATTTCACCCACGGGGGCCGTGAAGATCGACGTCAAGGAAACCTCACGCTTTATCGCAACGGACGAGTTCGTGACCCCGGTCGACCAGTACAACCAGTTGCTCACCCAGTTCGAAAACTTCAAGAAGGCGCGTTCAGACCTCATGAGCCTGCTGAGCAAGAACCTGGGGGGTAACGCCACCGGATCAGGTGCCTTCAATGACAACCTGATCGAAAACGCCAACGAATTGATCCGGCGGTTTGCGGCTTACCAAGACTACGGCAGCAAGGTGTTCACTGCCATGAACAAGCTGTCGGAAGTCAATGGATCGTGGGAATCGTTCCTGGCGTGGAGTACCAGTGTCACCGGGGGCAATAGCGCCGATTTCAAGAAGTTCAAGGAACTCGGCGCAGACCTCAAGGTGGTCGTGCTCGCCGACCTGATGAACGGACCGTCAGATTTTGCGACGGCTGCGACCCAACTCTTGACCAGAACGGAAGAACAACTCAAGAAGATCGAGAAGAATGAAGATACCAAGGCAGCCTGGGATAAGGCCATCATGGCCTTGTCCGTGGTAGGAAGTGCGTTCGGCTTGGGCTTTGGTCTTCGCAACCTAGCCGCTTCCTCGCCAGAGATCGGACAAGGGATGGCGTCTACCCTGGCCCTTAACTATGCCACTAGGAACGCCAACATCACCGAGGATGCCGCGCAGGTGGTCAAGACTGTTGCAATCAAGAACTTCATGGATCAGCCAGCAAACAAGACGATTCTGGGTAGAACAACGAACCCGTTTAACAAAAAACCCTGGACCAATAAAGATGTATTCAACTACAACAGGGTGCCCGATTCTTTTGCCTTCCTATCACAGTTGTCAGACCGCACCAGCTATGTGTTTCTGTTGACGCAGACGACAGGCGCGTTTGCTTCGCCTGCAACCGGCGATTCGCTGGACGATCGACTCGAGACGCTCAAGAAATCGATCGACTTTGAGAACAAGATCAATGCGGCCTTCCCAGGCTCCACGGCTGAAGCAAAGAACGAGGACCCCGCCATTGCCGGCTTCTACGCCAAGCTGGACAGCCTGCTGGGCAAAGACGCACCGGTCTACAAAATGGGGGAATTCACATCAGTCGCAGCTGCACGTGCCAGAAAAGACAAAATCAAGAGCGACATGATCGCGAAGCATGGCCAAGCGGCCTGGGATCGCCTGGGCGCTTGCTGGCGCGTTAAGGAACCCGCGACCGACCCGAAAACCGGCTTGCCGAGGGGGCCGTATGTGCTGGAGTTTGTCTACGTCGGCAAGAAGCCAGCACCCCGCGACCCCAAAATCTTGAACTCGCAGCTGGATTTCCAGAAGTTCTGATTCAGGCGCAGAAAGGCGGGCCGCACAGTTCCGATACTGTGGAACTGGCGTGCCCAGCCTGGCGGGAGTGAATAGGCCGCCCCGAACAATCCACGAACCCGCCCCGTCGCGAGCTTTCCAGGCGCTGGCCGACCGGGGGGTACTGCGACATGCGGCCGCCTGAAGGCACGCGGCTGCTGATCGGCCACACACGAAGACCGATGGGTTGCTGGCCCGCCACCGGCTCAAGGGATGCGAGGGCTGCGCAGCAAGGCATGACGACGGCCCTGGGCGCTGGCGAACCAGCACACCACGTTCGGTCTGAGCTGCGTTCGTCTCACCCAACACGGCCCAGGCCGGCCTCTCGGGTGCGGCCAGTCATATGGCCTTCAAGGGCACGTCTGGGGCTTCCGGCAAGCCGGTGTGCTTGGCAACATCACCGCCTGAGGTGGCTTGTTGGCCCAGCGGCAGAGCAGTGGATGCGGCAGCCCCCACAAAAGCACAGCGGCGGCCCGAGGGCCGCCGCTTCACAGGCAGGGTGAACCGCCTAGTGCATCACTTGTTGTAGGCCGTCTCGCCGTGCGAGCTGATGTCCAGGCCTTCGCGCTCTTCTTCTTCCGTCACGCGCAGGCCGATCGTCAGGTCGACGATCTTGTACGCGATGAAGGCCACCACGCCCGACAGGATGACGGTGTAGATCACGCCCTGGGCCTGGATCCAGACCTGCGCACCGATGCCAGGGAACACGCCGCACTTGTTGGCGATGTAGTCGCAGGCGCCCAGGCCGCCCAGGCTGGGGCTGGCGAACACGCCCGTCAGCAGCGCGCCCAGGATGCCGCCCACGCCGTGCACGCCGAACACGTCCAGCGAGTCATCGGCACCCAGCAGCTTCTTCAGGCCCGTCACGCCCCACAGGCAGACCACACCCGAGATCAGGCCGATCACCAGCGCACCACCCACGCCCACGAAGCCGCAGGCCGGCGTCACCGCCACCAGGCCGGCCACCGCGCCCGAAGCCGCGCCCAGCATCGACGCCTTGCCCTTGAGCAGCGATTCGGCAGCGCACCAGCTCAGCGTGGCTGCGGCCGTGGCCACCACGGTGTTGATGAAGGCCAGCGACGCGATGCCGTTGGCTTCCAGGTTGGAGCCGGCGTTGAAGCCGAACCAGCCCACCCACAGCAGCGAGGCGCCGACCATCGTCAGCGTCAGGCTGTGCGGCGCCATCGATTCCGTGCCGTACCCCACGCGCTTGCCTGGCATGTAGGCGCCCACCAGGCCGGCCACCGCCGCGTTGATGTGCACCACGGTGCCGCCGGCGAAATCCAGCGCGCCCTTGGCCCACAGCGCGCCGGCGTTGGCCGTCACGGCTTCCAGGCTCTTGGCGTCGGTGATGGCGTCCGGGCCGTCCCAGTACCAGACCATGTGCGCGATCGGGATGTACGAGAAGGTGAACCAGATCACCGCGAACACCAGCACGGCCGAGAACTTGATGCGCTCGGCGAAGGCGCCGACGATCAGCGCCGTCGTGATGGCAGCGAACGTGCCCTGGAACGCGATGAAGGTGAACTCGGGGATGTAGACGCCCTTGCTGAAGGTGGCGGCGATCGAATCCGGCGTCACGCCCTTCAGGAACAGCTTGTCCAGCGTGCCGAAGTACGGGTTGCTGGCGGTGAAGGCCAGGCTGTAGCCGTAGACCACCCACAGCACCGAGATGAGCGAGAAGATCACGAACACCTGCATCAGCACCGACAGCATGTTCTTGCTGCGCACCAGGCCGCCGTAGAACAGCGCCAGGCCGGGGATGGTCATCA
The DNA here is from genome assembly GCA_027489455.1 of Rubrivivax sp. Lineage (GTDB taxonomy): Bacteria > Pseudomonadota > Gammaproteobacteria > Burkholderiales > Burkholderiaceae_C > Rubrivivax. The sequence continues at coordinate 6,219 of JAIXZR010000247.1, read as the reverse complement.
GGATGACCAGCGCGGTGGCGATCGTCATGAACGCGGTGTCGCCCTTGTTGGGCACCGGGGCCGGGGCGGGCGCGGCCGACGCCGCGGCTTCTGCCGGTGCCGCCGTGGCCGCCATCGCGGGGGCCGAGGCTTCCGCTGCCGGCGCGGACGCCGCCATCGGCGCCGACGCGGCCGATGCGGCTGACGCCGCCGGGTCCTGCGCCAGCACCGGGGCGCTGAAGCCCCAGGCCGCCAGGCCCAGGGCGATGATCGAGATCAGTTTCTTCATGGTGGGGTGGGTTCTCTAGGGGTTCGGGTGGGCTGGCCCCACGACCGGGGCTGCCGGCGCGGGCAGCCGGTGCGCGGCCGGGTGCGGGCTAGAGCGCGTCCTTGCCGGTTTCGCCCGTGCGGATGCGGACCACCTGCTCGAGCGTGGTCACGAAGATCTTCCCGTCACCGATCTTGCCGGTGCGTGCCGCCCCTTCGATGGCCTCGATCACGCGGTCGACGATGGCGTCGTCGACGGCGGCTTCGATCTTCACCTTGGGCAGGAAGTCGACGACGTACTCCGCACCGCGGTACAGCTCGGTGTGGCCTTTCTGGCGGCCGAAGCCTTTCACTTCCGTCACCGTGATGCCCTGAACGCCGATGCCGCTCAAGGCTTCACGCACTTCATCAAGCTTGAAGGGCTTGACGATGGCGGTCACCATCTTCATGGTCTTCTCCTAGGGTCCAAAAAAGCTTGCGCTGGGGGCTGCGCACACAGCCGCGGGCGGCATGCACGATCAGGGGCCGTGGTTTGCAGCTTCTGTGCCACGCACCCCCAGGCGGGGGGCAGCACAAGGGCACGGCGGCCCGCGCGCGCTGCACAACACGGCCGCCAGCCTGCTGGCAATGCACCAGGAGCGTGCACCCCTCCGAGGGGGCCCCGATGGGGTGCACGGCCGTCGCGCTGCGGCTGCCCAGAATGCCGGCCAGGAGGAACCCCATGTCCCTGGCCACCGTCAACAGCCGCGCCCTCGTCGGCTTCGAGGCCCCACCCGTGCACGTGGAAGTGCAGCTGGCCAACGGCCTGCCCAGCTTCGCCCTGGTGGGGCTGGCCGACACCGAGGTGAAGGAAGCGCGGGAACGCGTGCGCGCCGCGCTGCAGCAAAGCGGCTTCGCCTTCCCGCACAACCAGCGTGTGACGGTGAACCTGGCGCCGGCCGATCTGCCCAAGGAAAGTGGCCGTTTCGACCTGCCGATCGCACTCGGCATCCTGGCCGCCAGCGGCCTGCTGGACACCGCCAGGCTGGCCGAGGCCGAATTTGCCGGCGAGCTCTCCCTGGCCGGCGAGCTGCGCCCCGTGCGCGGCGCGCTGGCGCTGGCCCTGGCGGCCCGCCGCGCTGCGACAACGGGAGCGCCGGCACGCCAGCTGGTGCTGCCCTGCGCCAGCGCGCGCATCGCGGCACAGGTGCCAGGGCTGGACGTGCGCGGCGCCCACACCCTGGCCGAGGTGGTGGCCGCGCTGCTGCCGGGCGAAGCGGCCGTGCCCCTGCCGCCGGCCCGCCCCTGGCCGGCGGCAGCTGCCGAGCCCGGCCCCGACCTGAGGGACGTCAAGGGCCAGGCGGGGGCCAAGCGGGCGTTGGAAATCGCGGCCGCCGGTGCCCACAGCCTCTTGCTGGTGGGCCCGCCGGGCACCGGCAAATCAATGCTGGCGCAGCGCCTGCCCGGGCTGCTGCCGCCGCTGGATGAAGACGAGGCCCTGGCCGCCGCTGCCCTGCGCGGCCTGTGCAGCACCGATGCCGCCGCCCAGACGGCCGCCGGCCGCCAGCGGCCGCTGCGCAGCCCGCATCACACCGCCAGCGCGGTGGCGCTGGTGGGGGGCGGCTCGCCACCGCGGCCGGGCGAGATCAGCCTGGCGCACGGCGGCCTGCTGTTCCTGGACGAGACCCCTGAATTCCCGCGGGCGGCGCTGGAAGCGCTGCGCGAACCGCTGGAAACCGGCCGCATCACGATCTCGCGCGCGGCGCGGCAGGCCAGCTTCCCGGCGCGCTTCCAGCTGGTGGCGGCGATGAACCCCTGCCCTTGCGGCTGGCTGGGTGCAGGCAGCGCCGCGGCCGCCGGGCGCAGCTGCCGCTGCACGCCCGACGCCGTGGCGCGCTACCAGGGCAAGCTGTCGGGCCCGCTGCTGGACCGCATCGACCTGCAGGTGGAAGTGCTGGCCGCCCGCCCGGCGGACCTGCTGGCCGCGCCGGCCGGCGAGCCCAGCGCCGTGGTCGCGGCGCGCGCAGCAGCCGCGCGTGACCGCGCCTTGCAGCGCCAGGGCCAGCCCAACGGCCACCTGGGGCCGGCGGAGATCGACGAGCACTGCCAGATGGACGCCAGCGCCGCCGCCTTCCTGCGCCAGGCGGCAGACCGGCTGGGCTGGTCGGGCCGGCGCCTGCACCGCGTGATGAAAGTGGCGCGCACCATTGCGGATCTGGCCGATGCCCCAAATGTGGGCGTGGGCGCGGTAGCCGAGGCACTGCAGCTGCAGCGGGTGCTGCCCGGGTAGCGGCGCGTCGGTCCGCGGCGGTGGCGGCAGATCAGGGGCGAGGCTGAGCTTGATGACAAATCACGAGGATGGATGGAAGAATTCAGGGTTGCATCGTCGAAAACGTGCCAGTCTGGATTGGCCGGTCACTGACGGAGGACAAAATTCGCCGATTAAGCTTTGGGCTGACATCAGTTTTGGCTTTGGCCATGGTTTCGTTCGCTGCGGGCTGGTTGGCCAGCGAGGCCGCAAAAGCCGACCATTTGTCCCGCGGTGAATCCATCGGGAACACGTGGGAATCGCACATGAGTGCCCTGCTGAACAACCAGGGCCAGCCCGCAGGCGAAGCCAAGCTGTATCAATCGAACGCCTTCTCGCTTTCTGCACTGACCCTTGGGCTTGCAGCCAATTACGAGGACATTCCAAAGGAGCAGTGGCAACGGATAGAGCCTCACCTCAACACGGTTGTTCTGGTGGCGCCCCCGGAAATTCGCAGTCAAACCCAGGCGGTCGTGCAATGCATTCAGGTCGCCAAGCAGAACGGCCATTTAGCGCAGGACTGTTTGGACGCAGCACGGGCAGTGCCGTGGAGCAAAGCTGCCGCCACGGTGCCAAATTAAGGCGAGTCATCAGCGTGTTGAGGTGATGGTCGGCGCTTCGAAACTGCCGCGAAATCTGGCGCGCTGATGCAGGCGGCTTGCCGCCGCTGGCGCGCAGCGGTCGCTCAGATCACCAACGGATCCACATCCACCGCCCAGCGGATCACCCCCTTGTGGCGCGCGCGAAGGTCCTGCAGCTGCGGCATCCAGGCCGACAACATGCGCTGCAGCGCGCCGCGGCCGGGGCTTTCCAGCAGCATCTGCAGGCGTTCGACATTGGCCACGCGCGCCACGTGCGGGGGCACGGCGGGGTAGACGGTGACGCCCGGGTGCTCGCGCGCCAGCGCGCCGGCTTCGGCCAGGAAGCCGGCCGCCGCGTCCACCGTGCGCGCTTCGGCCCGCAGCAGCGCCAGGCTGGCGAAGGGCGGCAGCCCGGCGGCCCGCCGATCGGCCAGCTGGCTGGCGGCGAAGGCCTCGAAGTCGTGCGCGCGCAAGGCGGCATAGAGCGGGTGGCGGGGGTGCCAGGTCTGGATCCACATCTCGCTGGCATCGGCCTGCGCGGCGTCGCGCCCGGCGCGGCCCCCAGCCTGCATGAGCAGCGCGAACAGGCGCTCGGGCGCGCGGAAGTCGCTGCTGAACAGCGCGCCGTCCGGGTTCACCGCCACCACCAGCGTGATGCGGCGGAAGTCGTGGCCCTTGGCCACCATCTGCGTGCCCACCAGCACGTCGACATCGCCGGCGTGCACGGCTGCCAGCTGGCTTTCCAGCAGGCCCACGCCGCGTGTGCTGTCGGCATCGATGCGCGCAATCCGCGCCTGCGGCAGCAGTGCGGCCAGCTGCTCCTGCAGCTTTTCGGTGCCGCGGCCGATGGGGGCGATGTCCAGGTTGCCGCAGTCGGGGCAGGCGCGCGGCACGCGCTCGGCAAAGCCGCAGTGGTGGCAGCGCAGCGTGCGGTCGACCTTGTGGAACACGCGCCAGGCGCTGCAGTGCGGGCAGCCGCTCTTCCAGCCGCAGGCGCTGCAATGCAGCACCGGCGCGAAGCCGCGGCGGTTGAGCAGCAGCAGGCTCTGCTCGCCGCGGGCGATGCGCGCTTCGATCGCCGCCAGCACCGGCGGCGCCAGCACGCGCTCCACGCCTTCCTGCCGCGGCAGCGCACCCATGTCGAACAGGCGCACGCGCGGCATCGCGCCGCCGCCCACGCGCGCCGGCAGTGCCAGCCGGCGGTAGCGGCCTTCCTGCACGCGCTGCCAGGTTTCGAGTGCCGGCGTGGCCGACCCCAGCAGCACCGGCACGCCAGCGCGGTGGGCGCGCCAGACGGCCAGGTCGCGGGCCGAATAGCGCGCGCCTTCCTGCTGCTTGAACGACGGGTCGTGCTCCTCGTCCACCACCACCAGCCCCAGCCGCGGCAGGCTGGCGAAGACGGCCAGCCGCGTGCCCAGCACCAGATCGGCCTGCCCGCTGTGCGCCTGCAGCCAGTGGCGCAGGCGCTGCGCGCCCGTCAGCCCGCTGTGCAGGCTGACCAGCACCCGCCCCGGGAAGCGGGCGGCAAACCGCGCTTCGAGCTGCGGCGTGAGGTTGATTTCCGGCACCAGCACCAGGGCCTGCTGGCCGCGGGCCAGCGCGGCGGCGGCGGCGCGCAGATAGACCTCGGTCTTGCCGCTGCCGGTGACGCCATGCAGCAGCACCGGCGGTGGGGGGCCGCTGCCGGTGCCGACCAGCGCTTCCAGCGCGGCCAGGGCGGCCGCTTGCTGCTCGCTGAGCGCCGGCAAGTCGGGCGCCACGGCCGCGGCGGCGGGGGCGGGCAGGCGCGCCAGGCGCCGTGCGAGCTGGGTGTCGTCCAGCTTGCGCAGTTCCGGCGGCAGCACGGACAGCGCCAGCTCGCCCAGGCCGCGCTGGTAGTACAGCGCGGCGAACTCGATCAAGGCGCGCCAGTCGTCGCCCAGTGGGGGCAGCGCGCCCAGCACGGCGCTGACCGGGCGCAGTTCAACATCGGCGCCCGTGGCGTCGCCCGGCCGGTGCCAGACGATGCCCGGCACCTGGCGCCGGCCCAACGGCACCGTCACCAGCGTGCCGGCGGGCAGCGGCACCGGGTGCAGGTAGTGCAGCAGGCCGCCGATGCCAGAGTGTCGCGGCGTTTCCACGGCCACCGGCACCACGATGCCGGTGCCGGCAGGCGCGAGCGGCCCGTTCATGGGCTTTGCGGCCCGCGGTGCACCCACACTTGCGTGCGAAACCGAGTTTCAACCTCAAGGAAGTGTGCCAAGCCCATGATTGAAAACGACTTTTCGAGCTGTGCACCGAAACTGTGGATAACTTTGTGGGGAAACTGCGTCCAGGCTCGCCAAGTGCTTGATTCTGCGGGCCCCGGGCTGCGCTGCCCGTTTTCGCGGCAGGCTGGCGGTCTCATACGAATCAAGCACTTAGCACAGTTTCCGGGATTTCCCCAGGCTTGACAGCGAAGACTTCCCGGGAAGCCTCTCGCTGCCGCGATCGTGGGGATAAGTCAAGCCCTGAGCGTTCACTCACTAGCGATTGTTGGGGGTGCCGGCGCTGGCGAGAGCGCACGGCACCGCCGGCCCGGTGCGGCCTGGCCGGCCCAGCCGGGATGCGCGCCCCGGGCGGTGCTGCGGCCGGCGTTCAGCGGCGGCGCAGCGTGCGTGAATGGGCGTGCACGGCCTCGACCAGAGCCGCCACGTGCTCGGGCGGCGTGTGCTGGCTGATGCCGTGGCCGAGGTTGAAGACATGGCCGTCCCAGGTGCCGTCGGGCCGCTGCGGCGGGCCGAAGCTGTCCAGCACGGCGGCAGCCTCGCGCGCCACCACCGCGGGCGGGGCGAACAGCACGTTCGGGTCGATGTTGCCCTGCAGGGCCACGCGGTCGCCGGCCAGCCGGCGCGCGGCGCCCAGGTTGACCGTCCAGTCCAGGCCCACGACATCGGCACCGATGCCGGCGATCTCGTCCAGCCAGGGCCCGCCGCCTTTGGTGAAGACGATCACCGGCACGCGGTTCTTCATGCCGTTGTCAGTGCGCTCGCGCTTCAGGCCGGCCACCACGCGGCGGGTGTAGGCCAGGCTGAATTCCTGGAACTTGCCGTCGGCCAGCACGCCGCCCCAGCTGTCGAACACCAT
>JAIXZR010000082.1 GCA_027489455.1 Rubrivivax sp. | reverse complement strand
TGGTGCGCAGCAGGGTGCTCTTGCCGCAACCGCTGGGGCCGACAAAAACCATGAATTCGCCGTCGCGGATGTGCAGGTCGATCCCGCGCAGGATCTTCACTTCGCCGTAGGCCTTGCCGACCCCGGCCAACGTCACATCGGCCACGTGCTTGTCTCCGTGCCGGGCCCTGGGGATGGGCCGGCTTTGTAGAGAATATACAGGCCGGGACCACCCGCATCAATGGCTCTGCAGGCCAATGCTTCGGCGTTTACCCTGAAAAATCAGTCACTTAGACGTTAAGCTAACGATTGGCCTGTAGCATTACTACATATTTTGAGGCGGCTCATGAACCTGAACGAACGGCGCGCCGGGGTCGTGCTGCACCTCACCGCCCTGCCCGGCCCGCACGGCAGCGGCGACCTCGGCGAGCACGCCCACCGCTTCCTGGCCTGGCTGGCCGCGGCCGGCCAGCGGCTGTGGCAGGTGCTGCCGCTGGGGCCGGCCGGGCCGGGGAATTCACCCTATCAAAGCCCTTCGGCCTTTGCTGGCCACCCGCTGCTGGTGGCGTTGGAGCCGCTGGCGGCAGCCGGCTGGCTGGACGCGGCCGCACTGGCCGATGCGCCGCGGCCAGGCCCCCTGCCGGGTGGCAGCCCGGCCCCCGTCGACTTCGCCCGCGTCGGGCCCTGGCGGATGCAGCGCCTGCATGCTGCGGCCGCGGGTTTTGCGGCGCGCGGCACCCGCGCCGAGCGTCAGGCTTTTGCCGCCTGGCGCAGCGCCCAGGCCCACTGGCTGCCCGACTGGGCGCTGTTCGCAGCGCTGAAAGAAGCCCATGGCGGCCTGCCCTGGTGGGCCTGGCCAGGCCCCGACGGCGCGGCGCAGGCCCGGCGTGAACCCGCCGCCCTGCAGGCTGCACGCGCGCAGCATGGCGCGGCCGTGGCGGCGCACGAATTCATCCAGTGGCAGTTCGACGAACAACTGGCCAGACTGCGCGCCGCCGCACAGGCGCAGGGGGTGGCGCTGATGGGCGACCTGCCCATCTTCGTGGCCCACGACAGCGCCGACGTCTGGGCCCGGCCCGACCTGTTCCTGCTGGGCCCGGACCACCAGCCCACGGCGGTGGCCGGCGTGCCGCCCGATGGCTACAGCCCTGAAGGCCAACGCTGGGGCAACCCGCTGTACCACTGGGACCGCATGGCCGCAGACGGCTACGCCTGGTGGCTGGCGCGTGTGCGGCGCGCGCTGGCACTGGCCGACGTGTTCCGCATCGACCACTTCCGCGGCTTTGCCGGGCACTGGGAAATCCCCGCCAGCTGCGCAACGGCCGTGGACGGCCGCTGGGTGAGCGGCCCGGGCGCGGCGCTGTTCGACCGCATCCAGGCTGAACTGGGCCAGCTGCCGATCGTCGCCGAAGACCTGGGCCTGATCACGCCCGACGTGGTGGCGCTGCGCGAACGCTACGGCTGGCCCGGCATGCGCATCGTCTACGAAGGCCTGATGCAGGGCCCGCAGGACTGCGACCACGTCTTTCTGCCGCACCGCCACCAACCCCATGGCCTGGTCTACAGCAGCACGCACGACAGCGACACGGTGGCCGGCTGGTGGGCCGGCGCACCGGCAGCGCAGCGCGCCTTCGCGGCGGCCTACCTGGGCATCGACCCGCAGGCCAGCCCGGCGCAGGCCGCACGGGCGGTGTTGCGGGCCACCAGCACATCGGTGGCCAACCTGGCGCTGGCCCCGCTGCAGGACCTGCTGGGCCTGGGCAGCGAACACCGCATGAACCGCCCCGGCACGGCCGAAGGCAACTGGGGCTGGCGCTTTGACTGGCCGATGCTGGACGGCCCACTGGCGCCGCGCTTACGGCAAATGGCCCAGGTCAGCGGCCGGCTGGGCCGCGAACACGACGGCGCCTGAAACCCCGTCGCCACCGGGTGGAGGCCCCCCGGGCTGCGGGGCCCCGTGCCCCGCAGCCCGGGGGGCATGGCAGCTGCAGACCCTTCCTACACTGAAGGCCCCCTCATCTCTCTTGACTAAGCCTTCTATGTCCACCCTGTCCCGCTTTGCCGCCGTTGCCGCCCTGGCCGCCGCCACCCTGCCCGCTTTCGCGGCCACCACCACCTTCACGTCGTCTGCAGCCTTCCTGGCCACCCTGCAGCCGGGCGCCTACACCGAGACCTTCTCGGTTGCGAACCCCGCCTTCCCGGCCCCGACTTCCATCCCCTACAGCAGCGGCGGCTTCAGCTTCACCGTGGCCGCCACGGGCGGCGTGTACACCAGCGGCAGCCTGATCGGCACCAACGCCCCGGCTTCAGCCCTGACCATCACCTTTGGCGCCGGCACCACCGCCGTCGGTGGCAACTTCTTCCTTACGGACATCTTCGACGACTTCGTCGCAGCGCCCGTCACGCTGACCCTGAGCGACGGCACCACGACCACCTACACGCCCACCAGCGAGGCCACCTACCGCGGCTTCACGTCGGACGTGGCCATCACGTCGCTGACGTTCGCAGCCCCGGCGGCGAACTACGCGTCGCTGGACAATCTGACGGTCGGCCGCGTGGTGCCGGTTCCTGAAGCCAGCACCTGGGCGATGATGGCCCTGGGCCTGGTGGGCATGGCCGCCTTCGCCCGCAAGCGCCAGGGCTGACGCCCCCAGGGCGCGGCCCGGTTCAGGTGGCCCGCAGGGCCGCCGCCAGAACCGGGTCGCGCCCGGCCGCGATATCGGCCACCGTGGGCACCCGTGCCAGGTCGGGTTCGATCCCAGCGTCCGGCCTATCGCCGCGAGCGTACTGGCCGATCAGCGGCAGGTCCACTTCCAGCCCGGTTTCGGGCAGCCGCACGAAGAAGAAACCGCCGCCAGTGATGCCGCGCTGGTTGCCGCCCGTGGCGCCGCCGATCAGCGTGCCCAACCCGTACTGGCGCACCAGCTGCGCGAAGCGGAAGGTGGCTGAACTGTTGGTGCTACTGGTCAACACACGCAGCGCACCGGCAAAGCGCGGGCCGCGCGGTTCAATGCTGCGGGCCGTGGCGCTGTCGACGAAGCGGAACCAGCTGGCGCCGTCCCCCCGGCCTTCGCGCGCACCGGCCAGGGGCTCGACCCGGTCGCCCCAATCAAAGAAGTTGTTGTCCCAGGTGTCCAGCGGCGCGCGCAGCGCGTCGGGCACGCGGCGGTAGCGCACCAGGCGCTCGCTGCCTTCGTCGCGCAGCACCCGCGCGGTGCAGCGCGCCAGGATCAGGTCGCCGCAGTCCATGCCGCCTTCGTTGTCGCGCAGGTCCACCACCAGGGCCGGGCTGCGGCGTTCGACGACCTCGTCCAGCACGGCGTTCAGCCAGCGCTGCCAGTCCCAGCGGCTGTTGTAAAGCGCCCAGCCGCCCATGGTCAGCACGGCGCTGCCGCTGCTCTCGAAGCGCAGCTGCCAGGGCGGCGTGGCGTCGCTCGGGGCGGGCTGGGGCGGCACGGCGCTGCGGCGTTCTTCCAGGCCGACGGCTGGCACTTCCAGGCGGCGCGTGCTGCCCTGGTCGGCGTCGCCAGGCAGGCGCACGTCCAGCACGAAGCGGCGAAGCCCGGCGTCGCGGGCGCCGAAGGTCTGGGCGAAGAAGATGTCGAAGGTCTCCCAGGCGTCGCGCCCACGCACCGACAGCAGGGCCAGCTTCTTGGCGTCGTTGTTCCCGTCGGTGCGCACGAGGGGCAGCAGCTGGGCCAGCACATCGGCCACCGGCGTGCCGTCGATCGCCAGCACCTCGGTGCCGCGCGCCAGCGCGCCGCCCGTGGCCACCATGCGCGGGCCTAGCCAGGTGAAGGTGAAGGGCAGCTTGTCGCGCCCGGCGAACAGCGCCTGCTGCACGCTGCGGCGCTGGTTGTAGAAGTTGGCGTAGGTGTGGCCGCAGCGCACCGCAGCGGTGAAGCGGGACAACTCGCGGAAGGCCGTGGCCAGGGGCAGGTCGCGGCTGAAGGTCTGGTGCAGGGACTGCCGGCGCGCACGGTAGTCGGCTTCGGTCTGGAAGCGCAGCAGGCCGGGGTGCAGGGTTTCGTAGAGCGTGGCCAGCAGCGACAGGTCGGCTTGCAGCTCACGCGTGCTGAGCACCGCCTTGACCAGCGGCAGTGCGGGGGGCGGGGCGGGCGGTGGGGAACCGGCGGGGGCCGAGGCGGCTGCCGGGGCGGCTACAGACGCGGGGCTGTCTGCTGCAGGGGCGGCCACTGCGCCAGCGCACCAGGGCAGCAGCATCGTTTGTTGCAGCAGGCGGCGGCGCGTGGCGCTGGCGGGCAGCGGGTCGTGTTGCGGGGTGTTCGTCATGGCGCCCGACTATGCCCGCGCGACCGCAGCGCGGGTGGCAGGATGCGATAGACCGCCAGGCTCTGTGCCTGCAATGACAGCGTCGCGGCGCGGATTGACGGCCGCTTGTTGGCTGGCCCTGACCGCGGCCACAGCAGCTGCAGCCGCTCACCGGTCGCCAGCCCGGGCACGCCAACCCGCGCCGGCTGACTGCCGTAGTTGATGACCACGCCGGTGCGCTCGGCGCCCAGGCGCCGCTGCCAGCCGGCAACCAGGCCCTGGTGGAACGAGGCCTCGAAACTGCCGCGCGCGATCGAAGGCCAGGCATTGCGCAGGCCGATCATCGCCCGGTAGAAGTTCAGCAGCGACGTCGGGTCGGCCGCCTGCGTCTGCGCGTTGTGCGTCAACACGTTGGGCGCGATGGGGCGGAAGGGCAAGCCGCGCGTGAAGCCACCGCGCTGGGCGTCAGGCGCCCAGCTCATGGGGCTGCGGATGGGCAGGTCGGCGCTGCTGCCGGGCGGGAAGCTGTTGGGCGGGATGCCGGCCATGCCAAGCTCTTCGCCGTAGTAGACGAAGGGCGTGCCGGGCTGCAGCAGGTAGCCCGCGGCGGCCAGGCGATAGCGGCGTTCGTCGCCCTGCAGCTGGTCCATCACGCGTCGGCCGGCAAAGATGTCGTGGTTGCTCAGGAAGCTGGCCATGGTGGGCGATGCGCTGCGCCAGAACTCAGCCACGCGCTGCACCGATTCGGCCTTGCCGCGCGCCGCTTCGATGTGGTGGTGCACGAAACCGAACGCGAAGGCGCCGCCGCAGACCGCCGGGTCGCCGTAGGCCTGCGGTTCGGCAGTGGCCTCGCAGACCACATAGCGCCGCGGGTAGGCCTTGATCAGGTCCTGCAGCCGCTTGGTCAGCGCGCGGCTTTCGGGCTGGTCGTTCCAGTTCACCGCGTCGCCTTCCAGCAGGTGCGGCACGGCGTCCAGGCGGAAGCCGTCGAGCCCGCGGTTGAGCCAGAAGCGCAGGCTGTCCTCGTGATAGCGCAGCACGTCGGGGTTGCGGAAGTTGAAGTCGGGCATGTGCGGCCCGAAGGTGCCGAAGTAGAAACCGCGCGCACCCGGCGGCGGGGGCGGGATGTCCTTCGGGTCGCCGGGCCAGGCCCAGGGCCGGGTCTCGGTCAGGTACCAGGGGTTCTGGCCCCAGATGTTCCAGCCCTGCGGCGCCTCAATGGCCCACACGTACCAACTGTGGAAAGGGCTGGCCGGGCCGCGCAGCGCGTCCACGAACATCGGGTGCTGGGCCGCGCTGTGGTTGATGACGTAATCCATGATCACGCCGATGCCGCGCCGGTGCGCTTCCTGGATGAAGGCATCGAAGTCGGCCAGGGTGCCGTACTCGGGAGCGATGTCGCGGAAGTCAGTGGTGGCGTAGCCGTGGTCGCCGTCGGCGTTCTTCGTGATCGGCATCAGCCACAGGCCACGCACGCCCAGGCGCTGCAGGTAGGGCAGGCTGGCCTGCAGGCCGCGCAGGTCGCCGATGCCGTCGCCGTCGCTGTCGCGCCAGGCGCGCACGAAGATCTCCATGAACACGCCGTGCTGCCAGTGCGCGGGCAAAGCGCTCTTCAGCGCAGCGGGGTTCACCGACACGGCCTGGGTGTCGATGCTTGGCGCAGGGGCGGCGGCCGCGGCGCCGAGGCTGGCCAGCAGCGACAGAGCAACTGGGAAAGCCAGCAGGCGGACCCACAAGCAGGTCAGCCAACGTGTCAGCGTGCGGCAGGTCGAGGCAGGGCGGGCTGGGCGCATGCAGGGCTCTCCAGGGCGATATGTAATTCAACTACAAAACCTATGTTCACGGTGTAGTTCTGCTTCAGTGCTTGGGTAGCATCGCGGCATGACTGCTTCATCACCTGCCAGGTTGCTGGCTGCTGCCGGCCTGGCGCTGGCCTGCTTCCCCCCGGCCTGGGCGCAGGCATCGACCGTCGCAGCCCCCAGCCTGGCCGATTGCGGCGCCGGCCACGCCCAGGTGCTGACGCCGGTGACTGAAGCCAGCCGGGCGATGGCAGCACGCGCGCTGTGGCTGGACGCCACCCGCCTGCGCTGGCCAGGGGCCGATGCCGGCGCCCGCACCCGGCTGCTGCATTCGGCCACTGGCCAGGTGCAGGCCGTGGCCGGGCAGGCGGCCACCGGCTGGGACGCCGCGCTGCTGCTGCAGCCCTTCACCCTGGGCCTGCCCGCGGCCACGCTGCAGCGGGCCGCCTGGTTCGGCCCCGGCCCGCACTGGGCTGTGCCCGAAGCCGAGCGCCACCGTCTGCGCAGCCTGCACCGCGGCCAGCTGGTGCTGGTGCAGGAAGACGCGCAGGGCCAGGTGCTGCGCGCCACGGCCGTGCAGCACGCCGCAGCGCTGGACGCGCTGTATGCCGCGGCCGAAAAAGCGCCCGCCTTGGGCATCCACGTCGCCCCACCCGCGCGCGCCCCAGCCACCGTGTTCCGCCTGTGGGCCCCCACGGCGCAGAACGTGGCCCTGTGCCTGCATGCCGATGGCGCCCCCGCCACCCCAGCCAGCGCGCTGCGCCCGCTGCTGCGCGACGCCGAGACCGGCACCTGGCAAGCGCGCGAAGGCGCCGACCTGAGTGGCCAGACCGCCACCTATCTGGTCGACGTGTTCGTGCGCGGCACGGGCCTGGTGCGCCAGCGCGTCACCGACCCCTACGCGCTGAGCCTGAACGCCGATTCGCAGCGCACCTGGATCGGCCGGCTCGACGCCCCCGCCACCCAGCCGCCCGGCTGGCCGCACGAACGTCGATCAACGCGCCCGAAGCCGCTGCGCGCCGCCACCGACATGGCCATCTACGAACTGCACGTGCGCGACTTCTCCGCCAGCGACGCCAGCGTGCGCGCAGCCTGGCGCGGCAAGTACCTGGCCTTCACCGAAGCCGCCAGCGCCGGCATGCAGCACCTGCGCGCCCTGGCTGCCGCCGGCATCACGGACATTCACCTGCTGCCCGTCTTCGACCTGGCCACGGTGCCCGAAACCGGCTGCGCTTCGCCGGACATGGCGGCCCTGAATTCCGCCGTGCAGGCCGAAGGTGGCGCGAGCCTTGCACCGCAAGCCTGGGTGGCCGCCCACGCCGCGCGCGACTGCTTCAACTGGGGCTACGACCCCTGGCACTTCAACGCCCCCGAAGGCAGCTTGGCCACCGACGCGCACGACGGCGCGGTGCGCATCCGCGAACTGCGGGCCATGGTGCAGGCCCTGCACCGCGCCGGCCTGCGCGTGGGCATGGACGTGGTCTACAACCACACCACCGCATCGGGCCAGGCGCCGCAGTCGGTGCTGGACCGCATCGTGCCCGGCTACTACCAGCGCCTGGACGCGAAAGGCGTGGTCGAGCGCAGCACCTGCTGCGACAACACCGCCACCGAACACAAGATGATGGCGCGGCTGATGATCGACAGCGCCGTGCTCTGGGCGCGCGAACACCGCATCGACAGCTTCCGCTTCGACCTGATGGGCCACCAGCCGCGCGAAGCGATGGAACGCCTGCAGCGCGCCGTGAACCGCGCCGCTGGCCGGCCGGTGCAGCTGATCGGCGAAGGCTGGAACTTCGGCGAAGTGGCGAACGGCCAGCGCTTCGTGCAGGCCAGCCAGCTCAGCCTGAACGGCAGCGGCATCGCCACCTTCAGCGACCGCGCGCGCGACGCCGTGCGCGGCGGCGGCGCGGGCGACAGCGGCGAGGCGCTGCTGCAGCGCCAGGGCTGGGCGAACGGCCTGCACGTCGCGCCCACGCCCGAAGCCCAGGCCGCCGGCCTGGCCGGCCACGACGCCCTGCTGCGCGCCGCCGATCTGGTGCGCGTGGGCCTGGCCGGCACGCTGCGCGACTATCGCCTCACCACGCACGAAGGCCAGCGCGTGCCGCTGGCGCAGATCCGCTACGGCGACCAGCCCGCCGGCTACGCCAGCCAGCCCGGCGAAGTGGTGAACTACGTCGAGAACCACGACAACCAGACGCTGTTCGACAACCACGTCTTCAAGCTGGCGCCCGGCACGACCACCGAGGACCGTGCGCGCGCCCAGGTGGTGGCGATGGCGACCACGGCCTTCAGCCAGGGCATCGCCTACTTCCACGCCGGCGTGGAAACCCTGCGCAGCAAGAGCCTGGACCGCAACAGCTACGACAGCGGCGACTGGTTCAACCGCATGGACTGGACGCTGCAGGACAACTTCTACGGTACCGGCCTGCCGCCGAAGGCCGACAACGGCGCGATGTGGGCGCTGATGGCGCCGCGCCTGGCCGACGCCACGCTGAAGCCCGCGCACGAGCACATCCGCTTCACGCGCGATGCTTTTCTCGATCTGATGCGGCTGCGCAGCAGCAGCACGCTGTTCAGGCTGGACAGCGCGGCCGAGGTGCAGCGCCGGCTGCACTTTGCCGGCACCGGCCCGCAGCAGCCTGGCAGCGTGATCGTGGCCCGCCTCGACGGCCGCGGCCTGCGCGGCGCGGGCTGGCGCGATGTGCTCTACGCCATCAACGCCGGCCCCGAGCCGGCCGAGGTGGCCGTGCCCGCGCTGCGCGGCCGGCCGCTGCAACTGCACCCCGTGCACCGCGCCGCCACCGCCGCCGACCCGCGGCCCCGCGCCGAATCGCGCTGGGACGCCGCCCGTGCCACGCTGCGCGTGCCGCCGCGCACGGCGCTGGTCTATGTTGCCGACTGAGGCGCCGACTGAAGCGCCGACGGAGGCGCCGGCCCGCCCGCCACCGGCAGGCTGACCGTGAAGCGCGAGCCCCGCCCCAGCTCGCTGTCCACCGCCACCTGCCCCTGCATCAGCGCCACCAGCGCCTGCGTCACGCTCAGGCCGATGCCGGCGCCTTCGACCGTGCCGGCCGACTGCCGGCCACGCTGGAAGGGCTCGAAGATCTTGCGCAGGTCGGTCTCGGCGATGCCCTGTCCGGTGTCGGTCACCGTCAGCTGCACCTGGCCCGCCCGGCCGGCGCGCACGGCCAGCGTCACCGTGCCCCCGGGCCGGTTGTATTTGACGGCGTTGGACAGCAGGTTCAGCAGCACCTGGCGCAGCCGCGTGCGGTCGGCCTGCACCAGCAGGGCTTCGCCGCCTTCCTGCAGCCGCATCGTCACCTGGGCCAGCCGGGCGGTGGACTGCATCATCTCCAGCGTCTGGGCGGCAGCTTCGTGCAGCCCCACGGGCTCGATCACCAGCGCCATGCCGCCGCTTTCGATGCGCGTCAGGTCCAGCAGGTCGCCGATCATGCTCAGCAGGTGTTCGCCGGCCTCGCGCACCAGCTTCAGGCGGCGCTGCTGCCCTTCGCTGGGCGGATCGGCCTGGTCGATCTGGATCAGCTGGGTGAAGCCCAGCACCGCGTTCAGCGGCGTGCGCAGCTCATGGCTCATGCGCGACAGAAACTCGGTCTTCGCGCGGTTGGCTGCGCTGGCCAGCGCGGCGTCGCGGCGCGCCTGGTCCAGCTGCACGCGCTCGGTCACGTCCTCGATGTAGCCGTACCAGCGCGTCAGCCTGGCGGACATGCGCTCGGGCGTGGCATGCGCCGACATGTGCCGCCACTCGCCGTCGGGGCGGTGCACGCGGAAATCGCAGGTCCAGTCGGCCAGCGTGCGCGCAGAAGTCTCGAACGCGGCATACATCCGGCGCTGGTCCTCGCGCGGGATGAGCCGCCAGATCGTGTTCATGTCGGCCTGCACCTGCACCTGCGGCAGGCCAAACAGCGCCGGCCCGCGTTCGCTGGTGTATCGCAGCACCCCACCCCGGCCGCGCTCCAGCTCGAACATGTACAGCATGCCCGGCACCTGGCGCGCGATCTGCTGCAGCCGCTGCACGGCCTCGGACGCCACGCGTTCGGCTTCCAGCCTTTCGGTGATGTCGACCTGGGTGCCGACGACGCGCCGCGGCCGGCCGTCGGGGTGGCGCTCGACGATGCGGCCGCGCTCCAGCATCCAGCGCCACTGGCCGTTGCGGTGGCGCGCGCGGTAGCTGTGCTCGTAGATCTCGGTTTCCCCCGCGGCGTGGCGCTGGAAGGCCTCGTCGTTGGCGGCCAGGTCGTCGGGGTGGATGAGGCGGTTCCAGTCTTCCTGCGTGTGGCCCAGCTCCTGGCGCGTGTAGCCCAGCAGGCGCAGGCCTTCGTCGATGTCGCCCAGCCAATCGTTGTCCAGGTTCCATTCCCAGGCAAAGGTGTCGGTGCCGGCCAGCGCGGCACGCAGCAGGGCGGCTGGGGTGTCGACCGGCGGTGGCTGGGCGGGCGCGGGAGCGCGGGCCAGGGCCTGGGCCTCGGCCTGGGCATGCGCTTCGTGGTGCAGCAGCGCCGCCAGCGTGGGCAGCAGCGGCGCCAGTTCGCTGGCGGCCATGGGCCAGGGCAGCCACAGCTGGCCGCGCAGCTGGCCCAGCTCCGCCACCGGCACCGGATGGGCTGCGGCCGGGCCTTCCTGCCAGCGCAGCTGGCCGTCGGCATCCAGGGCCTGCAGGCCGCAGGGCCCGCCCAGGCGCTGGGCCAGCGCCATCAGGGCCAGGTTCAACGCCGGGCGCGCGTCGCCCCGATCCAGGTGGTGCAGCAGCGCGTCACGCGCGATCTCCGCCAGGCTGGCCGGGGGCATCTGCGTGCTCAGTGCCCGGAATGCACCTGCTCGCCCGCCTTCAGCTGGTAGACGGTGCCGCAGTAGGGGCAGCGCCCGTGGCCCTGCGTGGCGACGTCGATGAAGACCTTGGGGTGGTTGCTCCACAAGGGCATGCGCGGGTTCGGGCAGTGCACGACGCCCGGGCCCAGCAGGTCACCAGCCGAAAGCTCGACGACGGCGCGCGGGCTGGCGCTGCCGGCCGGGGTGGGGGGGGTGTCGCTGGCCATGGCTCAGACCGCCGTCAGCCATTCGGCGTACTTCGGGTTGCGGCCGTAGACGATGTCGAAGAACGCGCTCTGGATCTTCTCGGTGATCGGGCCGCGGCTGCCGGCGCCCAGCTCGATGCGGTCGAGTTCGCGGATCGGCGTCACTTCGGCCGCGGTGCCGGTGAAGAAAGCCTCGTCGCAGATGTAGACCTCGTCCCGCGTGATGCGCTTTTCCACCAGCTTCAGGCCCAGGTCGTTGCAGACATTGAAGATCGTGTCGCGTGTGATGCCGTTCAGCGCCCCGGCCGACAGATCGGGCGTGTAGACCACGCCCTTCTTGATGACGAAGAGGTTCTCGCCCGCGCCTTCGCTGACGAAGCCGCTCGGGTCCAGCAGCAGGGCTTCGTCGTAGCCCTCGTCCGTGGCTTCCATGTTGGCCAGGATGCTGTTGGTGTAGTTGCTCACCGCCTTGGCCTGCGTCATCGTGATGTTGACGTGGTGGCGCGTGAAGCTGCTGGTCTTCACGCGGATACCGCGCTTCAGGCCTTCTTCGCCCAGGTAGGCGCCCCAGGGCCACGCGGCCACCATGATGTGGATGTCGTTGCCCTTGGGGCTGACGCCCAGCTTCTTGTCGCCGATCCAGATCAACGGGCGCAGGTAGCAGCTTTCCAGCTTGTTCTCGCGCACCACCAGGCGCTGCGCGTCGGCCACCTCGGCCGGGGTGAAGGGGATCTTCATGCGCAGGATCTTGGCGCTGTTGAAGAGCCGTTCGGTGTGCTCCTGCAGGCGGAAGATGGCGGTCGGGCCGCCGGCCGTCTTGTAGGCACGCACGCCTTCGAAGGCGCCGCAGCCGTAGTGCAGGGTGTGCGTCAGGACGTGGATCTTCGCGTCGCGCCATTCGACCAGCTGGCCGTCCATCCAGATCTTGCCGTCGCGGTCGGACATCGACATGAAAAACTCCTGTGTTGCGGTGCCGCGATTTTAGGCGCCACCCGAGCCCGCCGCCGCAGCGCGCACCAGACGCCAGGCCGTCACGCGGCCCTGGTGCAGGTCGACTTCCACGCGGTCGCCGCCGCCGTCCACCCAGGCGAAGGTTTCGTCCACGGCCTGTGGATCGGTGTGCAGCGCCGTGCCCAGGCTGCGCGTGAGGGCCAGCACATCCACCAGCCGCAGGCCGCGGCGCAGCCGGGCGTTGAGCATCACGGCGTTGGCCACTTGCCCTACCGGCCGAGCACTGGCCTGTCGCATCGCCCGCATCGCGCGGCTGAACTGCAGCAGCACCCAGAACACGATGACGGTGATCGCCAGCACCAGGCCCTGCCAGCCATAGGAGAGGTATCCGCCGACCAGCGCCGCCAGGGCCAGGCCCCAGCCGATGGCAGCGCTCAAGGACAATGCCGGCGATGGGCGATGTGGAAGCTTTGTCGACATGGGTAATCAATCTGGACCGCGCGCCCGAACGGCTGGCGCGCATCCACCAGCAGTTGGCCGCCCTGGGCCTGCCCTACACGCGGCTGCCCGCGGTAGACGCCCGGGCCCTGCTGCCGGCGCAGCACGCGCAGCTGGATGAAGCCGCCTACCGCCAGCGCCACGGCATGAGCCCGGTACTGGGTGAGCTGGGATGTTACTTGTCGCACGTGGCCGTGATGCAGGCCTTCCTGGCCAGCCCGGCCCAGGCCGCGCTGGTGCTGGAAGACGACGTGCTGCTCAAGCCCAGCCTGCCGGCCGTGCTGCGCGGGCTGCTGGCGCAGCCGGCGCGCTGGGACATGGTCAAGCTCTCGGCGGTGCATTCAGGCACGCCAGTGGCAGTGGCCGAAGCCGCACCAGGCCACCAGCTGTGCGTGATGCTCAGCCGCTGCACGGGCAGCAGCGCCTATCTCATCAATCGCCGCGCGGCCCAGGCCTATCTGCGTGAGCCCGGCGGCCTGCTGCCGATGGCCCTGCCCTACGACCATGTCTTCGACCAGGGCTGGCGCTTCGGCCTGCAGGTGCGCCTGGTGAGCCCCACGCCCTGCGGGCACGACGAGGCCATCGCCAGCACCATCGTCGCGCCGGCCGGCGTGCAGCGCAAGTTCCACTGGACGCAGCGTCTGCCGGCCTTCCGCTACCGGCTGGGCAACGAAGCCCGGCGCCTGGCCTACGGGCTGCGCCAGCTGCTGCGGGAACGCGGCCGCGGCTGAGCCGCCGCCCGGCGCGGGCCGCTCAGACCCGGCGTGCGCCGATGTCGGCCCGCACCGCCGCCGGCAGCTTCCGCAGGATGAAGGCGATCGCCATTGGCACCAGCACGATGTCGTCCACCACGCCCAGCAGCGGGATGAATTCCGGGATCAGGTCCACCGGCGAGAGCACGTACAGCAGCACCCCGCCCACGGCCCACTTCAGCCAGCCCGGGGCCAGCGGGTGCTTCAGCGCGCGCCACAGCGCCAGCGCGTCGCCGCGAACCACGGTCCACAAGACAGCCAGACGTTTGAACATCGCAGAGCACCTCCAGGCCCAGGACATGGGGCCCGCGGGTCACTTTACAAGCCGCGCACCACGTCGATCGCCTGCTCGATGCGTTCCACCGCATGCACCGTCAGGCCTTCGATGGCTTTCTTCGGCGCATTCGCCTTGGGCACCAGGGCCACGCTGAAGCCCAGCTTGGCGGCTTCCTTCAGCCTTTCCTGCCCGCGCGGGGCCGGGCGCACCTCGCCGGCCAGGCCCACTTCGCCGAAGGCAATGAAGCCGCGCGGCAGCGGCTTGCCGCGCAGGCTGCTCTGGATCGCCAGCAGCACGGCCAGGTCGGCAGCAGGTTCGCCGATGCGCACGCCGCCGACCGCGTTCACGAACACGTCCTGGTCCATGCAGGCCAAGCCGGCATGGCGGTGCAGCACCGCCAGCAGCATGGCCAGGCGGTCGCGGTCCAGGCCCACGCTCAGGCGCCGCGGGCTGGGGCCGCCGCTGTCCACCAGGGCTTGCAGCTCCACCAGCAGCGGGCGTGTGCCTTCCAGCGTCACCATCACGCAGCTGCCGGGCACGGGTTCGCCGTGGGTGGACAGGAAGATGGCGCTGGGGTTGCTCACGCCTTTCAGGCCGCGTTCCGTCATCGCGAACACGCCAATCTCGTTCACGGCGCCGAAGCGGTTCTTGATGGCGCGCACCAGGCGGAAGCTGCTGTGGGTGTCGCCTTCGAAGTACAGCACGGTGTCGACGATGTGTTCCAGCACGCGCGGGCCGGCCAGCGCGCCTTCCTTCGTCACATGACCCACCAGCACCATGGCGCAGCCGCTGGTCTTGGCCAGGCGCGTCAGCTGCGCGGCGCATTCGCGCACCTGGGCCACCGAACCCGGCGCGGAACTGAGCTGGTCGGAATAGACCGTCTGGATGGAATCGATGACGCAGAAGGCGGGCTGTTCAGATTCCAGCGCGGCGGCGATGCGTTCGAGCTGGATTTCCGCCAGCACCCGCACCGCCGTGCCCGGCAAGCCCAGCCGGCGCGCGCGCAGCGCCACCTGGGCGCCGCTTTCTTCGCCTGTGACGTAGAGCACCTTCATCTGGCCCGACATGGAGTCCAGCGCCTGTAGCAGCAAGGTGCTCTTGCCGATGCCGGGGTCGCCGCCGATCAGCACCACGCCACCAGCGACGATGCCGCCGCCCAGCACACGGTCCAGTTCTTCCTGGCCGGTGGGGGTGCGTTCGACGTCGCTGGCCTCGATCTCGCTGAGCGTCTTCACACCCTGCCGTGCCGCGGTGCTGCCGGCCAGGGCCTGGAAGCGGGCCGACTGCTTGCCGCCCGGGGCGTCAGCCAGACTCTCGTCTAGGGTGTTCCAGGCTCCGCAGGCCGGGCACTTGCCCAGCCACTTGGGGGATGTGGCACCGCAGTCGCGGCAGACGAAGGTGGTTTTGGCAGCCATGAGACGGGATTGTGGCGGCGGCGCCAAGGGCAGATCGGGACGTAACAGCGTCGGAAAGCTTGACACGGTCATGGCCAGCGGCGCCCGGGCGCGAGAAAAAACCCAACAAAATCAGATACCTACGATACGGAAGCCCACTGGCACACGGCTTGCTCATACTTCACGGGTCAGATTCAAAACAGCCCACCCTCTTCCCTCAGGAGTCATTCATGAAACGTCTTTCTCTCGCCCTGGCAGCCCTGTTGGCCGTCGGTGGTGCACAAGCAGCCACGGTCTCGTACTCTGCTTCGCAATCCGCGACGGCAACCAACTGGGTCGCCTCGCTGGCACTGCAGCAGTTCAACTCCAGCCTCGGAACGCTGACCGGTGTGTCCTTCAGCTACGACGGCAGCATCAGCTCGGACTTCC
The DNA here is from genome assembly GCA_027489455.1 of Rubrivivax sp. GTDB lineage: Bacteria > Pseudomonadota > Gammaproteobacteria > Burkholderiales > Burkholderiaceae_C > Rubrivivax. The sequence continues at coordinate 2,463 of JAIXZR010000082.1, read as the reverse complement.
GTCTGGAAAGCCTGGACAGCGCGCCGGCAACCGTTGCGGCCAACGTGGCTGGCAGCATCGCTTTCAGCGGCCCCTTCAGCAACACGCTGAACATCACTGCCAGCGCCACCCGTAACTTCTCGGCCTTCGACGGCACGGTCGATTTTGGCGGCACCTCGGGCGCCATCATCAACGGCGTGACGGGCAGCCAGACTGGCAGCAACGTCGTTGCCGGTTCTTTCGCCGCCTTCATCGGTTCCGGTCTGTTCAACGTGGGCGTTGCTGCCACGGGTCTGTCGAACGCCAGCGGCGCCGGCAACCTGATCTCGCAGATCAACACCCGCGCTCTGGCCAACATCACCGTGACCTACACGTACGACACGCCGACCCCGAACCCCACGCCGGAACCCGCTTCGCTGGCGCTGGCTGGTCTGGCCCTGGCTGGCGCGGCTGTCGCTTCGCGTCGCCGTCGTCAAGGCTGAACTTCTGGCGGCGCCCAGCGCGCCGCTGGTTGTCAGTGACGTCTAAAAGCCCGGCTTGCCGGGCTTTTTTGTTTGCTTGGCCCGGCTTGCCGGGCTTTTCTGTTTGCTGCGCCCGGCTTGCCGGGCGTTTCTCTTTCTGTACCCAGCCTGCCAGGGCGCTCAGGCTGCGCTGAAGTTGCCGTGAAAGCCCAGCGGCAACACATACGGCAGCACGGCCTGGGCAATGGGGCCGGCAGCGATGTCGGCAGCGTCCAGCAGGTTCAGCACCGTGGCCTGGCGCGTGGCGTCGAAGCAGGTGCCCAACAGCCAGGCGTCCAGTTCGCCGCTGCGGCCCGGCTTGGGCACCAGCACGTGTTCCTCGGCTATCGCCTGCGGACCGTAGTCGTAGCGCTGCGTGCGCCCGGTCTTCAGATGCGTCAGCTGCACGCCATGCAGCAGGCCTGCCGTGCGGCCGGCCGGTGCACGCCAGGACCCCGCGCTCAGCAGCCACTGGGCGGCTTCAGCGCCGCCCAGGCCGATGCGCCGCGGGTCGATGCGCGGGAATTCCACCTCGCCCGGCATCGCTTCGACACGGGCCCGGCCGCTGGCCATGTCCAGCCGGGCCAGGTGCAGCTGTGTGTCGCTGCCCGGCAGGCTGTCGCCCGCCATCAGGGCCACTGCGCCACGGTCCAGGAAGGCCGCGTCGGGTGCACCGATGTAGCTGAGCACCAGACTGCCATCGGATTCCTCGTGCGCATTGCCGATGTGAAACACCATCTGCGGCGGCAGCTCGAAGACACGGCGGCGCGTGATGTCGGCCTTTTCCATCACCAGCACGCGCAGCGGCTGCCCGCTTTCCAGTGCGAAACGGCGTGGCCCATCGCCCGTGGGCTGGCTGAAGTTCAGCCGCACCGGCGGCAGCGGCACGACGATGTAGCGCTGCGTGACCGCCATGTCGTGCACCATGCCGCCGGGGTAGGGTGATTCACCCAGCTGGAAGCGGCGCAGCTGCCCGTCCACCCCCACCTGCCAGACCATCAGGTGCTTGCCCATCGTGCCGATGTTCCACAGCTCGCCGGCGGCGTCCACCTTCGGGTGGGCGGTAAAGGGCAACCCTGCCAGGTCGGCGCGCCAGCTGACGGGCCCGCGCGTGGCCAGGTCGGCGGGGTCCAGCGCATAGGCCGACCCGCCTTCCCACATGGCCAGCAAACGCCCGCCGTGTTCCAGCGCGTTGGTGTTGGCCACGTTCACGCTGTCGGGGCCGCTGATCGGCGGCCCGCCCTCGATCGACGTGCCGAGCGCGCTGAACAGGAAGCGGCCCGCTTCACGTTCAGCCTTCAGCTTGGCGGTCTGCACCAGGCGCCCGCGGTGGCTGACGCGGCCGCCGGCCAGGGTGAACTGCTGCACCATGCCGTCGCCGTCGAACCAGTGGTGGTAGCGCTGCCCGCCGCGTTCGAACAGGGCCGGGCCGTTGCGGTAGAAGCGGCCGCGCAGTTCGGCGGGCCAGCGTCCCAGCGTCTGCACGTCGGCCGTGTGGCGGTGGCCGCTGGTGTCGCCGGCGGCGTCACCGACACCACGGAAGGGCGTCAGCAGGGGGTTCGCCGCCAGCCGCTTGGCGATCGGTCCAGCCTCGGCCGGCTTCGCCTGCACGGGCAGCAGTGAAGAAGGTGCCAGGCTGGCCGCGACCATGCCCTGCAGCACGCGGCGCCGGACTGGCGCCTTCATTGCGACATCCTCACGCGCAGCACCTGGCCATCCAGCGGCATGCGGGCGGTGTCCCATTTCGGGCCCATCAGGCCGGGGTTGCCGCTGGCGCCCCAGGGTTCGGTGGGCAGACCCAGCACGTTGCTGCCCATCTTGCCGTCGCTGTCCAGGTCCTGGTAGAGCATCAGCGCCACTTCAGGTCCGGCCACATTGCAGATCTGAAAGCGCATCGTCGATTCGCCAGCGGCCAGGCGCAGCGCGCTCATGGGCTTGCGGCCGAAGCTGGCTTCGTCGGCAAAGGCCGAGACCATCAGGAAAC
>JAIXZR010000241.1 GCA_027489455.1 Rubrivivax sp. | reverse complement strand
GTTCACCCGCGCGGGCGGCTTCCACCGCGGCGTTCAGCGCCAGGATGTTGGTCTGGAAGGCGATGCCGTCGATGGTGCCGATGATGTCGCCGATGCGGTGGCTGCTGCGGTTGATCTCGTCCATCGTCGTCACCACCTGCTGCACGGCCTGGCCACCCTGCTCGGCCACCGTGCTGGCGGCGCTGGCCAGGTTGCTGGCCGTGCGCGCGCTTTCGGCGGTGTGGCTCACGGTGCTGGTGAACTGCTCCATCGCGCTGGCCGTCTGCTGCAGCGATCCGGCGGCCTGCTCGGTGCGCTGGCTCAGGTCGCTGTTGCCGCTGGCCACTTCCTGGCTGGCGCCGGCGATGTTCTGCGACGAATCCTGCACCTGCCGGATCAGCCCGCGCAGTTTTTCCTGCATGTGGTGCAGCGCGCGCATCAGGTGGGCGGGCTCGTCGCGCCCGGCGGTGTCGATCTCGCGCGTCAGGTCACCGGCAGCAATGGCTTCGGCCAGGTGCACGGCGTCGGACAGCGGGCCTGTGATGGAGCGCGAGTTCAGCAGCGTCAGCGGAACCACCAGCAGCACCACGGCGACCAGCGCGCCGGAGAAGACCCAGCCCAGCTGCGCCAGCGTGGCTTTCAGCAGCGCCGAGGTGGCCGTCGCCTCCGAGGCGACGATCTCGGCGATCTTTGCCACGCGCTGGTCCATCTCGGCCATGTGGCCGTGGGCGCGCCCCAGCATGCGGTCGGCCACGCGCGCGTTGTCGTACTGGCCGCCTTCGACGTTCTTCAGCACCGGCTGGGCCGCCTTGTTGTAGCTGGCAAGTTCGGCCAGGGCTTCGCGCACCAGCACGTTGTCTTCGTCTTCCTCGCCTTCCAGCAGGCCGTTCAGTGCCTGGCCAGTCGCCGCGATGGCGGCGTCCCACTGCGGGCGAAGGGCGGCCACGCGGGCCGCATCCTCGTAGTCGATGACCATCTGCTTTTCCAGCAGACGCACCTTGGCCAGGCCGTCGCGCACCTGCACCACCTGCCCGGTTTCCTTGATCGAGTGGGCGCTGAACTCCTCTGCCACGTGCTGGATCTGCACGCCACCGGCCAGGCCCGTGGCCCCGATGACGCCCAGCATGGCCAGCACGATGCCCACCGTCCCCAGCATGCGTGCGCGCACGCTGTAGCCCCGCAAGCTGCGGATTGCCCCGTTCAACATGGTTGGCCTTTGTTCAGTGGCGCGACTGGCGGACCAGCGAGCCGATGTCCAGGATCAGGGCCACGCGCCCGTCGCCCATGATCGTGGCGCCTGATACATCCGGCACCTTGCGGTAGTTGCTCTCCAGGTTCTTCACCACCACCTGCTGCTGGCCCAGCAGTTCGTCCACCAGCAGGGCCACGCGGCCGCCTTCGGCTTCCACCACGACCATGATGTTGGTGGTCTTGTCGAAGTCGAAGCGCGGCACGCTGAAGACCTTCTCCAGGTCCACCACCGGCATGTATTCGTCGCGCACGTCCACCACGCGGCCGCTGCCGCCGATGGTCTTGATCATCCCGGGCTGCACCTGGAAGCTTTCCACCACGCTGGACAGCGGCAGGATGTAGACCTCCTCGCCCACGCCCACGCTCATGCCGTCCATGATGGCCAGCGTCAGCGGCAGGCGCACGCGCACCGTCATGCCGTAGCCTTCGGCGCTGTCGATTTCCACCGTGCCGCCGAGCGCGGTGATGTTCTTCTTCACCACGTCCATGCCCACGCCGCGGCCGGACACGTCCGTCACCTGTTCGGCAGTGCTGAAGCCGGGGGCGAAGATGAGGCCATAGACCTCGCTGTCGGTCATGGTGTCGGGTGCGTCGATGCCGCGTTCGCGGGCCTTGGCCAGCAGCTTGGCGCGGTTCAGGCCCTTGCCGTCGTCGCGCACCTCGATGACGATGCTGCCGCCCTGGTGGCTGGCGATCAGGCTGATGGTGCCGGTCTCGGGCTTGCCTTTGGCGATGCGGTCTGCCGGCATTTCGATGCCGTGGTCGCAGCTGTTGCGCACCAGGTGGGTCAGCGGGTCGGTGATCTTTTCCACCAGGCCCTTGTCCAGTTCGGTGGCTTCGCCCACCTGCACCAGTTCCACCTTCTTGCCCAGCTTGTTGGCCAGGTCGCGCAGCATGCGCGGGAACCGGTTGAATACCAGCGACATCGGAATCATCCGGATCGACATCACCGCTTCCTGCAGGTCGCGGGTGTTGCGTTCCAGGTCGGCCAGGCCGCTGGCCAGCTGCTGGTACAGCGCGGCGGCGATGGCCTTGCCGTTTTGCGACAACATGGCCTGGGTGATGACGAGTTCGCCGACCAGGTTGATGAGCTGGTCGACCTTTTCGACCGACACGCGCAGGGTGCTGGATTCCGGCGTGGCCACCGGGCCTGCGGGCTTGTCGGCCCGGCCGGCGGCAGCGCGCGCTGGGCTGGCGGCTGCGGGGGCGGCTGCGGCGGCGGTCGGGGCTGCGGCTGGGGCGGCTGCGGCCTGGCTGTTGGGGGCGCCGGGCGCGTCGTCGAAGAAACCGTAGCCGGGGTCGCTGGCGGGGGGTGCTTCGGCCGGGGCGCCAGGCGCGCCGTCATGGAAGCCATAGCCCAGGCCCAGCGGCTGCAGCTTGACGTGTTCACGCGCCACGTGGAAGGTGAACAGGTCCAGCAGGTCGTTGTCGCTGGAAGCGGTGACGATCTTGAAGCGTCGCATGCCGTCGGCCGAGCGGCCGGCGTCCAGCGGCTCGATCGTGCCCAGGTCGGTGATTTCCTTGAACAGCTCGACCAGGTTGTCGGCTAGCGCGGTGTTGTCCAGCGGGCCCACGGTCAGTTCCAGCGCGCGCGTGCCGGCGGCCGGGCGGCTGGCAGAGGCCACCGGGGCGGCTGGCGCAGGCGCTGCGGGGGCAGGGGCTGCCGTGGCCGGCGTTGCCGCTGCCGCCGGTGCTGCGCCGGCCTGGCCTTCCACCTGGGCGCGGATGGTGGCCAGCAGTTCGCGCGTGTCGATGGCATCGGCCCCATTGCCCTGGTGGCGGGCCAGCATGGCCTTCAGCGCGTCGCCGCTGGCCAGCAGCACGTCCACCATCGCCGTGGTGGGCACCAGTTCGCGGCGGCGCAGCTTGTCCAGCAGCGTTTCCATCTGGTGCGTCAGCTCGGCCACGTCGTTGAAGCCGAAAGTGGCAGCACCGCCCTTGACCGAATGGGCGCAACGGAAGATCGCGTTCAGCTCTTCCTCGTCGGCGCTGGCGATGTCCAGGTTCAGGAGCATCTGCTCCATCGATTCCAGGTTCTC
>JAIXZR010000077.1 GCA_027489455.1 Rubrivivax sp. | reverse complement strand
TGGCGGAAGTAGCTGACCACCTGTTCGATGGCGTCTTCCATGCCGTAGAACTCGGCGAAGGCCGGGTAGACCTTGATGACCTTGTTCGCAAAGATGCGGGACAGCCGCGGGTCGTTGCGGGTGTCGATGCTCTTGGGTTCACCGATGGCGCGCAGCATGCGCTCGGCGGCCGTGGCGTAGGCCAGCGGGTCGCGCTTGCATTCGGCCAGGTAGTCTTCGAGAGAGATTTCTTCCTCGCGCAAGCGCTCGTAGCGTTGCTTGAGGTGGCTGATCACGTCCATGGGGCCTCCGGTGATCCAGGCCGCGCGGCAGGGGAGGACACCCCTGTGCGCCGGCCTGGGAAGTTCTGATGAAGTCCCGGCTTCACGGGCCAGGGCGCCATCAGAGCTTTCCTGATCACCAATGGTGCTGCTGCACCCTTGGACACACTTCCAGCATGGATCATTCTGCGCCCGACTGTCGACGAATCAAGCGGCATATGGCCATTCACTTCGTCAACCGCGCCACACCTGCCAGACGTCTGCGTGGGCACTGGCGATGTGCAAGAGCTGTGCCGCTGCACTGCATGCGCGGCCCCTGTTTCAACGTCGCAGGGGGTCGGTCCGACGACAGGGTCAGAAGCGCTTCACGCCATCGATGGCGTGGCCGCGGGCCGGCGGCCGCGTGGCTAGTCTTCCTTCAGCCCCAGCTTCTGCAGCAGGCCGTTGAGTTCTTCCAGCGAGCTGAAGGCGATCGCGACTTCGCCCTGTTCGCCGCGCGCGCTGCGCTTCTTCACGCGGATATCCACCGTGGCCGACAGCAGGTCGGACAGGCTGCGTTCCAGGCGCTGGATGTCGCGGGCCTTGGCCGGGGCCCGGGCAGGCGGGGTGCTGCCGCCGGCGGCTTGCTGCTGGCGCGCCACCAGGCGTTCGGCATCGCGCACGCTGAGCTTGCGGGCCACGATCTCCTGCGCGGCCATCACCTGTTCGGCCGCGGCCAAGGGCAGCAGGGCGCGGGCATGGCCCATGTCGATGTCGCCGGCCATCAGCAGCTGCTGGACGGCTTCCGACAGTTGCAGCAGGCGCAGCAGGTTGCTGGCCGCGCTGCGCGACCGGCCCACGGCCTGCGCGGCCTGTTCATGCGTGAGCTGGAATTCCGTCACCAGGCGCTGCAGCCCCTGGGCTTCTTCCAGCGGGTTGAGGTCTTCGCGCTGGATGTTCTCGATCAGCGCCATCACCGCGGCGGCTTCGTCGGCCACCGGCTTGACGAGCACGGGCACGCTGTCCAGGCCCGCCAGTGCCGCGGCACGGAAGCGGCGCTCACCGGCAATGATTTCGTACGGCGTGTTGCCGTCGGCCACCGGACGCACCAGGATGGGTTGCATCAGGCCCTGGCTCTTGATGCTTTCGGCCAGTTCGTAGAGCGAGCCTTCGTCCATGCGCGTGCGCGGCTGGTACTTGCCGGCGCGCAGCTGGTTCAGCGGCAGGCTGCTGGGCGGCCCTTCGGGGGCCGCAGCGGGGCTGGGCACCTTGGGGCCCAGCAGTGCTTCCAGGCCCATGCCCAGGCCCTTGGGTTTTTTGCTCACCATGCGGGCATTGTCCACGACGCCTGGCCGGTGGCCCCTGGCGGCAGTGCGCTGCCGGCTGCGGGCGTGCCGGGCCGGGGCTCCGTCGGATCAGCCAATCAACGGATGCCAGTGCCTACTTACGCGCTGTGGCCTGCCGGGCTTGCCAGGCCCAGCAGCGCGTGGCGCGCCTGCGGCCAGCGGCCCAGGCCCGAATCGGCATTCAGGTGCCCTGCGGCGCCAGCCAGCAGGGGCCGGGCGCCCCAGGCCGCGGCCAGCGCCAGCGTGGGGTCGACGGCGGCATAAGGGTCGTCGCTGCTGTAGACCAGCAGCGCCGGGAAGGGCAGGCGGGCGGTGACCGGCGGGGCCCAGCGGGCCACCTGGAGTGGCAGGTCCGGCCGCAGCAGATCGGGCGGCGCGACCAGCAGCGCGCCCTGCACACGGGCGGTGTGCTGGCTGTGCGCGGCCCAGGCCGCCACCAGGTGGCAGCCCAGGCTGTGGGCGGCCAGCAGCAGCGGGCCCTGGGCGGGGCCGGGCGGGCGGGCCAGCACGGCTTCGTCCAGACGCGCCATCCAGTCGCCGCGGCGCGGCCATAGCCAGTCGGCCTGCTGCACGCGGTGGTCGCCGTGTTCGGTTTCCCACAGCGTCTGCCAATGGCCCGGGCCGCTGTTGAGCCAGCCGGGCAGCAGCAGCACTTGCGGCGGCGGGGCGTCGGTCGACGGGTGGGCAGAAGCGGGGGTGGCTGCAGGCATGGCCGTGGGTGCGTGGGGCGGGAGATCGCGGTGCGGGGCAGTGCGGGGCGGGGCGGGCGGGCCCTGTCGTATGCTCGCGGCGCAACCTTACAGCCACCGAGCGCAGCATGAGCATCACCGTTTTTGTCGACGGCCAGGAAGGCACCACCGGCCTGCGCATCCACGAGCTGCTGGCCGGGCGCAGCGATGTCGAGGTGCTGCGCATCGCGCCCGACAAGCGCAAGGACGCGGCCGAGCGGGCGCGGCTGCTGAATGCCGCCGACGTGGCCTTCCTCTGCCTGCCCGACGCCGCTTCGCGCGAAGCGACGGCGATGGTGACGAACCCCCGCACCTGCCTGATCGATGCCAGCACGGCGCACCGGACGGCGCCCGGCTGGGTGTTCGGCCTGCCGGAGCTGGCGCCCACGCAGCGCGCGGCCATACGCGCCGGCAAGCGCATCGCCAACCCGGGCTGCCATGCCAGCGCCTTCATCCTGCTGCTGCGGCCGCTGGTCGATGCGGGGCTGGTGCCGGCGGAGAGCGTGGTCACGGCGACGTCGATCACCGGCTACTCGGGTGGCGGCAAGACGATGATTGCCGACTACGAAGCACCCGGCGGCCTGCCCGCCGCCTTGAAGGCGCCGCGCCCTTACGCACTGGGCCTGCACCACAAGCACGTGCCGGAGATGATGGCGCACACCGGGCTGAAGCAGGCGCCGGTGTTCATGCCCATCGTCGGCCCGTTCTACAAGGGCCTGGCCGTGACGGTGCCGCTGGATCTGGCGGCCCTGGGCTGCAGCGGCGCGACGCTGCATGCGGCCTTCGACGCGCGCTATGCCGGCGAGCGCTTCGTGCGCGTGATGCCGCTGCGCGACCCGGCCACACTGGAGGCGGGCTTCTTCGACGTGCAGGCCTGCAATGACAGCAACCGGGTCGATGTCTTCGTCTTCGCCAACGACACGCAGGCGCTGGTGATGGCCCGGCTGGACAACCTGGGCAAGGGTGCCAGTGGTGCGGCGGTGCAGTCCATGAACGTGCACCTGGGCCTGGACGAGGGCCTGGGCCTGGCCTGAGCGCCCTGGCGGCGGGCCCGGCCGCGTCAGGCGCCGGCCGGCGGCTCGCGGTAGTGGTAGCCGTAGCCGGGCAGGAAGCCCAGGCGGCGGTAGACGGCCTGCGCTGCGTGGTTCTGGGCATCCACTTGCAGATAGGCCAAGGTCGCGCCCTCGCTGGCGGCGAGAGAAAGCATGCGCTCACATAGCCAGTAGGCCAGGCCCTGGTTCCGGGCCTCGGCGTGGGTGTGCACGTCATACAGGCCCGCCTGGGTACCTTCGCGCGCGAACTGCCCGCAGGCCAGCGCTTGGCCGTCGCTGCGCAGCAGCGCGAAGCCTTGGTACGGCACGGGCGACAGTGCCAGCCGCTGGGCGTGGGCCTGCTGCTGTTCGGGCGGGGTGGCACGCAGCTGGCCCACGGTGCGGGCGTAGGCCGGGGCGTCCAGCGCCTGCCAATGCAGGCCCCGTGGCGGGGTGGGTGCCGTGGCCGCTGGCGCGGGCAGGCGGGGGCAGACCAGCACCTGTGTGTCGTCCAGCCGCAGCCAGCCGCGCTGCGCCAGTTGTGCGTCCAGCGTCGTCGGGTGGGTGAAGGGCGTGATGCGCACGACCATCGGCAGGCCCGCTTCGCGGTAGAGCGCAGCCGCGAGGGTGAGCCTGTCGTCCAATGGCAGCCGGCCTTCAGCCAGGGCGTGGATGCAGCGCGCACGCCGCGCCTTGCCGGGGTGGGTGCGCAACAGCCAGCCGTCCAGCCAGCGTTGCTGCGGCGGGGCGCTGGCGTTCAGGCAGGCGTCTTCGATGCGGGACAGCTGGGTGTCGCTGAAGTGCATGGCGATGGGCCGGCTGGGGTGGCAGCCGGGGCCTAGCCCAGCCTGGCCACCATTTCCTTGGCGAATTCGACGAAGGCCTGCGCGCCCTTGGAGGCCGGGTCGAAAGTCACGCCAGGTTGGCCGTAGCTGGGCGCTTCGGCCAGCCGCACGTTGCGCGGGATGACGGTGTTGAACACCTTGTCGCCGAAGTGCGCCTTGAGCTGTTCGCTCACCTGCTGCTGCAGCGTGATGCGCGGGTCGAACATCACGCGCAGCAGGCCGATGATCTGCAGCTCGCTGTTGAGATTGGCGTGCACCTGCTTGATGGTGTTGACGAGATCGCTCAGGCCTTCGAGCGCGAAGTATTCGCACTGCATCGGCACGACGACGCCATGGGCGGCGCACAGGCCGTTGAGCGTGAGCAGGCTCAGCGAAGGCGGGCAGTCGATGAGCACGAAGTCGTAGTCGCTGCGCACGGCGTGCAGGGCGGCGCGCAGGCGCTTTTCGCGGTGCTCGAGGCGCACCAGTTCGACCTCGGCGCCGGCGAGTTCGCGGTTGGCGCCCAGCACCTGATAGCCGCCCTTGGGGCTGGTCTGGCGGGCTTCGGCGATGCTGGCGGATTCGAGCAGCACGTCGTAGACGCTCAGCGCCAGCTGGCGCTTGTCGATACCGCTGCCCATAGTGGCGTTGCCTTGTGGATCCAGGTCCACGACCAGCACCCGCTGGCCGATTTGCGCCAGCCCGGCGGCCAGATTGACGGTGGTCGTCGTCTTGCCGACCCCGCCTTTTTGGTTGGCGACACAGAAGATACGCATCGGGGGGCCGCGTCAGCGTTGCGGTTTCACGTGAAACGTCAGGGTGCGGCCAGGCGGATGCCAAAGCCTACAAGGCAGACGCCGGCCAGCTTTTCCAGGCCGCGTGCCAGCCGTGGGTGCGCTGCCACGGTGCGCGCCGCGGTCTGCGCAAAGGCGCAGAGCAGCAGGCAGTAGACGGCTGTGATCACGGCGATCGTGGCGGCCATGGCGGCGAAGGTGATCAGCCCGCGGTGCTGCGCCGGATCGATGAACAGCGGAAAGAAGGCCATGTAGAACATGATGGCCTTGGGGTTGAGCAAGGTGATCAGTACGGCCTGCCGCGCGAAGTGGTGCGGCTGGATGTTGACAGGGTGGGCGGACCCCGGCTTGGCGAAGATCAGCTTCAGCCCGATCCAGACCAGGTAGCCGGCACCGAGGTATTGCACGCTCTTGAAGAGCAGGGGATGCGCCGCCAGCAACGCGGCGACACCCGCGACCGCCAGCCAGAGCAGGATCTGGTCGCCGACGATCACCCCGGCGGTGGCGGCCGCGCCACCGCGGAAGCCACCCTTGGCCGTCGAACCCAGCAGGCAGAAGGTGCCGGGGCCGGGCAGGGCCAGGAACAGGACGATGGTGGTGCAGAAGGCGCCGTAGTCGGTGATGCCAAGCATGAGGGGGGTCGCAGTTCCGACTGTCGATCAGGGCTTGAGGCTGCCGGTGTGCGGATGCGCTTGCCAGCGCGTGAGATCGTAGCCCTGGCGCGCCAGGAAAGACCGGATTTCAGCTTCGTCTGGCGCTGAAAGTGTCGGCTGCCTCGTCAGCACCCACAGGTATTCGCGCGTGGGTTCGCCCACCACGACGTAGCGGCCATCGTCGGCGAGCTTCAGCACCCAGTAGCTGCCCCAGATCGGCAGCCATCGCAGGGCGGCGGGCAGGAAGCTGACCTCCAACTGGGCGGGTTGCAGCGTATCGCCCTGCAGGCGGCTGCCTGCAGGGCGGGCCAGGCCCTGGGCGTCATCGATCTTGCCTTCGGCTGTGCGGCAGCGGTTGAGCACGTCGACGTTGCCGTCTGGCCGCTGGCGGTAGGTGGCGGATGTGTCGCTGATGCACTGCTTCTGGAAGCGGTTGGGAAACCAGGCCACCTGGTACCACACCCCCATGTAGCGCGGCACGTTCAGGCTGGCGATGGCCTGGGGGGCGTTGGCGGGCGCCTGGGCTGCGACCGGGGTGGCCGCGAGCAACTGCAGGGCGGCCAGGGCGCTGCCAGCGCTGGTGCAGGACAGGATGCGGCGGAGGCGGCTGAAGCGGCGAGTCATGGTGGGTTGCGGCACGTCGGGTTGAGTTTGGGTGGTTCAGGCGGGGGGCAGCTGTGCCGATGCCCTGGGGCGCATCCAGACCAGGCAGCGTTCGGCGCCCAGGCCGGGCACGTGCAGAGGTTCCACGTGAAACACGTCGATCCCGGCATCCAGGGCGGCCAGCTCGTCATCAGGCCGCTTGCCCTTCATGGCCAGCCAGGTGCCTTGGGGGGCCAGCAAGTGCCGGGTGAGGCGGGTGAAGTCGGCCAACGATGCGAAGGCGCGGGAGGCGACGATGTCGAAGGGCGCAGCGCGCAGCGCCTCCACACGGCTGTGGGCGGCGTGCAGGCGCGGCAGCGCCAGCTCGGCGGCCACCTGGCGTACGAAGGCCGCTTTCTTGGCCACGGTGTCGACGCAGGTGACCTCGCATTCCGGCAGGCAGGCGGCCACCACCACGCCCGGCAGGCCACCGCCGCTGCCCACGTCCAGCACGCGCCGCGCGCCTGGGGCAGCGGGTAGCGACTGCAGGTGCCTGCGCAAGGGGCCGATGAGGGCCAGGCAGTCCGCCAGGTGCTGCTTCAGCATGCCATCGCGGCTGCGCACGGCGGTGAGGTTGTAGGTGCCGTTCCAGCGCGCGAGCAGATCCACGTACGCGAAGAGCTGCTCGCCCAGCGCTGGCGCCAGGGGCTCACCCAGGGCGGCCGACAGTGCAGCCCAGTCCTCGGGCGGGGCGGTGCTCAAGCCGCCTGGTCCTGCGCCGGGCCCGCTGGGGTGCTCTGGGTGGCCGCTGCTTCGCCAGCGTGGCCCGCATCAGCGCGGGGCGCGATCGACCCGAAGCCCTTGAAGCGGCCCTTCTTCAGGTGCACCAGCAGCAGCGAGACGGCCGCCGGCGTGACGCCGGAGATGCGGGACGCCTGGCCCAGGGTCTCAGGGCGCTGGCGCTGCAGCTTCTGCCGCACCTCGTAGGACAGCGCGCTGACCTGGGCGTAGTCCAGGTCGTCGGGCAGGCGCAGGTGTTCCAGGGCCGAAGCGCGCTGAACTTCGTCGTTCTGCTTGTCGATGTAGCCGGCGTACTTGATCGCGATCTCGGCCTGCTCGATGACGGCGTCGGCTTCGGCCCGGCCCCATTGCGCGCGCAAGGTTTCACGTGAAACAGCGCTGTGGCTGGCATCGGCAGGGGGCCTGGCCGACGTGGCCATGGCGGCAGCTTGGGTCACGTCGGCCACCGTGTCCCAGGTCACGCCGGGGCGGCGCAGCAGCTCGGCGAGGTTGTATTCGTGTTCCAGCGCCTTGCCCAGCAGGCGCTCGGCGGCTTCGGCCGGCAGCGTGGCCGGGCGCACCCAGGTGGCGCGCAGGCGCTGCAGTTCGCGCTCCAGACGTTCGCGCTTGGTCTCGAAGGCCGCCCAGCGCACGTCGTCGACCAGCCCCAGCTCGCGCCCGACGGGGGTCAGCCGCAGGTCGGCGTTGTCTTCGCGCAGCTGCAGCCGGTACTCGGCGCGGCTGGTGAACATCCGGTACGGCTCGGTCACGCCTTTGGTCACCAGATCGTCCACCAGCACGCCCAGGTAAGCCTGGTCGCGCCCCGGCACCCAGGGCCCCTGCAGGCGCGCGTGGCCCCGCACCTGCAGGGCGGCGTTGATGCCGGCGTGCAGGCCCTGGGCGGCGGCTTCTTCGTAACCCGTGGTGCCGTTGATCTGGCCCGCGAAGAACAAGCCCGCCAGCGCTCGCGTCTCGAAGCTGGGCTTGAGCTCGCGCGGGTCGAAGTAGTCGTACTCGATGGCGTAGCCCGGCCGCAGGATGTGCGCCTTCTCCAGGCCCACCATCGATTGCACCGCCGCCACCTGCACGTCGAAGGGCAGGGAGGTGGAAATCCCGTTCGGGTAGAACTCGTGCGTCGTCAGGCCTTCGGGCTCGAGAAAGACCTGGTGCGCGTTCTTGTCGGCGAAGCGGTTGACCTTGTCTTCGATGCTCGGGCAGTAGCGCGGCCCCACCCCTTCGATCACGCCCGTGAACATCGGGCTGCGGTCGAAGCCGCTGCGGATGATCTCGTGCGTGCGCTCGTTGGTGTGGGTGATCCAGCAGGCCACCTGGCGCGGGTGTTGCCCTGCATGGCCCAGGAAGCTGAATACGGGCACCGGGTGGCTTGCTGGCGTGCCGTCGGCGGATGGCACGCCGTCACCCGGCTGTTCGACCAGCCGCGAGAAATCGATCGACCGCCCGTCGATGCGCGGCGGCGTGCCCGTCTTCAGGCGGCCCTGGGGCAGCTTCAGTTCCTTCAGCCGGGCCGACAGGCGGATCGCTGGCGGGTCGCCCGCGCGGCCGGCGCTGTGGTTCTGCAGCCCCACGTGCACGCGCCCGTCCAGAAAGGTGCCGGCCGTCAGCACCAGCGCATGGCCCCGGAAGCGCACGCCGGTCTGCGTGACGGCGCCCACCACGCGGTCGCCCTGCAGCAGCAGGTCGTCGACGGCGGCCTGGAAGAGCCACAGATGGGGCTGGTTTTCCAGCCGCTGGCGGATGGCGGCGCGGTAGAGCACGCGATCAGCCTGCGCGCGCGTGGCGCGCACGGCCGGGCCCTTGCTGCCGTTGAGGATGCGGAACTGGATCCCGGCTTCGTCGGTGGCCGCGGCCATCGCCCCGCCCAGCGCATCGATCTCCTTCACCAGGTGGCCCTTGCCGATGCCGCCGATGCTGGGGTTGCAGCTCATCTGGCCCAGGGTCTCGATGTTGTGCGTCAGCAGCAGCGTCGCACAGCCCATGCGGGCAGCGGCCAGCGCCGCTTCGGTGCCGGCGTGGCCGCCACCGACGACGATCACATCGAAGTGCTGGGGATAGTCCATGGGAACCCGATAGTTTACGGGCCGGGGCTCCGGCAGGCGCCGTTCTTCAGGCGCCCGCAGGTGTCGCGCCTGGCGCCATGGCCTGCATCCAGCGGCCACCGTTGCCAGCCGCACTAGCATCGGCCGATGAACTGTCGCCCCGGCTGCGGTGCCTGCTGCATCGCCCCATCGATCTCATCGCCGATCCCGGGCATGCCCCAAGGCAAGCCGGCCGGCGTGCGCTGCGTGCAGCTGGACGCCGCCAACGCCTGCCGCCTGTTCGGCCTGCCGGGGCGCCCGGCCGTGTGCGTGTCGCTGCAGCCCGAGCCGGCCATGTGCGGCAGCGACGCAGCCCAGGCCCTGGTCTGGCTGCAGCAGCTGGAAACCCGCACGCAGCCGCCGCCCACGCCCGGCGGGCTGCCGCGGATAGCCGGCAAATCGCCGCATCCTTGATCTGCCGCAGACAAGCGCCAGCGCGCGCTGGCGTCGCCGGGCCCGCCGCGTGCAGACTGTGCACATCGGCCAACCGGCCGACCACTTCCTGGAGCAGCACCATGATCAACAACGTCGGCGGTCTCGACCGCATCCTGCGCATCATCACCGGCCTGGCCCTGATCGGCCTCACGCTGACCGGCAGTATCGGTGCCTGGGGCTGGATCGGCCTGGTGCCGCTGGCCACGGCGGCCATCGGTTTCTGCCCGCTCTATCCGCTGCTGGGCATCAACACCTGCGCGGCGCTGAAGAAGCCCTGAACGACCGGCCGCGGGCCTACTGCAGCGGCCCGGCGCTGGCCACGCTGCGCAGATCCTGCGCCACGCGGCCTTCGTGCAGCGCGATCACGCGCCCGGCCGAGGCGATGGTCTCCGGCCGGTGGGCCACGATCACGCGCGTCAGCGCGAGCTGGCGGATGGCCTGGTTGACGCTGCGCTCGCGGTCGATGTCCAGGTGGCTGGTGGCTTCATCCAAAAGCAGGATGCGCGGCCGCTTGTAGAGCGCGCGCGCCAGCAGCAGGCGCTGTTTCTGCCCGCCCGACAGGCTGCTGCCGAGGTCGCCGATCAGCGTGTCGTACTGCATCGGCATGGCCAGGATGTCGTCGTGCACCGAAGCCACCTGGGCGCAGTGGCGCAGCCAGTCGACATCGGGATCGGGGCTGAAGAAGCTGATGTTGTCGGCCACGCTGCCGCTGAAGAGCGGCTCGTCCTGCATCACCACGCCCACCATGTCGCGCCAGGCCGTCAGGCCCAGCCGCGCCAGCGGCAGCCCGCCCACCAGCACCTCGCCCGCCGTGGGTGGGTGCAGGCCCAGCATCAGCTTGAGCAGCGTGCTTTTGCCGCAGCCCGAAGGGCCGACGATGGCCACCGATTCGCCGGCCTCGATGCGCAGGTTCACGCCCTGCAGCACCGGCGTTTCGCCGTCGGCGTAGCGGAAGTGCACGTTGCGCAGCTCCAGGCTGGCGGGCAGCAGTGCCACGGCCGCGGCGTCGGCCGGCTCGGGCCGGCTTTCGCCAGGCCGGGCCGGCGGGCCGGCGGCGTCCTCGGGGGCGGTCAGCACGATGTCGGCCAGGCGCTCGCCCTGCAGCCGCAGCATCTTCAGGTCCACGGTCTTGTCGATCAGGCCGCTGAAGCGCAACGCGAAGGTTTCCTTGTAGGCGAAGAAGGCGAACAGCATGCCCACGCTCAGCCGCTGGTCCAGCACCAGCAGGGCGCCCAGCCAGATCACGGCCACGCGTTCCAGCCCGAACAGCCCGCGGTGCAGCACGCTGAACATCAGCTCCAGCTTGCGGATGGCGATGCCGGCGTTCATCGTGTCCACCACCAGGCTGGCGAAGCGCTGGCGGCGGTCGGCCTGGGCGTTGAACATCTTGATCGTCTGCACGCCGCGCAGGCTTTCCAGGAAGTGGCTGTTCTGCCGGGCCTCGAACACCAGGGCTTCCTCGCTGGCCTCGCGCAGCGGGCGGAAGAAGGCCCAGCGCAGCAGCGCGTAGGCTGCCACCGCCGCCAGCGCCACGGCCGTGAGCTGCAGGCTGTAGAAGGCCATCAGCGCCAGCGTCAGCAACACCAGCAGGCCGTCCAGCACGGCTTCGATGAAGTGCGTGGACAGCGTGCGCTGGATCTGCTGCACGCTGCCGAAGCGCGACCAGATGTCGCCGGCATGGCGGCGCTCGAACCAGCCCGCAGGCAGCCGCAGCAGGTGCGTGTAGACGTTCACCAGCCACTGCAGGTTGAGCGTGGACGACAGCACCAGCACCGCCCAGGCGCGCGCCGCCGCCGTGCCGGCCTGCACCAGCACCAGCAGCGCAAAGCCGATGCCCAGCGTGGCCAGAAGATCGGTGTCGGCGCTGGGCAGCACGCCGTCGACGACCCACTGCATCAGGAAGGGCGTGAGCAGCACGAAGGCTTCCAGCGCCAGCGCCAGCACCGCGATCTGCAGCAGCGCCCGCCGCAGCCCGCTCACCGGCCCCAGCAGCTGGCGCAGGCTCAGGGCCTGCCTTTCGCGCGCCGGCATGAAGCCTGCGCCGGGCTGCAGCTCCAGCACCACGCCGCTGAAGCGGCGCGACAGCTCTTCGGGCTTGACGCGGCGCAGGCCCTGGGCCGGGTCGTGCACCAGCGCCAGCCCGCGCTGGAAGCCCACCAGCACCACGTAATGGTTCAGGTCCCAGTGCAGGATGCAGGGGTGCTGCAGCGCAGGCAGATCGGCCGGTTCGGCGCGCAGGGCGCGGGCCCCCAGGTTCAGCGCGCCGGCCATGCGCACCAGCTCGGTCAGCGTCACGCCCTTGACCGAGACCGAAAAGCGTTGCCGCAGGCTGGGCAGGTCGATGTCCAGCCCGTGGGCGGCCGCCACCATCGCCAGGCAGGCCAGCGCGCATTCCGCGGTCTCGGTCTGCAGGACCACCGGCACGCGGCGGCCCGGCCCGCCCCAGCCCAGGGCCAGGCGCGAAACAAAGCCGCTGGGCGGGGGCGTGGCGCCGCTCATCGCTGCGCGCCAGTCATGGGTGGCGGCTGCGCCAGCCCAGCAGCGGCTCGAACAGCCATTCCACCAGGCGCCGGTGTTCCAGCAGCACGTCGCCCGACAGCTGCATGCCCGCGGCCAGCGGCAGGCTGGCGGCACCGGCCATTGGCTGCAGCGCCACGGTGATGCGGAACAGCGGCTGCCCTGCACCGGGCGCCCCCGCAGCCGTGCCCGGCGCCAGCGCCAGCGCGGTGATCTCGCTGGCCGCCAGCGGCGTGCGCGAGACCTGCAGGACCTGCCCGGGCAGGTGCCCGAACTTCTGGTACGGGTAGGCCGCCAGCCGCAACTGCACCGTCTGCCCGGGCTTGACGAAGCCGATCGCGCTGGACGGCGCGTACAGGTGGGCCTGCAGCGTGGCGCCCTGCGGTACCAGGCTGGCCAGGGCGGAGGCGGGCGACACTGCCTGCCCGGCTTCGGCCAGCACCGCGCTGACGGTGCCGTCCTGCGGGGCGCGAACCAGCAGCTGGCGGTCGGCGTCCAGCTCGGCGGCTTCGCGCGCCAGCAGGGCCAGGTCGCGCTCGATGCTGCCGGCAGCGTCGCGCGCCAGCATCGGCAGCGCTTGGCGCTCGCCCTCGAGCTCGGCGCGCTCGCGGTCCAGTGCGGCCCGCTGGCGTGCCAGGGTCTGCTGGGCGGCCTGCAGCGCCAGCAGCTCTTCGCGCTTGGCCTGCACCTGGGCCGCGGAGATGAACTGCTCGGCCTGCAGCGATTCCTGCCGCACCAGGGCCTGCCGGGCCAGGTCCAGCCGCTGCTGCTGCAGCGTGGCTTCACTGTCCAGCTGGCCGGCTTCCAGGGCCAGGGCGGCCAGCCGGCGGTCCAGCGCCGTGGCGCGGCTGCTGGCCAGGGCCTGCTGCTGCTCTGCGCTGCCCTGCAGGCTGCGGCGGCGGTCTTCCAGGCTGCGCTGCACGCGCGCCTGGACGCTGCTGTCGAACAGCGGGCGCTCCAGCGCCAGCACGAACAGCACCTCGCCGGCGCGCACGGCCTGGCCTTCCTCGACCCGCCGCTCCAGCACCGTACCGGCGGCGGCGGGCACCAGGCGGATCAGGCCCCGGTCGGGCATCAGCACGCCTTGCGTGGCGGCCTTGCGCGTGTAGCCGGCGGTGGCGATGAAGGTGCCCGCGGCCAGGGCCGTCAGCAGCACGCCGACGGTGATCACCGTCAGCGACAGCGGCCGCACCAGCTGCACCCGGCCCAGCCAGGGTTGCTGGCGCGCGGCGAGGGCTTCAGGCCGGTACAACCGCGACATGGGAGATCAGGCCTGAAGCACGAAGACCAGCGCGAAGAAAAAAGCGGGCTGGCACTGCCAGCCCGCCAACGTCTCGAAGCTGGAGGGACGCGCTTCGAGCCGCTTTGAAGCGGCGTTCGGGCTTACCACGTCCCGTTGGGTGAAAGCGTCTGCAGCGAATCGGCGCTGCTGCCCTCGCCCACGGCGCTCCAGGTGCCGTTGGGCGAGCCGCCGGAAACCTGCGCGAGCTCATGCAGCTCGAGTTCGCGCACTGGCGATGCGTCGCTCTGGGCGGCGGGTTGCGGGGCAGAGGCGGGGGTGAAGGACATCTTGAACATGGCGGGCTCCATCGCTGATGCGTGCAAAACGTCACGCTTGCAGTCATTGAAGCAGCCTCCGGGCCGATCGATAACTGTCAGCTCTTACAGGTCCGCCATCACCTGATCGCGGGTGTGGGCGTTCAGTAGATCAGGCCCAGCTTCAGGGCCTTGAGCACCGCCTGGTGCTTGTTGGCGCAATCCAGCTTGTGCATCGCATTGTTGACGTGCAGCACGGCCGTGCGTTCGCTGATGCCCATCAGGGCGCCCACTTCCCAGGCCGTCTTGCCTTCCATCGTCCAGCGCAGCGCCTCCAGCTCGCGCGGCGTCAGCCGCGGGCGCTCGAGCTGTGACGCCGGTGGCACCAGCAGCCGGAAGGCGGTTTCCTGGGCGCAGACCGCGAACAACTGCAGATCGGCCACCACCCGTTGCAGCTCGCTGGGGTCGGCCGGCAGGTCCTGGTCGCGGTCCACGCCGAGCATGAAGTGCCTGCCTTCGGGCAGGTGCAGCGCCATCGCGATGCCGGTGGCGTAGCCGAACTTCGCCTGGTGCTCCCACTTGTCGCCCAGGCCCTGGCTGACGTAGGTGTCCTGGTTCCAGATGATGGGCAGGCTGGCCTTCTTGCAATGCTGCGACACCGGGTCGCGCTTGCCCGCGATCTCGTCGACATACGAATCCAGGTAGGCCTGGGGGGTGTTGTCGATCGTGATGAATTCGCTCTTGCCCAGCGTGCGGTCGATCACCACCATCGCAGAGACGGTCTGGAACCCGAGCTGCCGCGTGAAGCGGATGATCTCGGCGCGAAACTCCTCGCGATTGCGCGCCTGCATCACTGACTGATAACTACCAGAGATCATCGGCCTCCTCGACGGACCGGACAGACTTCAAGCCCCGCGGGGCCCTGACAGGGTTTACAGCTTTCCGTGGCGGCCGACCTGCCGAACACTCCCGGCATGCCAAGTCTCCACTCGCATTCCATCGCGCCGCCCCTGTCCCCTGCTGTCACTCCCTGGGTTTTGCGCGCCTGGCCGCCTGTATTGTGGCAGCCCAGCGCACTGGCGCCGGTGCGCTTTCATCATGTGGGCACCCAGGTCACGGCCGCCGGCGACCCGTTCTTTCCACCGGCCGGGCAGACCGTCTGGGCGGCCTCGGGCGATACCGGCGAAGCCGGCATGGCCTGGGACTGGGTGGAAATCGCGCAGGGCGTGGTGGCCATTGCCGACCCGATGTCGGTGGTCACCAACCTGCGCATCGTCGGCGGCGCCGGCGAGGTGCTGACGGCCTACGAGGCCGCGCTGTACCTGAACGAGCTCGTGCGCACCCTGCCCTGGCAGAACGAAGTGCAGCGGGCCCTGCAGCGGCGCGACCACTGACGGCGCCAGCCGGGCTGGCTGGCGCTACTTGAGGGCAGCGCTCCTGAGCATGCGCACCACGTAGCCCAGCGCCAGCAGCGTGCCGGCGATGCTGACGCCCAGCGTCAGCAGCAGATCGGCCGGCAGCGGCACCTCGCCCTTGAGCACCTGGCCCATCAGCGTGGACTGCGCCAGGGCCGGCACCCACAGGTGCCAGGGCGCGGTGCCTTCCTGGTTGAACACCGTCATCAGCGGCATCAGCGACACCGCCAGGATCACCACCGTGGCGTTGGCCTGGGCTTCCTTGAAGCTCTTGCAGCGGATGGCAATCGCCATCAACAGCGCCGAGATCAGCGCTGCCAGCGGCGCCAGGATGGCGATGAACCACAGCGCCTCGCGCAGGCCGAGCTGGAACACCGCCGCCAGCGTCTCGCTGCGCAGCAGCCACTGCGCGGGCAGGAAGCTCATGCAGGCCAGCACGGCGATCAGCATGCCCACGCTGGCCACCGCGCCCCACTTGCCCAGCA
>JAIXZR010000243.1 GCA_027489455.1 Rubrivivax sp. | reverse complement strand
CGCCCAGGTAGCTGGGCTGTTCGACGGCCACGGTGCTGCCGGGGTCGATGAGCAGCTTGCCCGCCAGGTCCAGCCCCTGCTGCGAGCCCGTGGTGATGAGCACCTGGCTGGCCGCCACCTTCAGGCCCTGGCGCGCCAGGTCGGCCGCCACCCATTCGCGCAGCGGGCCGTGGCCTTCGCTGGCGGCGTACTGCAGGGCTTCGCGCGGCTGCTCGCGCAGCACGCGGGCCGTGGCTTCGGCCATGGCTTCGACGGGAAAGCTGTCGGGCGATGGCAGCCCGCCGGCGAGCGAAATGATGCCCGGGCGTTCGGTGAGCTTCAGGATCTCGCGGATCGCCGAAGGCTTGAGTTGCTGCGCGCGCCGCGCCAGGGACCATGTCATGGCAGACCTTTCTGTGCCGGCCGGACCGGCATGCGCCGGCCCAGGAAAACCACGCCGATGACGGCGAGCGAGAACACCAGTGTGCCGGGCTGCAGCACCTCACCCAGCACCGGCACCGCGAACAGCAGCGCCAGGAAGGGCTGCAGCAGCTGCACCTGGCTGACGCGCACCACCCCGCCCAGCGCCAGGCCACGGTACCAGGCGAAGAAGCCCAGCCACATCGAAAACACCGCGGTGTACGCAAAGCCGCCCCAGGCCGCCGCACTGGCCGGGGCCTGGGGCCACAGCCACAGCGCGGCTGGCAGGGTGAACGGCAGTGCGGCCACGAGCGTCCAGCAGATCACCTGCTGGGCCGGCAACTCGCCCGCCACGCGCGCGCCGGCCACGTAGGCGATGGACGTGGACAGCACGGCCAGCAGCAGCAGGCCGTCGGCCGCCACCAGCCGCCCGCCGCCCTGCCAGGCCGCAAACCCCAGCACCAGGCCGAAGCCCGCCAGCGCACAGGCCCAGAAGCCCAGCGATGGCCGCTGCCGCAGCACCAGCGCGCCGACCACCGCCGTGCCCAGCGGCAGCACGCCGGTAACGACGGCGGCATGCATCGCATCGACCTGGCGCAGCGCCAGCGCCAGGAAAAGCGGGAAGCCGATGATCGTGCCCAGGCCGCTGACGGCCAGCGCCGGCCAGTGCCGCCGCGCGGGCACGCTGGCACCCACAGCCAGCAGGTACAGCACGCTGAGCATCCCGGCCACGGCGGCACGGCCGGCCGTCAGGAAGGCCGGCGGCAGCTGCGGGGCGCTGACATCGCCCACGGCCAGGCGCGTCATCGGCAGCGTCATCGCGAACACCACCACGCCCAGGGCGCCGTAGGCGAAGCCTTTGCTGCTGTCGGTCATGGCCGCGGGCCCCAGCGGCGGCAGGGTGGCCGGACCGGGGCCATCACAGCCAGGCCATCCAGACCGCCGTGGCCACCAGCACGGCCGCCAGCACACGGTTGAAGCGCTGCAGCCGCCGCCCCTGCGCCAGCCAGCGGCGCAGTGACGAACCCACCAGCGCATACGTGAAGTTGCTGGCAAAGCCGAAGGCCATCATTAGCGGCAGCACCACGGCCAGGCGCGGCGCCATGGGTTCGGCCACCGTCACCCAGCCGGCGCTGATGAGCAGGGCCGCCAGCCAGGCCTTGATGTTGACGAACTGCAGCGCCACGCCCTGCAGGAAGCCGACGTCGAAGCCGGCTGCACGCGGCGGCGCCGGCAGGCCGCCCGCAGCCTGTGCAGCCTGGCCGGGCAGTGGCCGCGCCAACTGCCAGGCCAGCCACAGCAGGTAGGCCAGGCCCAGCCACTTCACCACCGCACGCAGCGCCGGCTGGGCCTGCAGCAGCGCGCCCAGGCCCAGGGCGCAGGCCAGCAGCAGCAGGCTCCAGCCCACGGGCACGCCCAGCACGAAGCGCATGGCGTGCCGCAACCCGTGGTTGGCCGCCAGCGCCGCCGCCAACAGGGTGTTGGGGCCAGGGGTGAAGCTCATGGTGGTGGCAAAGACCAGCAGGGCGGCGAGTTCGGGCCAGGGCATGCGGGCAGTCTAGGCGCTGGGCGTCTTCAACCCAGCCACTTCAGCACGGCCAGCCAGAACGCGGCCGTGGCCACGAAGCACAGGGTGCTGAACACGACGGTGGCCGTGGCTTCGCCTTCCAGCGTGGCGTAGCGCTGCGCGAAGATCAGCACGTTGCTGCCCGCCGGCAGCGCGGCCATCATCACCACCACCTGCAGCGGCAGGCCGGCCAGGCCGAAGCCCCAGGGCGCCACCAGCAGCACGGCAGCCGGCATCACCAGCAGCTTGATGACCGACAGGCGCAGGCCCATCAGCGCGCGTCCCTGCAGGCCGTGGTAGGCCAGGGTCATGCCGATCAGCACCAGGCACACGGGCACCACGGCCGAACCCAGCAGCACCAGGGCTTCGTCCACCACCGGGTGCAGGCCCAGGCCGGTGGCGTTCCACAGCAGCCCGGCCAGCACCGGCAGCACGACGGGGTGGACGACGGTGTTGCGCACCGTCAGCCCCAAGGTCTGCAGCAAGCGGGGCCGCGCACCGCCAGGGGCGCGGTGGCTGGCGCGGGCCAGGTCGGCTTCGGCCAGCACCGTCAGCATCGAGAGCAGCACCAGCGCGTGCAGGCTGACCAGCGCGATGTGGATGCCCAGGCCCGCTTCGCCGAACAGCGCCGCCGCCAGCGGAATGCCGATCTGCACCGAATTGCCAAAGCTCACGCCGATGGCGCGCACCGCGGGCGCGGCCGGGCCGTCGGCCTGCCCGCCCGGGCGCCAGCGCTGCCAGGCGTAGGTGGCCAGCAGCACCGCCAGCACGGGCACGAAGAAAGCCAGCACCGTGCCCCAGGGCAGGCGGGCGAAATCCAGCCGCACGGTGGTGCGCAACAGCAGCGCCGGCACGAAGACGTAGAAGGCCGCGTTGCCCAGCACACGCGCCGGGTCCTGCTGCTCGCTGCCCAGCCAGCGCATGCGGCCGGCCGCCCAGCCCAGGCCCGCCGTCAGGAAGATGGCCAGCAGCTTGTAGAAGATCGCGATCGTCAAGCGCGGGGCGGGCTACTCGAAGCCACGTCTCATCGAAGGGCGGCCCAGCGCCGGGTGCGCCGGGCCCGGCGCATCAAGCCGTGGCCTTCTTCGCGGCGGCCTTCTTGGCAGCGGTCTTGGCGGCCGTCTTGGCCGGGAACTTCGCCGACCGCGGCTCGAACTCGAAGCTGACCTTGCCTTCCTTCGCGTCGTAGGCCAGGAAGGCCTTGAACTTGCGCCGCGTCTTGTTGCTGACGAAGTTCTCCAGCAGATCGGTCTTGCCCGTGG
>JAIXZR010000087.1 GCA_027489455.1 Rubrivivax sp. | reverse complement strand
GGCCTGGCCTACGTCTTCATCAGCCACGACCTGGCGGTGGTGCGCTTCATCAGCGACGAAGTGCTGGTGATGAAGGACGGGCAGGTGGTGGAACAGGCCAGCGCGGCGCAGATCCTGGCTGCGCCGAAAGAGGACTACACCAAGCGGCTGCTGGCGGCCATTCCGCGCGGGTACCAAGCGGCCGCCTGATTCGCCGCGCGGGTACCAAGCCGCCGCCTGATCGCCCTTTCTCCGGGTTGACCCGGCCCCCGGCCGGCCCCCAGGCCCTGCTCGCCCTGCCGATACAGGCGTATCGTCGATGGCCTCCAGCCCGGCATGCTGCCGGCAGCATCTGCGATGAAGGGGGCCAGCCATGTCTGCCACTCTGTACGCCACCCTCGGCCACGCCGACAGCCACGGCCTGCTGGCCCCTTGAAGCCTGTCAGCCCGCCAGGGGCGCCGCACGACACCGTCCTGATCCAGCGTCAGGCCCGCTACGGCATGCTCGATCTCGTCAGCGAGCCGGTCTGGATCTTCGACATCGACAGGAAGCACGTGCACTGGGCCAACAAGGCCGCGCTGCAGGTCTGGAGCGCGCCCACGCTGGCCGAGCTGTGCGGGCGCGACATGGGCCGGGACATGTCGGAATCGGTGGCGCGCCGGCTGGCCCAGTACCAGAGCGACTTCATCGCGATGGCCGCCTCCTTCAACGAACAGTGGACGCTGTACCCCGGGGGCAAGCCGCTGTCACTGACCGTGAAGTTCAGCGCCCACCGCCTGGACGACGGCCGCATGGCCATGCTGTGCGAGGCCCGGCCGGCCGCCGCGCACACGCCTGAATCCCTGCGCTCGGTGGAAGCGCTGTTGCACACCGCGGCCATGATCTCGCTGTACGGCACCCGCGGCGAAGCGCTGTACCGCAACCCCGCAGCGCGTGCCTCGGTGCGCACGCTGGACGAACCGCTGGCGCAGCGCATCGTCGATCCGCTGGAGCACCAGGCCCTGCTCGCCGCGCTGCAGGCCGAGGGCTCGGCCACGCGCACGCTGGCGGTGCACACGCAGCAGGGCGAGCGCTGGCACGAGATCTCGGCGCGGCGGTGCCGCGACGCCGTCACCGGGCAGGACGCGATGCTGGTGAGCGAAGTGGACATCAGTGCCATCAAGCGCACCGAGGCTCATGCGAACTTCCTTGCCATGCACGACCCGCTCACCGGCCTGCCCAACCGGGCGCAGGTGATGCTGCGCTTCGCCGAGGGCATGCAGCGCATCCGCGATGCCGGCCTGCAGGCCGCGCTGATGTTCATCGACCTGGACCACTTCAAGGACATCAACGACACCCTGGGCCATGCTGCCGGCGACAGGCTGCTGGTGCAGGTGGCCGAGCGGCTGCGCAGTGCCGTGCGCACCAGCGATCTGGTGGCCCGCCTGGGCGGCGACGAATTCCTGATCCTGCTCGTGTCCACCGACATCCTGGCCGAGGTCGACGTCGTGCGCACGCGGCTGGCGCAATCGGTGGCCGAACCGGTGGTGCTGGACAGCGGGGTGGAAGTCCGCATCACGCCCAGCATGGGCGTCAGCCTGTTCCCGCAGGACGGGCAGGACTTCGAAACCCTGCTGCGCAGCGCCGACCTGGCCATGTACGACGCCAAGGAAGCCGGGCGCAATGGCGTGGCGTTCTTCGCGCCGCGCATGTCACAGGCGGTGCACCAGCGCATGACGCTGGAAGCCGAGCTGCGCCGGGCGCTGCAGCGGCAGGAATTCGAACTGCACTACCAGCCCATCGTCGACGTGCCCAGCAACCGCGTCGTCGGCACCGAAGCGCTGGTGCGCTGGCGCCACCCCAGCCGCGGCCTGGTGATGCCCGATGCCTTCATCCCGCTGTGCGAAAGCACCGGGCTGATCTGCGAGCTGGGCGCCTACGTCTTCGAGCAGGCCGCGCACCAGCAGGTGCGCTGGCGCGAAGCCGGCCATGACCTGCTGGTTTCGGTGAACCTCTCGGCACGCCAGTTCGCGCACCCACGGCTGCTGCAGGACATGGCCGCGGCCTTGCAGGCTAGCGGCTGCAGCGCAAGCCGGCTGCAGGTGGAGATCACCGAATCGATGCTGCTGGGCCGCGACGAGCGCGTGCTCGGGCTGTTGCTGGAGATGCGCGCCATGGGCATGGCCATCGCGCTGGACGACTTCGGTACTGGCTACTCCAACCTGGCCTATCTGCAGCGCTACCCGATCAGCACGCTGAAGATCGACCGCAGCTTCATCCAGTCCATCGACGCCAACCGGCCGCTGGCCGAGCTGATCGTCTCGATGAGCCGGCTGATGCGCCTGGCGGTGGTGGCCGAAGGCGTGGAAACGGCCGAGCAGCTGGCCTGGGTGGCCGGCCGCGGCATCGAGCACTACCAGGGCTACCTGTTTTCGAAAGCGGTGCCCGTGGCGGCGTTCGACGCGCTGCTGGCCGCACACGCCCCGGCGTGATGCCGCAGGTGGTCTTCGATGAAGCTGGCGATGAAGTAGTAGCCGTGGTCGTAGCCGGCATGGCGGCGCAGCAGCAGCGGCACGCCCGTCTGCCGGCAGGCGGCCTCGAACAGATGTGGGTGCAATTGCTCGGCCAGGAATCTGTCGGCCTCGCCCTGGTCCACCAGCAGCGGCGGGGCGCCCGGGGCCAGGCGGTGGCCGGCGCGCACCAGCTCGGTGGCGTCATGCGCAGCCCAGGCTGATCGGTCAGCCCCCAGGTAGCCGGTGAAGGCTTTCACGCCCCAGGGGCACTGCATGGGCGCGGCAATGGGCGCGAAGGCGCTGACGCTGGCAAACAGCCCCGGGTGGCGCAGCCCCAGCGTCAGCGCGCCGTGGCCGCCCATGGAATGCCCGAACAGGCCGGTGGCCTGCGGGCGCAGCGGGAAGTGCTGGGCGAGTGTGGCCAGCAGGTCCTGCGTGATGTAGCTTTCCATGCGCCAGTGCGTGGCCCAGGGGGCCTGCGTGGCATCGAGATAGAAGCCGGCGGCGGTGCCGAAATCCCAGGCTGCATCGGCACCGCCGGCGCCTTCCAGCCCGGTGGCGCGCGGGCTGGTGTCGGGCGTCACCAGCATCAGGCCCAGCTGTGCGGCCACGCGCTGGGCGCCGGCCTTGATCGCGAAGGTCTCTTCATTGCACGTCAGCCCGGCCAGCCACACCAGGGCCGGCACCGGGCCGGCTTTCGCTTGCGGTGGGACGAACACGCCGAACTTCATCGGCAACCCGATGGCGGCCGACTGGTGCCGGTAGAAGCCCTGCACGCCGCCAAAGCAGGCGTGCTCCGACAGCGTCTCCAGCATCAGAACACCACGACGCTGCGGATGCTTTCGCCGCGGTGCATCAAGTCGAAGCCTTCGTTGATCTGCTCCAACTTCAGCGTGTGCGTGATCAGCGGGTCGATCTGGATCTTGCCTTCCATGTACCAGTCCACGATCTTGGGCACGTCGGTGCGGCCGCGCGCGCCGCCGAAGGCGCTGCCTTCCCACTTGCGGCCCGTCACCAGCTGGAAGGGGCGCGTGGCGATCTCCTGCCCGGCTGCGGCCACGCCGATGATGATGCTGCGGCCCCAGCCCTTGTGGCAGCACTCCAGGCTCTGGCGCATGGTGGTGACGTTGCCGATGCATTCGAAGCTGTAGTCCGCGCCGCCATCGGTCAGCTGGACGATGGCGTCCACCACGTTCGGCACATCCTTGGGGTTGATGAAGTGCGTCATGCCGAACTGCCGCGCCATGGCTTCGCGCGCGGGGTTCAGGTCGATGCCGATGATCTTGTCGGCGCCCACCATCTTCGCCGCCTGCACCACGTTCAGCCCGATGCCGCCCAGGCCGAAGACGACCACGTTGGCGCCCGCTTCCACCTTGGCGCTGAAGATCACCGCGCCCACGCCCGTGGTCACGCCGCAGCCGATGTAGCAGACCTTGTCGAAGGGCGCATCGGGCCGGATCTTGGCCAGCGC
>JAIXZR010000191.1 GCA_027489455.1 Rubrivivax sp. | reverse complement strand
TCTTCGCCCACCACCAGCGGGATGGTGCGCACGGCCCAGAAGTTGCCCGCGTTGTCGCTGACGATGCTGTTGTCGCAGACCGGGTTGCTGGTGCGGAAGAACACCACCTGCCGGTTGCGGTTGACGGCTTCGCCCTGGGCCAGGCGCAGGCCGGACTGAAGCGCGTCGCCCACCGTGCGCACCTGGGCGTTGCGCGTCCAGGTGCCGAAGGCCGGTGCCGCCAGCCCCAGCAGCAGGGCCAGCAGGCTGATCGTGACCAGCAGCTCGACGAGCGAGAAGCCGCGGCCGCGGGCAGCGGCGCGCGGGGCGGTGATCAGCACGACTGCCCTTTCTTCAAGATCCAGCTGGTGTTGCAGGTGCCCCAGTCGCTGGGGGCGGCGGTGGTGGCGCGCACATCGTTCTGGTTCACGGTGTAGGTGAAGCCGCTGACGGCGCCGCTGCCGACGGCCTGCAGCGTGAACGCGGTGGCGGTGGGCGTGGCCGTGCAGCTGATGACGAAGAGGCCGAAGGTGCGCGTGCTGAGGTCGGTGCTGGCGCAGGGCGTGACGAAGGTGCCGACGGTGGCGTAGGTGCGGTTGTCCAGGAAGTGGCGCTCCATCTGGGCGCGCACGGTGGCCAGGCCGTTGGTGGCGTCAGCCAGGTTGCCCCGCACCAGGTAGTCGCGGTAACTGGGGTAGGCCACGGCGGCAAGGATGCCGATGATCGCGACCGTGATCATCACTTCGATGAGCGTGAAGCCGGCGGGGCGGCGTGCGTGCAGGCGTGTTGGCATGGCGGACCGGGCTGGCAGTGCGGGGGCCAAGGTTCCCCTGAGGGGCCCTCGGTTCACGACTGGTTTTCGGCCTGCCGGTGCGCGAACTTGAGCCCGCTGCACCCAGGAAAGACGTCTCAGGAAACGGAAAAGGGTGTCGGGTTGTTAACCGTGTCTGGCAGCTTCAGCGGTGCGGTCTTGCTCGATGCCCGCCAGTCAGTCCAATCCAGGATCTCCAGCCGCCCGTCGCAGTGCTCCACCAGCGCCGTGAGGCTTTCCACCCAGTCGCCGTCATTGCAGTAAAGAATTTCGCCGATCGTGCGCATTTCTGCATGGTGGATATGGCCACAGACCACCCCTTGCAGGCCCCGTTGCCGGGCCTCTCGAGCCACGGCTTCCTCGAAGTCGCTGACGTAGCTGACGGCGCGCTTGACCTTCAGCTTGAGGTAGCGCGACAGGCTCCAGTACGGCAGCCCCAGTCGCGCACGCCAGGCGTTCAGGCGGCTGTTCACGCGCAGCGTCAGCTCATAGGCCCAATCGCCGACCACGGCCAGCCACTTGGCGCACTGGATCACGCCGTCGAACAGGTCGCCATGCGTCACCCACAGCCGCCTGCCGTCGGCCAGGGTGTGCACCCATTCCTCGGCCACGTCGATGCCGCCGAAGTTGTGGCCCAGGTACTTGCGCGCGAACTCGTCGTGGTTGCCGGGGATGAAGATCACCCGCGTGCCCTTGCGCGCCTTGCGCAGCAGTTTCTGCACGACATCGTTGTGCGCCTGCGGCCAGTACCACTGCCGCCGCAGTTGCCAGCCGTCGATGATGTCGCCCACCAGGAACAGCGTCTGGCAGTCCACCGCGCGCAGAAAGTCCAGCAGCGCCTGGGCCTGGCAGCCCGGCGTGCCCAGGTGCAGGTCGGAGATCCACACCGTGCGCAGTTTCAGCCGGCCTTCGGCGTCGTCGCCCTCTGCCGGCAGGCCGCGTGCCGGTTCGTCGGGCGCCCCCGGGTTGCCGGGGGGCGGCAGCGCTACTGCCACGCGCGGGGCAGGGGTTCGTGGCGGGGCAGTGGCGCCCAGGGCTTCGCGCAGCATGCACCGGTGATGTTGCCGGCGGGCCGCGACCTTGGCGTGACAGTTGGGCGTCAAGCCGATGTCAGCAGCGTCGATGCGGTGTGGCCCGGTGTGCCGGCCTTGCTGCCGACCGCCCGGTCGCGGGCTGCGGGTGGCAGCCAGCGCGCCAGCAGCTCGGGCAGCTCGAACAGTGCGCGGTTGCGCTGGGTGCGTACCCGGGCCTGCAACTCGGGCAACTGCTGCAGAGTCTGCGCCACGGCGCTGCGTACGCCGCGCAGGCTGCGGTGCACGATGCCCAGGCCCTGCTGCTCCACCCAGTCGGTGTTCCAGCGCTCCTGCGGCAGTGTCCATGCGTTTCGGGTGGTGACGACGGGCAGGCCCATCTGCACTGCCTCGCTGATCGAGCCTGGCCCGGGCTTGCCGATGAAGAAATCGGCCAGCTGCATCCAGGGCGCGACGTCGGGGGTGAACTCCAGCACCACGCGCGGCGCACGCGCAGGCTGCCCGCGCAGGGCCTGTGCCAGCGCGGCATTGCGGCCGCACATCAGCACCAGCGGCACGTCGGCCAGGCGTTCGGCCAGCGGCAGCATGGCCCGGCTGCCATGGCCGCCGAACAGCACCAGGCCCGTGGCTTCGTCGGCCGGCAGGCCGGCGGCCAGCCGCGCGCTGCGCCGGCAGCGCAGGGGCGGGGCGTAGAAGGCCGGGCGCAGCAGCATGCCGCTGACGCGGTGCACATGCGCGGGGGGCAGGCCCGCGCGCAGCGCCTGTTGCACGGCGTGATCGGTGCCGCAGACCAGCTGCTGCGGCAGGCCGGGCTCGGCCCAGAAGTGCGGCGGGTGGTCGGCCAGGTCCGTCATCACGGTGACGAAGGCCACGCCCGGCCGGGCCAGCGCCAGGCTTTCGCACAGCGCGCGGTTGAAGTTGGGAATCAGCGAGACCACCAGGTCGGGCCGGCTGACGGCCCAATGGGCCTGCAGCCGCTGCAGCAGGCTGCCGTGCAGCAGGCGGATGCCGCGCTGCAGCAGCTTCAGTTCCTGCGCCAGCCCGAGCGTGAGCCCGCTGCTCAGGCGCTTGTTGTACAGGTCTTCGGGCTGCAGGCCCGTCAGGCGCTGGAACAGGCCCTGCGGGTCCAGCACTGCCGTCAGGTTGGTCAGCTTCACCTGCCAGGGTCGCTGCTGCAGCGCGATGCCCTCTTGCAGCGCCAGCGCCGCCGCGCGGTGGCCGCCGCCGGCGTTGAAGTACACGAGCTCGATGACGGCGTCGTGCTGCATGCTCAGGCCACTCCCTGGGTGCTGGCGGCTGCCAGCGGCAGCTGCATCAGGGCCTGCCCCATGCGCACGCGCTGGCCGCTGGCGATGCCCGGGGCCAGGCTGAAGCCTGGCGGCCCG
>JAIXZR010000233.1 GCA_027489455.1 Rubrivivax sp. | reverse complement strand
CGGGCCAGGGCCACCCGCTGCTGCTGGCCGCCTGACAGCTGGTGCGGCTTGCGGTCGCCGAACTTGGACAGCTGCACCAGCTTGAGCATGGCATCCACGCGGCTGGCAATCTGGTCCTTGGGCAAGCCCTCGCGCTTCAGGCCGAAGGCGATGTTTTCCCACACGCTCAGGTGCGGGAAGAGCGCATAGCTCTGGAACATCATGTTCATCGGCCGCTCGTAAGGCGGCAGCGTGGCCAGGTCGCGGCCGTCCAGCACGATGCGGCCACTGGTGGGCGTCTCGAAGCCGGCCAGCATGCGCAGCAGGGTGCTCTTGCCGCAGCCCGAGCTGCCCAGCAGGGCGAAGATCTCGCCCTTGGCGATGTCCAGGCTGACACCGTTGACGGCCTTGGTGCCGTTGAAGTCCTTGACGACGTTGTCGATGCGCAGAAATGCCGCGCCCTTGTCGGGTCTTGTGGCGGGGGCAGACACGTTCAGAGCCCTGTCTTGAAGCTGGTGAAGGTGCGCGTCATCAGGCGGCGCAGGTCGTTGTTCAGGGTGTCGGGCGCCACCATGCGCGCCAGGTCGGCCGGCGGCAGGAAGACGGTGGGGTTGTTGGCCACCTCGGGCTTCACGAACTTGCGCGATTCCAGGTTCGGGTTGGCGTAGAAGACCTTGTTCGTCAGCGACGCATGCACCTCGGGGCGCAGGATGTAGTTGATGAACTTGTG
This sequence comes from Rubrivivax sp., assembly GCA_027489455.1. Classification (GTDB taxonomy): domain Bacteria; phylum Pseudomonadota; class Gammaproteobacteria; order Burkholderiales; family Burkholderiaceae_C; genus Rubrivivax. The sequence continues at coordinate 7,188 of JAIXZR010000233.1, read as the reverse complement.
CGCGTTGCCGGGGCGCGGGGCATCAGCCGGGATCACCATCACGTCGAAGAACAGCAGGCCGCCGTTCTTGGGCACCAGGGCTTCGATCTTCTGCCCGGTCTTGTTGTCGATGGCGCGCTGGCGGGCGATGTTGATGTCGCCGCTCCAGCCCAGGGCCACGCAGACGTTGCCGTTGGCCATGTCGTTGATGTAGCCCGAGCCGCTGAACAAGGTGACATGGGGCCGGATCGAGCGCAGCAACGCGGCGGCGGCCGGATAGTCCGCCGGGTTCTTGCTGAAGGAAGGCTTGCCCAGGTAGTGCAGGGCGGCGGGCACCACTTCGGTGGCGGAATCCAGGAAGCTCACGCCGCAGCTCTTCAGGCGGCTGATGTATTCGGGCTTGAAGACCAGGTCCCAGGCGTTGTCGGGCATCGGCAGGTTGCCCAGCGCAGCCTTCACCTTGTCGACATTGATGCCCACGGTGGTGTAGCCCCAGAGCCAGTTCACCATGTACTCGTTGCCCGGGTCCATGCGCGCCAGCTGGGCTTGCAGGGCCGGGTCCAGGTTTCGCAGGTTCGGGATCAGGCTCTTGTCCAGCTTGCGCAGCAGCCCGCCTTCGGCCTGCAGCTTGGCCCAGTGCGAGGACGGTACGACGATGTCGTAGCCCGTCTTGCCCGCCACCAGCTTGGCGTGGACGATCTCGTTGTTGTCGAAGTTGTCGTAGCGCACCTTGATGCCGGTCTCGCGCTCGAAGTTGCGGATCGTGTCTTCGGCGATGTAGTCCGACCAGTTGTAGATGTTGAGGACTTTCTCCTCTTCCTGGGCCTGCGCAGCGCCAGGGGCTGCAAGCAGACAGACCAGGGCGGCCAGGGCCGGGACAGCGGACATCAGCTTCATGCGGGGCATCTCCTGCGGGCGCTTGCAGTTAGGCGCGGTTGCGGGCGGGGCGGAAGGCTTTCGGGGGCGGGATTCTCTCAGCGCCAGGGCCAGCCCTTACGCCAGCCAGCCATTTTTCTGGGCATCGGCCAACGTCAGGTCCAGGCAGCGGCGGATCAGGGCCATCATCTCGTCGATCTGGGTACGGGTGATCACCAGGGGTGGCGCGATGATCATGCGATCGCCCACGGCGCGCATGATCAGGCCGTTGCCGAAGCAGTGCCCGCGGCAGACCATGCCGATCTCGACATCGCTTGCAAACGGCGTGCCGCGGGCAGGGTCCTTCACCAGCAGCAGGGCGCCCATCAGGCCGCAGGTTTCGGCGTCGCCTACCAGCGGGTGGCCCTTCAGGCTGGCGAAGCATTCCGCCAGGTACGGGCCGACGTCAGCCCTGACGCGCTCCACCAGCCCCAGCTCGCGGATCAGCCCGATGTTGGCCAGCGCCACGGCGCACGCCACGGGGTGGCCGCTGTAGGTGTAGCCGTGGTTGAACTCGCCGCCGCGTTCTACCAGCACGCGGGCGATGCGTTCGCCCACCATCACCCCACCGAGGGGCACGTAGCCGCTGGTCACGCCCTTGGCGAAGGTCATCAGGTCGGGGCGGAAGCCCAGCGTCTGGCTGCCCCACCACTGGCCGGTGCGGCCGAAGCCGCAGATCACTTCATCGGCCACCAGCAGCACGCCGTACTGGTCGCAGATGCGCTGCACCTCGGGCCAGTAGGTGGCCGGCGGGATGATGACGCCGCCCGCGCCCTGGACGGGTTCGCCGATGAAGGCGGCCACCTTGTCGGGGCCGATGGCCAGGATGCGGGCTTCCAGCCAGCGTGCGGCGACCCGGCCGAAATCGTCGCGCGAGAGCCCCTGCGGGCGGCCGTGGTCCCACCAGTAGGGCTGCTCGATGTGCTCGATGCCGGGGATGGGCAGCCCGCCCTGGGCGTGCATGCCGCTCATGCCGCCCAACGAGGCACCCGCCATGGTGCTGCCGTGGTATGCGTTGTGGCGGCTGATGATGACGCTGCGCTGCGGCTGGCCTAGGATGTCCCAGTAGCGGCGCACCATGCGCACGACGGTGTCGTTGCCTTCGCTGCCGGAGCCAGCAAAGAACACGTGTTCGAAGCCCGGCGGCGAGACCTCGGCCAGCAATTCGGCTAGCTGGATGGCCGGCGGCGTGGCCGTCTGGAAAAACGCGTTGTAGAACGGCAGCTGCCGCATCTGCTGTGTGGCCGCCTGCACCAGCGCTTCCTGCCCGTAGCCGACGTTCACGCACCACAGGCCGCTCATCGCGTCCAGGATCTTGTGGCCTTCGCTGTCCCAGAGGTAGATGTTCTCGGCGCGCTCGATGATGCGCGCGCCCTTTCGGGCCAAGCCCTGGAAGTCGGTGAAGGGGTGGAGGAAGTGCGCCGCGTCTGCCGCCTGCCATTCGCGCGTGGTGCGTTCGCTCATGGTGGGGCGCTCAGACGTGCAGCAGGAGGTGTTCACGTTCCCAGGGCGAGATCACCTTCATGAACTCGGCGTACTCGATCTCCTTCACCTCGGTGTAGACGGTGACGAACTGTTCGCCCAGCGCGGCGGCCAGTTCCTTGCCCTCGCGCAGCAGGCCCAGGGCTTCGCCCAGGCTGCGGGGCAACTCAAAATCACCCAGGTAGGCGTCGCCCTTGCATTCGGGCGAAGGCTCGATCTGGTTGACCATGCCCAGGTAGCCGCAGGCCAGCGTGGCGGCCAGCGCCACGTAGGGGTTGGCGTCGGCGCCGATGACGCGGTTTTCCACCCGCCGCGCCGCGGCCCCGGCCACCGGGCTGCGGATGCCCACGGTGCGGTTGTCAGTGCCCCACTGGATGTTGATCGGCGCGGCATTGCTGCGCACCAGCCGCCGGTAGCTGTTGACGTAGGGCGCGAACAGCGCCATCGCTGCCGGGATGTACTTCTGCAGCCCGCCGATGTACCAGTAGAACTCCTTGCTGGGCGTGAAATCGGGGTTGCTGAAGATGTTGCGGCCGGTGATCTTGTCCACCACGCTCTGGTGCACGTGCATCGCGCTGCCGGGTTCGCCGGCAATCGGCTTGGCCATGAAGGTGGCGAACATGTCGTGCCGCAGCGCGGCTTCGCGCACCGTGCGCTTGAACAGGAAGACCTCGTCGGCCAACCCCAGCGGGTGGGCGTGGAAGAAGTTGATCTCCATCTGCCCGGCGCCGACCTCGTGGATCAGCGTGTCCACGTTCAATTCCATCTTCTCGCAGTAGGCGTAGACGTCTTCGAACAGCGGGTCGAATTCGTTCACGGCATCGATGCTGTAGGCCTGGCGCGATGTCTCGCTGCGGCCGCTGCGGCCCACGGGCGGCTTCAGGGGCACGTCCGGGTCGGTGTTGCGGGCCACCAGGTAGAACTCCAGCTCGGGTGCAACCACCGGGTCCCAGCCGCGGGCGGCGTAGAGATCGCAGACGTGGCGCAGCACCGACCGCGGGGCGAAGGGCACCAGCAGGCCTTCGCGGTCGTAGCAGTCGTGGATCACCTGGGCCGTGGGGTCGGTGGCCCAGGGCACGATGCGCACGGTGGTGGGGTCCGGCCGCAAGTGCATGTCGCGGTCGGTGGGCTTGATGACGTCGTAGTACGGGCCTTCCTCGGGGAACTCACCCGTCACGCCCATGGCCACCACGGCCTCGGGCAGGCGCATGCCGCGGTCTTCGGTGAACTTCTTGCGCGGCAGGATCTTGCCGCGCGCCACGCCCGTGAGGTCGGGCACCAGGCATTCGATCTCGGTGACGTGGTTGTCGTCGAGCCAGAGCTCGAGATCGGCAAAGCTGAAGCGGTCGCGGGCAATCATGGGCAGGTGGCGCGGGTGGCGGGTTGGGCTTGCATTCGCTGGGCTTGGTACAGGCGCACGGCATCGCCGAAGGCCTGGAAGATCGCGGCAGACACCGGGTTGCTGGCGGCCTGCCATTCCGGGTGCCATTGCAGGCAGAGGTTGAAGCCCGCCGGCGCATCGCGCCCGGTGGTGCCGGCCAGGCGGGGCAGGCTGAAGGCTTCGATGAAGCCATCCGGGGCCAGGGCCTCGACACGCAAGCCGGGTGCCAGGGTCTTCACGCCCTGGCCGTGCAGGGAATTGACCTCGAAACTGCTGCGCCCGGTGGCGGCCGCCAGCACGCCGCCGGGCTGCACGTCCACACGGTGGGCCGGCGCATAGGCCTCTTCCACGCTGACATCGGGGTTGGCGCCTTCGGGGCCGCGGTGGTCCAGGAAGCCCGGCTGCTCATGCACGGCCTGATGCAGGCTGCCGCCCAGCGCGACGTTCACTTCCTGCGTGCCGCGGCAGATGGCCAGCAGCGGCAGCCCGCGCGCCAGGGCGGCGCGGATCAGCGCCAGCGTGAAGCCGTCGCGCGCCGGGTCCAGCGGCAGGCGCGGGTCGTGCACTGCCTCGCCGAAGTGCGAGGGATGGACGTTGGAGGGCGAGCCCGTGAGCAGCACGCCGTCGACCTGGCCAAGCAACGCCGCCAACTCCTGGGCATCGCAGGGCGGGGCCAGCAACGGCACGGCACCGGCCAGGCGCACGGCGTCGGCGTATTTGCGGCCCACGGTATGGATGGGGTGGCCGTCGTGTTCGCGCTGGCAGGTGGGCAGCACGACCAGTGGAAGCGGCAGGGCGCCACTGGCGGGCCGGGGGTGGGTGCTGGACATGGTCAGCCGAGGATATCGCGCAGCCGGTACCAGGCCATGGCCAGCACCAGGGCAGGGGTACGCAGCGCCCTGCCGCCGGGGAACGGCCGGTGCTTGAGCCGGGCAAAGGTGTCGAAGCGGCTGGCATCGCCCAGGATGGCCTGTGCCGCCAGCCGGCCGGCCAGGCCCGTGAGCGCCAGGCCATGGCCGGAGAAGCCTTGCAGGTAGTACACGTTGCCGCCCAGGCGGCCGAAATCGGGCGCGCGGCTCATCGTGATGTCGACGAAGCCGCCCCACAGGTGCGCCACTTCCAGCCGGCCCAACTGCGGAAAGGTGGCCTGCATGCGGCGGCGCAGGCGGTCCTTCAGCCCGCGCGGCGTGTGCGTGCTGTAGCTCACCCCGCCGCCGAACAGCAGCCGGTGGTCGGCCGTGAGGCGGAAGTAGTCGACGACGAAGTTGGTGTCGCAGACGGCGCTGCGGCTGGGGATCAGGCGGCTGGCCAGTGCCGGGTCCAGCGGCTGGCTGCAGGCCACGAAAGTGCCCACGGGCATGATGCGCGGCGCCAGGCCTGGCGCCAGCGCCGGGCCCAGGGCCTGCAGGTGGGCGTTGCCGGCCAGCAGCACCTGCTGCGCCCGCACGCGGCCCTGGGCGGCGTGCACCTGGGCGCCAGTGCTGCCGTCGGCCACCCCCAGTGCCGGGCTGTATTCGAACACCTGCACGCCGGCGGCCAGCGCTGCCCGCGCCAGGCCGCGCAGGTACTTCAGCGGGTGCAGGTGGCCGCTGCGCCCATCGTGCACCCCGCTGTGGAAGCGCGGGCTGGCGATCCACTGCGGCAGCGCGGCCGGCCCGATGCGGGCCAGGGGGTAGTCGTAGACGGTCTCCATCCTGTCGGCCCATCGGGCCAGCGTCTGGCCCTTGCGGGCGCTGTCGGCCAGCAGCAGGTAGCCGGGCTGCCAGTCGCAGGCGATGTCGTGGCGGGCGATGCGTTCGCCCAGCAGGTCCAGCGCTTCGATGGACATGTCCCAGACCTGCCGCGCCTGGGCCTTGCCGAGTTGCGTTTCCACCGTGTCCTGCTCGCAGGCCAGACCGTGCAGGGCCTGGCCGCCATTGCGACCGCTGGCCCCATGGCCCAGGCGCCGCGCTTCCAGCAGCACCACACGCCGGCCGGCCTGGGCCAGGTCGAGCGCGGCCGACAGCCCGGCCAGGCCGCCGCCGACGATGCAGACATCGGCGTCCACCGTGCCCCGCAGCACCGGGCAGGCCGGCCCGGCCGGGGCCGTGGCGGCGTAGTAGGAATCGCGCGCCAGCGCCTCGTCGCGCTGCAGCCAGCCCATCAGCGCCGGCCGGGCCCTCAGGCCGCGCGGCGCAGCGCGCCACGCAGGGTGTCGACGATCTGGTCGATGTGGCTGCGCTCGATGATCAGCGGCGGGCTCAGCGCGACGGTGTCGCCCGTGGTGCGCAGCATCACGCCGCGCTCGTAGCAGTCCAGGAACACGCCAAAGGCGCGGCGCGTGGGCGCGTCGGCGATCGGCGCCAGCTCGACGCCCGCCACCAGCCCGAAGTTGCGCACGTCGATGACGTGCGGCTCGCCCCGCAGCGAATGGACGGCATCGGCGAAGTACGGGCCCAGATCGCCAGCGCGGGTGAGCAAGCCTTCTTCGGCATAGGTGTCCAGCGTGGCGATGCCAGCGGCGCAGGCCAGCGGGTGGCCGCTGTAGGTGTAGCCGTGCATGAACTCGACCAGGTGCTCGGGGCCGGTCATGAACGCATCGTGGATGCTGTCCTTGGCCAGCACGGCGCCCATGGGCACGCTGCCGTTGGTCAGGCCCTTGGCCACCGTCATCAGGTCGGGCGTCACGCCGAAGGTCTGCGCCGCAAACGGCTGCCCGGTGCGGCCGAAGCCCGTGATGACCTCATCGAAGATCAGCAGGATGCCGTGCTTGGTGCAGATCTCGCGCAGGCGCTGCAGGTAGCCCTGCGGCGGGATCAGCACGCCCGTGGAGCCGGCGATCGGCTCGACGATGACGGCCGCGATGGTGCTGGCGTCGTGCAGCGCGATGCGGCGCTCCAGGTCGTCTGCGAAGTCCATGCCGTGGACGGGCTGGCCGCGGCTGTAGGCATTGCGCACCGGGTCGTGGGTGTGGCGGATGTGGTCCACGCCCGCCAGCATCGCGCCGAAGGTCTTGCGGTTGGCCACCATGCCGCCGACCGAGATGCCGCCGAAGTTGACGCCGTGGTAGCCACGCTCGCGGCCGATCAGCCGGGTGCGGGTGCCTTCGCCTCGGACGCGGTGGTAGGCCAAGGCCATCTTCAGCGCCGTCTCCACCGCTTCGCTGCCGCTGTTGGTGAAGAAGGCCTTGCCCATGCCGGCCGGGGCGATGGCGCACAGGCGCTCGGCCAGCTCGAAGGCCTTGGGGTGGCCCATCTGGAAGGGCGGCGCGAAGTCCATCTCGGCTGCCTGGTCCTGGATCGCCTTGACGATGCGCGGGCGCGCATGCCCGGCGTTCACGCACCACAGGCCGGCCACGGCGTCCAGGATCTGGCGGCCGTGCACGTCGCGGTAGTGCATGCCTTCGGCATGGGTCACGAGCCGGGGTGATTTCTTGAACTGCCAGTTGGCCG
>JAIXZR010000235.1 GCA_027489455.1 Rubrivivax sp. | reverse complement strand
GTGGACGGCGTGAAGCGGGCGAACCGCAGCCTGGCCGACTTCATCGCGCCCAAAGGCGTGAAGGCCGACTACATCGGCTGCTTCGCCGTCACCGCCGGCCTGGGCGTGGAAAAGCGCGAGAAGATCTTCGCCGACGATCACGACGACTACAGCGCCATCATGTTCAAGGCCCTGGCCGACCGCCTGGCCGAAGCCTTCGCCGAGAAGATGCACCAGCGCGTGCGCACCGATCTGTGGGGCTACGCGCCCGACGAGCAGCTGGACACCGCCGCGCTGATTGCCGAGCAGTACCGCGGCATCCGCCCCGCGCCGGGCTACCCGGCCTGCCCCGACCACAGCGTCAAGCGCGCGATGTTCGAGGTGATGCAGTGCAGCGAGATCGGCATGGGCCTGACCGAAAGCCTGGCCATGACGCCGGCGGCCAGTGTCAGCGGCTTCTACCTGGCGCACCCGGAAGCGACGTACTTCAACGTCGGCCGCATCGGCGAAGACCAGGTCGAGGACTGGGCCGCGCGCGAGCAGATCGCGCAAGACCTGGCGCGCCGGCTGCTGGCCCCGGCCCTGGGCTGAATGAAGCCGCTGCTGCCGGCAGCGCTGCTGGTTGCCGCGGCCCTTGTGGCGGGCTGCGGCGCCGAGCGCGGTGATGGCACCGCCGTGGCCGAAGGCACGGCGCGCCCGTTGGCCGCCGGCGGCAGCACGGCCCCGGCCGATCTGCCCGCCAGCGTGGCCGAGGCCCGGCGCTTCCTGTCCTTTGCCAGCTTCGGCCCCAACGAGGAGCAGCTCGCCGAGCTCATGAGCCTGGGCTACAGCGCCTGGATCGACCGCCAGTTCGCGCTGCCGGCGACATCGCACCGCGCCTACTGGGACGCGCAGGCAGCCCTGATCGCGCAGACGAACCCCGGCGACGACCCCGGCACCAATGGCGTGCTCGAGGCCTGGTGGCTGCAGGCCCTGAACGGGCCCGACCAGCTGCGCCTGCGCGTGGCCTACGCGCTGTCGCAGATCTTCGTGCTGTCGGCCGTGGACGGCGAAGTCACGGCCCAGGCCCGCGCACTCGCCGCCTGGCTGGACATGCTGGCCAGCGAAGGCCTGGGCAACTACCGCAGCCTGCTGGAAAGCGTGGCCCGCCATCCGCTGATGGGCCGCTACCTCACCCATTTGCGCAACGAGAAGGCCAACCCGGCCACCGGCCGCGTGCCCGACGAGAACTTCGCGCGCGAGGTCATGCAGCTGTTTTCCATCGGCCTGGTGCAGCTGAACCCCGACGGCAGCCCGGTGCTGCGTGATGGCCAGCCGGTGGAAACCTACGGCCCGTCGGACGTCACCCAGCTCGCGCGCGTGTTCACCGGCTGGAGCTTCGACTGCCCCGCCTTCCCCAGCAACCTGTGCTTTACCAGCGGCTTTGCCAGCAACGGCGCGGCCGATCCCGACCGCGAATTCAAGCCCATGCGCGGCTACCCGCAGTTCCACAGCGCCGAGCCCAAGACCTTCCTGGGCGTGACGATCCCGGCGCAGGCCCCGGCCGACCCGCCCGCGAGCTTGCAGGTGGCGCTGGACACGCTGGCCGCGCACCCCAACGTCGGGCCCTTCATCGGCCGCCAGCTCATCCAGCGGCTGGTGATGAGCAACCCCAGCCCGGCCTATGTGGCCGCCATCTCGGCCGTCTGGGCCGACAACGGCCAGGGCGTGCGCGGCGACCTGAAGGCCGTCGTCAAGGCCATCCTGCTGCACCCCGAAGCGCGCCAGCCGCGCCCCACGCCGCAGGCCGGCAAGCTGCGCGAGCCGGTGCTGCGGCTGACGGCCTTCCTGCGCGCCTTCCCGCACGCCAGCCTGTCGGGCGGCTGGCAGATCGGCGACACCGACCTGCCCGGCGAACAGCTGGGCCAGACGCCGCTGCGCTCGCCCTCGGTCTTCAACTTCTACCGCCCCGGCTACGTCGCGCCGCTGTCGCAGAGCGCCGCTGCCGGCATGGTGGCGCCCGAACTGCAGATCCTGAACGAGACCACCGTCGCCGGCTATGTCAACTACCTGGGCGATGGGCTGATCCGCGGCTTCGGCACCGAAGTCGCCGCGGTCGTCGACGGCAACCCGGTGTTCCTGCCCGACCTGCAGCGCGACTGGTCGCCCGAGCTGGCGCTGGCCGACAACCCCTCGCAGCTGGTGGACCACGTGCTGGCGCGGCTGGTCTACGCGCTCCCGGGCCGCAGCGCACTGCGCAGCGAGCTGCTGCTGGCCGTTCAGGCCACGCCCGTGCCGGCCCTGCTGCCCGATGGCAGCAACGCCGACGCTGTCGACCAGGCGCGCCGCCAGCGCGTGCGCATCGCGCTGCTGCTGACGCTGGCCGCGCCGGAATTCCTGGTGCAGCCATGAGCCTGCGCCGCGATCTGTCCCGCCGCCTCTTCCTGCAGCAGGCCAGCGCCTACGGCAGCTTGCTCGGCCGCGCCGCACCGTTGGGCCTGCAGCTGGCCGGCCTGGGCGCTGCCGCGGCGCAGGCCAGCCCGCTGCAGGGCGGGCCGGGCAGCGACTACCGGGCGCTGGTGTGCATCTTCCTGTACGGCGGCAACGACGCCTACAACACCGTGCTGCAGACCGACCGCACCAGCTTCGGTGCCTACCGGGCCACGCGCGGGCAGGGGCCGGACAGCATCGCCCTACCCCCGGTGGGCGTGGCGCCCAACCCGCTGGCCCCGCCGGGCAGCCCGGCGCGGCTGGGGGGCGCGCGGCTGCTGCTGGGGCCGGGCGGCGTCTCGCGCACGGTGCCGCTGGCGGTGCACCCGCTGCTGGCCACCCTGCCGCCGCTGCACGCCGCGCGCCGCCTGGCGGTGCTGAACAACATCGGCCCGCTGCGCCTGCCCACCACCAAGGCCCAGGCCGCCGACCCGCGGCACCCGCTGCCGGCACGGCTGTTCAGCCACAACGACCAGCAGAACACCTGGCTCACCGGCGCGCCCGAAGGCACCACGCGCGGCTGGGGCGGGCGGCTGGCCGACCAGCTGCAGGCGCTGAACGGGCAGCCGGTGTTCACCGCCGTCTCGGCATCGGGCAATGCCGTCTGGCTGGCCGGCAGCAGCGTGCGGCCCTACCAGGTGGGGCAGCAGGGCGCCATCCGCCTGGGGCTGAACGCCAGCGGCCAGCTGTTCGATTCGGCCGTGGCCGGGGCCGCGCTGCAGCGCCTGGTCTCGCAGGCCCGCCGTGCCGACCCGCTGGACGCGGACGTTGCCGCCGTGGGTGCGCGGTCGATCGCCGCCGAGGCGCTGCTGCGCAACGCGCTGCGCCCGGCCAGCGACCCGGCCTTCGGCACGCCCCCGGCCGGTGGCAGCTACCAGCCCCAGGCCGACCCGCGGCTGCTCTACGCCGACCCGCTGGCCGATGCCCCGGCCTACAACCCGCTGGCCGCACAGCTGCAGGTGGTGGCCCGGCTCATCGACGCCGGCCTGCGCGGTGCCGTGGGGGTGCGGCGCCAGGTGTTCTTCGTCAGCCTGGGCGGCTTCGACACGCACAGCAACCAGAACCGCGTCCACGCCCGGCTGATGGCCCAGCTCTCGCATGCGCTGGGCTACTTCGACGACGTGATCGGCGGCCTGGGCGCGCTGGCGCAGGTGACCAGCTTCACCGCCAGCGATTTCGGCCGCAGCTTCACCAGCAACGGCGACGGTACCGACCACGGCTGGGGCGGCCACCAGTTCGTGCTGGGCGGCGCGGTGCGCGGTGGGCGCGGCTACGGCCTCCTGCCCCGGTTGGCGCCCAAGAACCCGGGCGACAACGGCTTCGACGCCAGCCCCGACCTGCTGGCCAACGGCGTGCTGCTGCCCACCACGTCGGTGGACCAGCTGGGCTTCACGCTGGGGCGCTGGTTCGGGGTCTCCGACAGCGCCTTGCTGGACGTCTTCCCGGACCTGCTGAACTTCGACGCCAGCGTGCGCGACCTGGGTTTCATGGCGCCCTGACCGCCCGGGCGCCAGGCGCCCTCAAGACGCGATGTGAGCGGCTGCGACCAGCGGTAAGGGGTGTGTCGCCCGTGCAGGATGTCGCAGACCGGCGCCGATGCGGCGGCCGATGATCCTGCCCTGTCTGCCACCCGCCCACAGGACTGCCCCATGCCCAGCCGCCGCCTACGCCCCACCTGCCTGGCCCTGCTGGCCAGCCTGATGCTGGCGGCTTGCGGGGGCGGTGGCGGGGGCGACGCCGGTGCCGGCGGCAGTGCCGGTGGCAGCGCGGGGGGCGGGACGGGCGGCACCACCACGACGCCGGTGATCGACAAACCGGCCACGCGGCTGGACGCGTCGCGCTTCCTGGCCCAGGCCAGCTTCGGCGCGACCGACGCCGAGATCACCCGCCTGATGGACATCGGCTACGCCGCCTGGATCGACGAGCAGCTGGCGATGCCGCTGCCCGAGGTCTCGCACCGCGCCTGGTGGGAGCGCCGCGACACCGCCATCGCCGCGGCCACCCCCGGCGCCCGCGCCGGGCAGGACCAGGTGCTGGAAAGCTTCTGGCGCCAGGCCCTCACCGGGCCCGACCAGCTGCGCCAGCGCGTGGCCTTCGCGCTGTCGCAGACCTTCGTCATCAGCATGGTCGACAGCAGCGTGGGCAACGAGCCGCGCGCCGTCGCCGCCTGGCTGGACATGCTGGGCGAGCGCGGCTTCGGCCGCTACCGCGACCTGCTGCAGGCCGTGGCCCTGCACCCGATGATGGGCACCTATCTTTCGCACCTGCGCAACCAGAAGGCCGACCCCCGCACCGGCCGCGTGCCCGACGAGAACTTCGCGCGCGAGGTGATGCAGCTCTTCTCCATCGGCCTGGTGTCGCTGAACGAGGACGGCAGCGTGCGCACCAACAGCGAAGGCCCGATCGAGACCTACTCGTCGGCCGATGTCTCCGGGCTGGCGCGCGTCTTCACGGGCTGGTCCTGGGCCTGCCCGGCCTGGCCGGACAACAGCTGCTTCTTCAACGGCAGCGCCAACAACGAAAGCGACGCCGACCGCAGCTTCAAGCCCATGATGGGCTACCCGCAGTACCACAGCACCGAGGAAAAGCGCTTCCTGGGCGTGACGGTGCCGGCGCAGTCGCCGGCCGACCCGGCCGCCAGCCTGCGCGTGGCGCTGGACACCCTGGCCGCGCACCCCAACGTCGGGCCCTTCATCGGCCGGCAACTGATCCAGCGCCTGGTCACCAGCAACCCCAGCCCGGCCTACGTGCGCGACGTGGCGCGCGTGTTCGCCGACAACGGCAGCGGCGTGCGCGGCGATCTCAAGGCCGTGGTCAAGGCCGTCCTGATGCACCCTGAAGCGCGCCTGCAATCCGCGACGGCTGGCAAGGTGCGCGAGCCGGTGCTGCGCCTGGCGGCCTTCATGCGCGCCTACGGCCACCGCAGCGACAGCGGCTTCTTCCGCGTCGGCAACACCGACAGCCCCAGCACCAGCCTGGGCCAGACGCCGCTGAGATCGCCCTCGGTCTTCAACTTCTACCGCCCGGCCTACGTCGCGCCGGGCACCACCAGCGCCGCGCGCGCGCTGGCCGCGCCGGAGCTGCAGATCGTGCACGAGACCAGTGCCGCCGGGTACGTCAACTTCATGCGCGACAACGTCAGTGCCGGCGTGGGCCAGAGCAACGGCACGATCAACGGCACGGTCTTCAACCGCCGTGACCTGCAGCCCGATCTGGCGGCCGATCTGGCCGTGGCCGACAACCCCGGCACGCTGGTGGACAGCGTGCTGGCCAGGCTGCTGCTGACGCCGCCCAGCGCAGCGCTGCGCACCGAGATCATCGACACCGTCGGCCGCATCGCGCTGCCCGTGGCCAGCGCCAGCAACGCCGCGCAGGTGGAAGCCGCGCGCCGCGCCCGCGTCAACGCAGCCCAGTTGCTGGTGCTGGCTGCGCCCGAGTACGCCGTCCAACCCTGAGGCCCGACGATGTCCCACTGCCACAGCCCCGCTTCCCGCCGCCACTTCCTGCGCCAGGCCAGCCTGATGTCGGCCCTGGCCGGCGTGGGCGCGCCCACCGCCCTGAGCCTGCTGGCCGCCGGCCAGGCCGCGGCGCAGACGGCCACCGACTACCGCGCCCTGGTGTGCGTGTTCCTGTTCGGCGGCAACGACAGCTTCAACATGGTGCTGCCCACCGACGCTGCCAGCTGGCAGGCCTACAGCAGCGTGCGCAACCAGGCGCCCGACAGCATCGCCCTGCTGGCGCCCGGCACGGCGCCGGTGCCCGGTGCGGCAGCCGCATCGCCCGCGCGGCTGGGCGGCGTGCTGCCGATCACGCCGCTCAACGCCCAGGGCCGCAGCTACGCCCTGCACCCCAGCATGGCGGCGCTGCAGGGCCTGTTCAACACCGATCGCCGGCTGGCCGTGCTGCCCAACGTCGGCCCGCTGGTGCAGCCCACCACCAAGGCGCAGTACGCGCTGGCCAGCCACCGCAAGCCGGCCAGCCTGTTCAGCCACAACGACCAGCAGAACACCTGGCAGGCGCTCGCGCCCGAAGGCGCCACGCGCGGCTGGGGCGGGCGCATGGGCGACCTGCTGGCCAGCAGCAACAGCCGCGCCGTCTTCACCGCCGTCTCGGCTGCCGGCAATGCCGTCTGGCTGGCCGGGCAGACAGTGCAGCAATACCAGGTGGGCAGCAACGGCGCCATCCGCGTGGGCGCCGACAGCAACGGCCGTGTCTACGGCAGCACCGACATCGCCGCCGCGCTGGACCGCATCACCGCCCGCGCGCGCGGCCCGCATGTCTTCGAGACCGATCTCGCTGCCGTCACCGAGCGCGCGCTCGCGGCCGAAGCCACGCTGCGCACCGCGCTCAGGCCCGCCAGCGACCCGTTGTTCGGCACCGCGCCGGCCAGCGGCACCTACAACCCTAACAACGACCCCAAGCTGCAATACGACAACCCGCTGACGGGCCAGCGCAGCTTCAACGCCCTGGCGCAGCAGCTGCAGGTGGTGGCGCGGATGGTGGAAGCCGGCATGGCCGGCGCCACGGGGGCGCGGCGCCAGGTGTTCTTCGTCAGCCTGGGCGGCTTCGACACCCACGACCTGCAGAACCGCAACCACGCCGACCTGATGGCCCGGCTGGCGCACGCCCTGCGCTACTTCGACACCACGCTGGGCGGGCTGAACGCGCTGAACAACGTCACCACCTTCACCGCCAGCGATTTCGGCCGCACCTTCACCAGCAACGGCGACGGCACCGACCACGGCTGGGGCTCGCACCACTTCGTGCTGGGCGGCGCGGTGCGCGGCGGCGATCTGTACGGCCGCTTCCCCACCCTTGCACTGAAGAACGCGAACAACAACAACTTCGATGCCAGCCCCGACCAGCTGGGCAACGGCGCGCTGCTGCCCACCACCGCCGTCGACCAGCTGGGCAGCACGCTGGGGGCCTGGTTCGGCCTGACGCCGCAGCAGTTGCTGGAGGTTTTCCCCAACAGCGCCAACTTCGACCCTGCCGCCCGTAACCTGGGCTTCCTGCGCGCCTGACGCCCCGGGGCCCGGCCACGCTTACAGCACCTGGCACGGATTACAAACCCGCGCAATTCAGGGCTGGCAAAAGCTCACGAAACTTGATGAGAATGCCCCGACAGGGCAGGGTCTGAGCGCGGCATCCCCAGTGCGCCGCCTGCACCTGCGCCAGGGCCCCCGGGCCCTGCACGCTGGCCAGCAGGAGACCCCAGGTGAGCATTCGCACCCCCGCCGTGTCTGCGGCGCAAAAGTTTTTCGCCCTCGCGACACCGTTGTCGCTGGCCGCGGCGATGTTCACCGGGCTGCTGGCCACGGCACCCGCCACCGCCGCCGACAAGCCTGCGGCCACCGCGGCCCAGCGCACGGCCGTCCGCGCCGCCCCGTTGCCGCGCATCGCCGACCTGCCGGCTTCGCGCAACGACGCCGCGCGCTTCCTTACCCGCGCCGGCTTCGGCCCCACCCCGGCCGAGATCGACGCGCTGATGGTGCAGGGCTACAGCGCCTGGATCGACCGCCAGTTCACGCTGCCGGCCACGTCCCACCGCGCCTACTGGGAAGCGCGCGACGCCGCCATCCAGCTCGCCACCCCAGGCACCACGGCCGGGCAGGACCAGGTCTGGGAAAGCTTCTGGCGGCAAGCCGTCACTGGCGAGGACCAGCTGCGCCAGCGCGTAGTGTTCGCGCTGTCGCAGATCTTCGTCATTTCCGCCATCGACACCAGCGTCGGCGACCAGCCGCGCGCACTGGCGGCCTGGCTGGACATGCTGGGCGCCAACGCCTTCGGCAGCTACCGCCGGCTGCTGGAAGATGTCTCCCTGCACCCGCTGATGGGCCTGTACCTGTCGCACCTGCGCAACCAGAAGGCCGACACGACGACGGGCCGCATCCCGGACCAGAACTACGCGCGCGAGGTGATGCAGCTGTTCTCCATCGGCGTGGTCAGGCTCCAGCCCGATGGCACGCCGCTGCTCGTCAACGGCCAGCCGGTGGAAACCTACGGCTCGGCCGACGTCGCTGGCCTGTCGCATGTCTTCACCGGGTTCAGCTATGCCTGCCCAGCGGTCAACGCCAGTTGCTTCTTCAACGGCAACACCGGCGGGCAGTCGGATCCTGACCGCTTCTTCAAGCGCATGCAGGCCTATCCGCAATACCACAGCATGATCGCGAAGAGCTTCCTGGGCACCACCATCCCGGCGCAGGTGGTGGCCGATCCGATGGCCAGCCTCACGGCCGCGCTGGACACGCTGGCGGGCCACCCCAACGTCGGGCCTTTCCTGGCGCGCCAGCTCATCCAGCGCCTGGTGACGAGCAACCCCAGCCCGGCCTATGTGCGCGACGTGGCGGCGGTATTCGACAACAACGGCAGCGGCGTGCGCGGCGATCTCAAGGCCGTGGTGCGCGCCATCCTGCTGCACCCGCAGGCCCTGGCCTCGCCCGGTGCCACGGCCAAGGTGCGTGAGCCGGTGCTGCGCCTGGGCGCTTACCTGCGGGCCTTCCCGCACACCAGCGACACCGGCTGGTGGCGCGTGGGCAATACCGACAACCCCAATGCGTCGTTGGGCCAGACGCCCCTGCGCTCGCCTTCGGTCTTCAACTTCTACCGCCCCGGCTATGCGCCTGCCGGCACGCAATCGGCCGCCGCCGGCTTGGTCGCGCCGGAGATGCAGCTCGTCAACGAGAGCAGCGTCTCGGGCTGGGTGAACTACATGCGCGACAACCTCACCAGCGGCGTCGGGCAGACCAATGGCGTCGTCAACGGTGTGACGCTGAACCGCCGTGATCTGCAGCGCAACTGGGCGCCGGAGATGGCTCTGGCCGACCAGCCCGCAGCGCTGACCGCTTCTGTCGTCGAGAAGCTGCTCTACGGCCGTGCCAGTGCCGGCCTGGTCAATGAAATCACGACGGCGGTGGGGCGCATCGCCATCCCGGTGCTCAACGCGCAGGGCACCAACCAGCCGGCGATCGACACGGCCAAGCTGAACCGGGTGCGATCGGCCGTGCTGCTGGTGCTGGCCTCGCCCGAGTTCCTGGCCGCGAAGTAACCCCCGCCCCCGACGCGCATCGAAGGATTGCCATGCACCCGACCTCGAACACATCGCGCCGCCTGTTCCTGCGGCATGCCGCCGGCATGTCGGCGCTGGTGGGCACCGGCGCCGCACCGCTGGCGCTGAACCTCGCTGCCCTGGGCTCGGCCGCAGCGCAGGGCGTACCGGCCGGCGGCGAATACCGCGCGCTGGTGTGCGTCTTCCTGTTTGGCGGCAACGACGCCTTCAACACTGTGCTGCAGATGGAGCGCTCGAACTGGGCCGCCTACACCGCCACGCGCACGCAGATGCCCGATCCCATCGCGCTGCTGCCGCCAGGCACGCCACCCGTGCCCACGGCGGCCGTGGGGTCGCCGGCCCGGCTGGGTGGCACGCTGCCCATCATCCCCAGCAACATGCGCAGCGGGCCCTACGCGCTGCACCCGCTGATGACCCACCTGCAGGGCCTGTTCAGGACAGACCGGCGGCTGGCCATCTTGGCCAACGTTGGCCCGCTGGTGATGCCCACCACCAAGGCGCAGTACGCGCTGGCCACGCACCCGAAGCCGGCGCGGCTGTTCTCGCACAACGACCAGCAGAACACCTGGCAAGCCTTGGGGCCCGAAGGCGCCACCCTGGGCTGGGGCGGGCTGATGGGCGACCTGCTGGCATCGCAGAACGCGCGCCCGGTGTTCACCGCCATCTCGGCCAGCGGCAACGCCGTCTGGTTGTCGGGCGAGAACGTCAAGCAGTACCAGGTCAGCGTCAACGGCGCGGTGCTGATGGGCGTCAACAGCGCCGGCCAGCTGTTCGGGTCGGCCGACGTGGGCAGCGCGCTGCAGCGCGTGGCCACCACGGCGCAGAGCACCCACCCCTTCGACGTCGACCTGGCGGCGGTCTCGCGCCGCTCGATCGACTCCGAGCAGATCCTGCGCACCGCACTGCGTGCGCCCAGCGATCCGGTCTTCGGCACCGCGCCGGCCAGCGGTGCCTACAACCAGGCCAACGACCCCAAGCTGCGCTACGACAACCCGCTGACCGGCACCACCGCGGCCAATTCGCTGGCGCAGCAGTTCCAGGTGGTGGCGCGCATGGTGGACGCCGGCATGCGCGGGCTCACGGGCGTGTCGCGGCAGGTGTTCTTCGTTAGCCTGGGCGGCTTCGACACGCACGACCTGCAGAACCGCAACCACGCCGACCTGATGGCCCGCCTGTCGCAGGCCATGAAGTACTTCGACGACACCCTGGGCAACCTCGGTGCGCGCCAGCAGGTGACGACCTTCACCGCCAGCGACTTCGGACGCACCTTCACCAGCAATGGCGACGGCACCGACCACGGCTGGGGCGCACACCATTTCCTCATGGGCGGCGCCGTCCGCGGCGGCCAGTGCTTCGGCAGCTTCCCGACGCTGGCGGTGAAGAACACCAACAACAACAACTTCGACGGCAGCCCTGACCAGATCGGCAACGGCTCGCTGCTGCCCACGACGTCGGTGGACCAGCTCGGCGCGACCCTGGGCCGCTGGATGGGGCTGACGGACGGCCAGTTGCTGGACATCTTCCCCAACCTGGCCAACTTCAACCCGAGCGTGCGCAACCTGGGCTTCATGCTCTGACGCTGCGCGGCGCGCATGGCCGCGTGCCAGCAGCCCGGCGGCTAACATGCCGCGCAGCATGCCTGCCCCTGCCGCCCCGCCCGCCAGCCTGAACAACGCGCAGATGGAGGCCGTGCGCCATCTGCACGGCCCCTGCCTGGTGCTGGCCGGCGCCGGATCGGGCAAGACGCGCGTGATCGTGCACAAGATCGAGCAGCTGCTGCACAGCGGGCTGGACGCGAAGCAGATCGCCGCCATCACCTTCACCAACAAGGCCGCGGCCGAGATGCGCGAGCGCGCCAAGGCCCTGGTAGGCGGTCGCGCCGCGCGCGATCTGGCCATCAGCACCTTTCACAGCCTGGGCGTGCGCCTCTTGCGCAGCGACGGCCAGGCCGCGGGGCTGAAGCCGCAGTTCAGCATCCTGGACAGCGACGACGTGCTCTCGGTGCTGCGCGATGCCGGCGGCACCACCGATGCGGCCCTGGCGCGGCGCTGGCAGTGGGCCATCAGCGGCTGGAAGAACCAGGGCCTGGACGCCGCCGGCGCTGCGGCGGCTGCCGCCGACGCCGACGAGCGCCAGGCCGCTGCCGTGATGCAGCGTTATCAAGAGCGCCTGCAGGCCTACCAGGCCGTGGACTTCGACGACCTGATCCTGCTGCCCCTGCGCCTGCTGCAGCAGCAGCCCGAGCTGCGCGCCAAGTGGCAGGGCACCTTCGGCCATGTGCTGGTGGACGAATACCAGGACACCAACGCCGTGCAGTACGAACTGCTGAAGGTGCTGGTGGGCGAGCGGGGCCGCTTCACCGCCGTCGGCGACGACGACCAGAGCATCTACGGCTGGCGCGGCGCGACGCTGGACAACCTGAAGCGGCTGCCGCAGGACTTCCCGCAGCTGAAGGTGATCGCGCTGGAGCAGAACTACCGCAGCACCGGCCACATCCTGCGCGCGGCCAACGCCGTGATCGCGAACAACCCCAAGCTCTTCGAGAAGAAGCTGTGGAGCGAGTTCGGCGATGGCGAGCCCGTGCGCCTGCTGCAGTGCGACGGCGAGGAGCACGAGGCCGAGCGCATGGTCTCGCGCATCCAGAGCCTGCGGGCCAATGACGGCAACAACAAGCTGGCCAGCTTTGCCATCCTCTACCGTGCCAACCACCAGGCGCGGGTGTTCGAGCAGAAGCTGCGCGCGGCGCAGATCCCGTACAAGGTCAGCGGCGGTCAGAGCTTCTTCGACCGCGCCGAGATCAAGGACCTCTGCGCCTGGCTGCGCCTGCTGGTGAACCCCGACGACGACCCGGCCTTCCTGCGCGCCGTCACCACGCCCAAGCGCGGCATCGGCCACCAGACGTTGCTGGCGCTGGGCGAATTTGCGGCGAAGTGGAAGGTCAGCCTGTTCGAGGCGCTGTTCGCGCCCAGCCTGGCGATGTCGCTCAAGGGCAAGGCGATGGACGCCCTGCAGCAGTTCGGCCGCGAGATCAACGACCTGCAGCAGCGCGCCAAGCACACCAGCGGCGAAGCGCCTGCGCGTGAACTGCTGTTGGGCTGGCTGAAGGACATCCGCTACGAGCAGCACCTGTTCGACGGCGAGGACAGCGAAAAGCTGGCCGCCGCGCGCTGGACCAACGTGCTCGACTTCGTCGACTGGATGGCCCGGCGCTGCGGCGGCCAGACCGAGCAGGACAGCGGCAGCACCTTCGAGGTGGAACGCCAGACCGTGCTGCAGGTGGCGCAGACCATCAGCGTGATCATCAGCCTGGCCGAGCGCGGCGACGAGCAGGACGTGGTGACCCTGTCCACCCTGCACGCCGCCAAGGGCCTGGAGTGGCCGCACGTGATGCTGGTGGGCGTGAACGAGGGCCTGCTGCCCTTTCGCAGCGGTGACGAAGAGATGACGCCCGAGCGGCTCGAGGAAGAACGCCGCCTCATGTACGTGGGCATCACGCGCGCGCGCCAGACCCTGCTGGTGAGCACGCTGCGCCGGCGCAAGAAGGGCCGCGACACGGTGCCCGGCGTGCCCAGCCGCTTCGTCAAGGAAATGAAGCTCGACGAGGCGGTGTCGCAGGGCGACCCGCGTGAACGCCTGAAGAAGCTGCGCGACGCGATGGCGGCCAAGGCCGGCGCCGGCACGCCTGCGGCCTGAAGGCCGCGCGGGCGGCGGCTCACATGCCCTTGAACAGCCCCGTGTAGCTGCGGCTGACCTCGAGTTTTTCGGGGTGGCCCTTGACGCTGACGATCTGGCGGCCGCGGAAATCGCGCGTGACGCCGGCGATGGCGTTCACTGCCACCAGGGTGCTGCGGTGGATCTGCCAGAACAGCTGCGGGTCGAGCTCGTCGACCAGCTCCTTGATGGGCTTGCGGATCAGCGCCTCGACCTGCGCCGTCTGCACGCGGGTGTACTTCTCGTCGCTGACGAAGAAGAGCACGTCCTCGACCGGGATCATCTGGATCGTCTGGCCCACCGTGGCCTGGATCCAGCGCAGGTAGGTGGCGGCCTTGCCCGGGTTCAGCTGCGCCGAGAGCTGGTGCAGCAGCTGTTGCAGCGGGCGCCCGGGCGTGGCCGGCTCGGCCCCGGCCTGGCGCGCCGCCAGGCGCTGCTGCACGCGCTGCACGGTGAGCTGCAGGCGCTCGCGCTCGGCGGGCTTGAGCACATAGTCGACCACACCCTGCTCGAAGGCTTCCACCGCGTACTGGTCGTAGGCGGTGATGAAGACGATCTCGGGCAGCGGCGGGTCGTCGTCATCGCCTTCGCGCGGCGGCAACTGGGCGATCTGCCGCGCCGCGTCCACGCCCGTCAGCCCGGGCATGCGGATGTCCAGGAAGACGATGTCGGGCCGGTGGGCGTCGGCCAGCTGCACGGCTTCCAGGCCGTTCTTGGCTTCGGCGACGATTTCCAGCTCTGGCCAGACCTCGGCCAGGCGGGCGCGCAGCTGGTCGCGCATCAGGCGTTCGTCGTCGGCCAGGACGGCGGTGGTCCGGGGGGCGGGGCGGGGGGTGTCCATGGTCGGGATCCTAGGTCAGCCGAACAGCATCCAGGCCAGCCCGGCCAGCGCCAGCAGCGGCGACAACAGCAGCGCCAGCACCAGCAGCACGGGCAGCGCAACGATGCCCACGACCAGCCCCAGCACCAGCAGCACGCCCAGCACGACGCCGCCCAGTGCCAGCGGCAGTACCACCGTCAGGGCCAGGACCAGCAGCAGCGCCAGCACGCCGGCGCCGATGGCCCAGCCCAGCAGGTGGCCCATGCTTTCGCCGCCCCAGGGCTGGCCGTTGACGGTGATGTCGAAATCGCTGTGCATGCCGCCGAGGCCCGCCATGTGCGACCACAGCGCGCTGCCGGCGGCCCAGGCGGCCGCGATGGCCAGCACCGCAGCCAGCGCGAACACGCCGGCCCACAGCCAGCGGCGCGTGGCGCGTCCGGTGGGCCGGATCGGGGGGGTGGCGGCGTTCAGCGGGGTGTCCATGGCGAGTCTCCGGTGTTCAGCAAGGGTGCGGTCGGTCAGGCGTCGGCCATCTCGGCCACGGGCTTGTAGGGCACGCTGATGGTGACGCGGGTGCCGCTGGGCTGGTTTTCGGCCACCGTCAGCGATGCCCGGGGCCCGAACAGCAGCTGCAGGCGTTCGCGGATGTTGGCCAGGCCCACGCCCGTGCCGGCGGTGGGCGCGCGGCCGAAGCCCAGGCCCGTGTCGGCCACCGTCACGGCCAGCTTGCCGTGCAGCACCTCGGCCGCCACGCGCAGGTGGCCGCCTTCGGCCTTGGGTTCCAGGCCGTGCTTGATGGCGTTCTCGACCAGGGTCTGGATCATCATCGGCGGGAACTCCGCCGACAGCAGGCCGTCGGGCACGTCGATCTGGGTCGTCAGCCGCTCTTCCATCCGCACTTTCAGGATCTCCAGGTAAGGCCGGATCACCGCCAGCTCGCGCCCCAGGTCGCGCACGCCCTGGGTGGCGCCGGCGCCGGCGGTGCCGTTGGCTTCGCGCATCGTCGGCATGCTGGCGCGCAGCAGCGCGATCAGGTTCTTCTGCATCTGGCTGGCGCGCGGCGGGTCGGTCTCGATCAGGTGGTCGATGCTGGCCAGGGTGTTGAACAGGAAGTGCGGCTCCACCTGCGCCTGCATGGCCGCCATGCGCGCTTCCACCACCTGGCGCTTCAAGGATTCGGCTTCCGCGGTCTCGGTGGCCTGCGCAGCCTTCACCTCGGCCACGATGCGGCCCTTGTAGGTGATCTTCAGGATCAGCGAAGCCAGGATCCAGACGAGCGTGAAGTTCATCAGGAAGTCGCCCACGCCCACGCGGGTGGTGCGGGTGCGGGGGCCGCGCAGCTCGTCGCTCATCTCGCGGATGGCTTCCTCGGCGTCGCGCCGCGCCTGCTCGGCGTCCCGCGCGGCCTGCTCGGCATCGCGGCGGGCTTCGCGCACGGCATCGGCCATCTCGCGCTTGGCGTCTTCGATGGCGCGGCGGATCTCTTCACGGTCGGCGCCCGAAGGCAGCGTCTGGCGCAGGCTTTCTGCCGCCGCGGCGATGGCGTCGGCGGCCCGCGCCGCATCGGACGCTGCGCTCTGCGCCGCCTGCGCCGCTGAAGCCGCTTCGGCCGCGGGCTTGGCCGTGATGCGCACGCCGTCCTTGCCGATGCTGATGTCCACGCCCGTGCCGTCGCCCGGCTTCATGCCGGGCGGGATGTCGATGCGCACCCCGGGCAAGGGGTCGCTGGCGCGCGGCAGCGCCGGGGGCGCCGCCGGCGCAGGGGGGGCCGGCGGGGCCGGGCGGGCGGCCGGGGTCTCGCGTGCCGGGAAAGGCTCCACGCGCTCGGTGATCGTCCAGGTGAAGGGCGGCAGGTCGTGCAGGATCGCCACCGTGATCAGCAGCAGCAGCGACAGCACGATGAAGCGCCGCCAGCTGATGCTGACCAGCCAGCTGGCGTAGGCGTGGAAGGCCTTCAGCGCGCTGCTCGAGAACGACTGCCAGCGTGCCCGCCACGGCGTGCCGGGCGGGGTGGTCTGCGGGGATGCGGGGGCGGTCATGAGGGCGCGGCGTGGGATGGCGGGGGAGGGCAGGCAGGGCCGATGACTGCACTTTACGGAGCCCGCGGTCGTGCGCCAGCCCGGCACGATGCAGCGTCGGCGCGGGCCGACAGGCTGCGGCTTCGGGCGACAGGCCGGCCCGGCGGGATCAGTGCCCGAACAGCTGGCCGCGCGCGGCTTCGGTGATCGCGGCCACGCAGGGGTGGGTGATGCGCCGCTCCACCGAGATGGCGTAGAAGTTCTCCACCAGTTCATCGCTGCGGCCGAGGATCTGCACGTCGTACTGCTGCGCCGTCTGCTCTTCCACGACGCTGGGTGACATGAAGACGCCGCGGCCTTCGCGGCCGAAGGCCTTCATCAGCGCGCCGTCGTCGAATTCGCCGATCACCCGCGGCTGCAGGCGGTGGCGCTTGAGCCAGGCGTCGAACGGGGCCCGCACCGACGACGCCAGGCTGGGGATCAGCATCGGCGCGCCGTTCAGGCAGCCCGGGAACGGGCCCTGCAGCCGTGCGGCCAGGTTGCCGGCAGCGAAAAAGGTCATCGTCGACGAGCCCAGCGCGTGGTTGAAGGCCTTCACGCTGATGCGCTTGGACACCGGCTCGTCGGCGATCACGAGGTCCAGCTTGTGCAGCGCCAGCTCGGCCAGCAGGTCGGCGAACTTCCATTCATGGCAGACCATCCGCACCGGCTCGGCCAGGTTCAGCGCCGGCTCCAGCAGGCGGTAGGCCACGGGCTTGGCCACCGAATCGGCCACGCCGACGCGGAATTCCACCTGGCGGGCGCCTTCGCCGACCTGGTCGCGCAGCGCGGCTTCCAGCTCGCCGCCCAACGTGAAGATGTCTTCGGCATAGCCCAGCGCGATGCGGCCTTCCTCGGTCAGCTCCAGTTCGCGGCCGTTCTTGCGGAACAACTTGCGGCCCAGCCGGTCTTCCAGCAGCTTGATCTGGCCCGACAGCGTCTGCGGCGTGGTGAAGAGCTGTTCGCTGGCGCGCGTCACGCCACCGGCCTTGGCCGTGGCCCAGAAGTAGTGCAGGTGCTTGTAGTTCATGGTCTTTACCGGATCGCTGAAGCTTCGAGAAAACCGAAGAATAGTGGCCTGAAAATGCGAATTTACGGCGCGTGGTCAGAACCCTACAGTGCGTCCTGTTGTACCTCTTCCATCGTCCTGTCACTGTCCCGGCCTGCAGCCCCGTTCATCCGGACCTGCGATTGCCGATGCCCAAGCAGCCTGGGATCTGATCAACTTTCCTTGAGGAGCACGTCATGCGCATGTCCACCAAAGGCCGCTACGCCGTCAACGCGATGATCGACTTGGCCCTGCGCCAGAGCAGCGGGCCCGTGGCCCTGGCGGCCATCGGCACGCGCCAGGGGGTCTCCCTGTCGTATCTGGAGCAGCTGTTCGCACGCCTGCGCCAGCAGGGCATGGTCGTCAGCACCCGCGGCCCGGGCGGCGGCTACACGCTCGGCCGGTCGGCCGAGGACATCTCGGTGGCCGACATCGTCTGCGCCGTCGACGAACTGGCAGCCGACACCGAAGCCGGCGGCCAGGACGACAACGGCCCCTCCCGTGAACTCTGGCTGCGCCTGAACCAGGTGATGCGCGAGCAGATGGCCACCGTGTCGCTGCACAGCCTGGTGCAGGAACAGCAGGCCAAGGGTGTGAGCATCGAGCCCACCCCCGTGCGCCGCGCCGAACCCGTCAAGCCGCTGCCAAAGCCGATCGCTTCGCGCGCGCCGAACTCGGTGTTCGCCTTCGGCCGGTCCTTCGCGCGCTGAGGCGCGCCACGCGGCCGGGGCCAGACCCCGGGCCGACAGCAAAACGGGCGCCGCGGCGCCCGTTTTTTCTTGCTGGCCCGGGCCCGCAGGCCCGGCCCCTGTGCCGCTTACTTGTACAGCACGCTCGGCAGCCACAGGCCGATGGCCGGGAACTGGTAGAGCAGGATGATCGCGATCACCTGGATGCCCATGAAGGGCAGCATGCCGGCAAAGATCTGGTTCAGTGTCACGTGCGGCGGGCTCACGCCCTTCAGGTAGAAGGCGGCCATCGCCACCGGCGGGCTCAGGAAGGCGGTCTGCAGGTTCAGCGCCACCAGCAGGCCGAAGAACAGCGGGTCGACGCCGAAGTTGTCCAGCAGCGGGATGAAGATGGGCATGAAGATCACGATGATCTCGGTCCACTCCAGCGGCCAGCCCAGGATGAAGATGATGACCTGGCTCAGGATCAGGAACTCGGTCTTCGTCAGGTTCATCGACATGACCCAGTGCTCGACCAGTTCCTGTCCGCCCAGCAGCGCGAACGCGGCCGAGAAGATGGCGCTGCCCACGAACAGCCAGCACACCATGGCGCTGGTCTTGGCGGTGAGGAACACCGACTCCTTCAGCATCGTCATGTTGAACTGCCGGTAGGCCAGGGCCAGCAGGAAGCCGCCGAACGCACCCACGGCCGCGGCCTCGGTGGGTGTGGCCAGGCCCAGCACGATGCTGCCCAGCACCGCCAGGATCAGCACCACCAGCGGGAAGAAGCTGGACAGCAGCATCTTGAAGATCTCGAGCCGCTGGAAGCTGAGCATGGCGTAGAACCCCACCATCGCCAGCGTGCCGACGCCCACGCCGATCCAGAAGCCGCGCGTCGGTGGCGTGCGTTCGGCAGCGGCAGCCGGGGCGCCCGGGGCCGCGTTGCTGGCGGCCGCGGCGGGTTCCTGCAGCCCCCCGGTGGCGGGCGGGGTGCTGGCGGCGGGTTCCTGCAGTGTGCTCGCCGGAGGTTCCTGGACGCCGCTGGCAGCCACGGCAGGTTCCTGAAGGCCGCTGGCAGGCGGTTCCTGCAGGCCGGTCGAGGCAGCGGGGGGCTCCTGCAGGCCCCCGGACGGCGGTTCCTGCAGCCCACCGCTGGACGAAGACTCGCCTGCCTCGGTGCCGGATGGCTCGGCCATGCCGCTGCCCATCGGGGCCATGGCCACTTCCGGCTCGGCCGGTCGCGTGTTCATGTGCCAGCTCAGCGCCGTGGCGGCCGCGAACACCAGCAGCGGCAGCAGCGCCACGCCCAGCTGCTGCAGCAGGTAGCCGGTGGAAACGGCCTGGTTGGCGGGCCCCTTGAGCCCGCCGGCCAGGGCGCGCAGCAAGGCCGGCAGCGCGGTGTTCGAGATCTGCTGGGAGACCTGCGCAGTGCCGCTGGGCAGCGGCACGAAGCGGTCGGCCATCGACAGCGGCGGCATCAGGTTCGGCTTGAGCTTGGCCAGCAACACCACGTAGACGATGTACAGACCCGCCAGCATGAGGCCGGGAAACAGGGCGCCGGCATAAAGCTGCACCACCGACACGCCGGCCGTGGCGCCGTAGACGATCAACATCACCGAGGGCGGGATCAGGATGCCCAGGCAGCCCCCGGCCGTGATGGCCCCGGCGCCGACGCGCACGTCGTAGCCGCCCTTGATCATCTGCGGGAAGGCCAGCAGCCCCATCAGCGTGACCACCGCGCCGACGATGCCGGTGGCCGTGGCGAACACCGCGCAGGTGAAGATCGTGGCCACGGCCAGCGAGCCGGGCACGCGCGCCATCGCCAGGTGCAGGCTCTTGAAGAGCTTCTCGATCAGGTTGGCGCGCTCGACGAGATAGCCCATGAACACGAACAGCGGGATCGAGATGAGCACGTCGTTGCCCATCACCTTGAACGCGCTCTGCACCATCAGGGTCAGCGTCTTGGAGGTGTTCTCCTCGTAGGCGATCCAGGTGAAGATCATGCCCATGCCCATCAGCGTGAACGCTGTCGGGAAGCCCAGCATGATGGCCACCACCACCAGCCCCAGCATCATCAGCCCGAGGTGGCCGTTGGTGATCTTGTCGGCCGACAGAAGCATCGTGGCGGTGCCAGCGATGATCAGCCCCATGATGATGAAGCCGAACCAGAGTTCCTTGCGGATCTTCACTTGGCGGACTCCTGCTTGACCAGCATGGCATCGAGCTTGGCGATGTCCTCGTCCTTGACGTGCACCATGGCCTTGAGCTTGTCGACGTCGACTTCCTCCACGTCCTGCTCACGCGAAGGCCAGGCGCCGTCGCGGATGCACTGGATGCAGCGCACGATCTCCACGATGCCCTGCAGCAGCAGCATCGCGCCGGCTAGCGGGATGATGAACTTGAAGGGGTAGATGGGGATCGGCGTGGCGCTGAAGGTGCTCTCGCGGATCGCCAGCGATTCGTTGGCAAATGTCCATCCAGCCCAGGTCATGGCCACGACACCCGGCATGAAGAACACGAAGTAAAGCAGCAGATCCCACCCCGCCTGCGTTCGCGGCTTGAAGAAGCTGTAGAGCACGTCGCCGCGCACATGGCCGTTCTTGGCCAGGGTGTAGGCGCCAGCCATCATGAACAGGCTGCCGTACATGATGATCTGCGCGTCCAGTGCCCAATCGTGTGGCTTGTTCAAGGCGTAGCGCGAGAACACCTCCCACGTGATCATCAGGGTCAGGGCCACGATGAGCCACGAGAAAAGCTGACCCAGCCAGGTGGACAGACGGTCTACGCGCAGCAGCAGGCTTTGCATCAGGCTTACTCCGGACGGAAAACAGGGGCAAATGCCCAAAGAGAAGGGCCACCGGCCTTGCAGCAGCGGTGACCCTGGGCAGGGCTGGCGAAGATCAGGTCTTCTTGGCCGGCGCGCGGAAGTAGTGGTTCCACGCCATCTTGAAGTCGACCATGTAGTCGTTCTGCCAGGCGCCGGCGCGCTGGGCAAAGACACGCTGGCTGTCCATCACCTTCTTGAACAGCGGCTGTTCTGCCGCCTTCGCGGCAGTGACCTTGTCCCAGGCCGCGAGCTGTGCGCGCAGGACCGAGTCGGGCGTCTTGAAGAAGTTGATCTTGGCGTTCTTCAGCTCGATGTAGTCCTGGCTGTTGCGCTGGATGGCCTTCCAGGACATGTCGGCGCTGGCGGCCTGCACGCCGTAGTCGATGGCGGCCCGCAGTTCAGCCGGCAGGGCGTCGTACTTGCCCTTGTTGAAGAGGATCTCGAACTGCTCGCCGCTCTGGTGGAAGCTTTGCAGCATGCAGTTCTTCACCACGTCGGGGAAGCCTAGCAGGCGGTCAGACGAAGCGTTGTTGAACTCGGCTGCGTCGATCAGGCCGCGGTCCAGCGCCGGCACGATTTCGCCACCGGGCAGGGGGTTGACGGCGGCGCCCAGTTCCTTGAACACGTCGATGGCCAGGCCCACCGTGCGGTACTTCAAGCCCTTCAGATCGTCCGGCTTGGAGATGGGCTTCTTGAACCAGCCCAGCGGCTGCGTGGGCATCGGGCCGTAGACGAAGGAGGTGACGTCGATGTTGAGCGACTTGTAGATCTCTTCCAGCAGGGCCTTGCCGCCGCCGTAGTTGTGCCAGGCCAGCACCATGTTCGGGTCCATGCCGAAGGCCGGGCCGGAGCCCCACAAGGCCAGCGCATTGCTCTTGCCGTAGTGGTAGGCCAGCACGCCGTGGCCGCCGTCGAGCGTGCCCTTGTTGACGGCGTCGAGCAGCTGGAAGGCCGGCACCACCGAGCCCGAGGGCAGCACTTCGATCTTCAGGCGGCCGCCTCCCAGGTCGTTGACCTTCTTGGCGAAGTCGTTGGCGTACTCGTGGAAGATGTCCTTGGCCGGCCAGGTGCTCTGGAAGCGGAAGGTGGCGGTCTGCGCGCTCGAAACGGCGGGTGCGGCCAAGGCGCCTGCGCCCACGGCGCCAGCGGCAGCGCGGTGTAGAAACTGGCGGCGGGGGGCTGCCTTCTTGGCTTCGGTCATGTCGATGTCTCCTGCACGGGGTCAGAGGTGGGGGTGGTCTGGCCAGTCAGGCAGCAGGGAGCCCCTCGCCGTCCGGCACAACATCCTGACTATGCGCAGTGCCTGAACGATGAGCAAGTCGGCTTAACCCCAGGCTGATGCGTGCTGACGCGGCAGCACGCCGTGCGCCCAGGTGACAACAGTTTTGACCTGGACAGCGGCAATCAGCCGCGTCGCCGGTCAGCGCAGGCTGCGCTGGGCTTCGACCTGCACCACCAGGCGCACCCGGTTGCCCACCAGCGGCAGGCCGAAGCTGGCGCCGTAATCGCTGCGCAGTACCTCGGCGTCGAAGTCGCCACCGCAGATTTCCCGCTGGGCTGGCAGATCCGTGCGGCAGGCGAAGCGCAAGCTGCGCAGCGTCAGGGGCCGCGATTGCCCGCGGAAGGTGAATTCACCGCGCACTTCGCGCAGCTCGGCGCCTTCGAAGCGGAAGTCGCGCGCGACGAAGAAGGCCTCGGGGTGCTCTTCGCTGGCCAGCAGGTCGCCCTGGCGCAGCCGGGCGTCGAACACCGGGATGCCGGTGCTGACGCCGGCCGTGGCAACGCGCAGGCTCACTTCGCCGCGGCCGGCCGTGCGGTCCAGGCTGGCCAGGCCCTGCAGGGGCCCGAAGCGACCGCGGATGGTGCTGGTGCCGAAGTGCAGGACCTCGAAGTGCACGAAGCTCTGTTCCGGCACCAGCTGGAATTCCACCGGCTGCGCGGTGGCCGGCCAGGCTGCACACAGCAGCGCGATGACCGGCAGCTGCCGGCGCAGGGATGAAGGTCGCATGGCCCGATCTTCAGGCCAAGGCGCGACCCTTATTGCTTGATGGCTTCCGCCTGGATGACGAGCTTCACGTCGTCCGGGATGCCGGGCAGGCCGTAGGTCATGCCCCACTGGCTGCGCTTGATGGTGGTTTCGAAGTCGCCGCCACACACCTGGCGCTTGAAGAACGGGTTGTCGTAGCAGTTGAAGCGGCTGCCCGTCAGCACCACCGGGCCGGTCTTGCCCAGCAGCGTGAGGGTGCCGTTGATGCGCGTGACCTTGTCGCCGTCGAAGCTGAAGCTATCGGCCACGAAGCGCGCCGTGGGGTGGGCGGCAACGTTGAAGAAATCGGCGCTCTGCAGGTGCTTGTCGAACGGGGCCACGCCGGTGTTGATGGACGCCATGTCGATCGTGATGTCGAGCTTGCCGGTCTTGCCGGCGCGGTCGAACTGGATCGTGCCTTCCTTCTTGTCGAAGCGGCCGCGCGTCGTCGAGGTGCCGAAGTGCATCGCCTCGAAGGTCACAAAGGTGTGCGTGGGGTCGATGGTGTAGCTGGCGCTCTGGGCCTGGGCCGTGCCGGCCAGGGCCAGCAGGGCGGTGGCTGCAGCGACGCTGAGGAGGGTGTGCTTCATTGTGGTTTCTCTCGGGAGTGGGTGGGGATTCGGGTGCAGCGTGGGCCGTGTCACAGCGGTGCCAGGCCGGTGAGGACGAGCTTGAACTTCACGACCACGTCGTTGCCGAGCATCGAGGTGTCGGCCCATTCGGCTTCGCCGATCTTGAAGTCCAGCCGTTTCAGCGTGAAGCTGCCGCTGGCGGTGCTGGTTAGCGCAGCACCGCTGCCAGCCTGCACCACCTGCACGGGCACCACCACGTCGCGTGTGGCGCCCTTGATGGCCAGCTTGCCGGCCACGTCGAAGCGGCCCGGCCCGGTGGCCTTGATGCTGATGCTCTGGAACGTGGCCTGCGGGAACTTCGGCACGTTCAGCCAGGTGGGCTTGGGCACCTCGGCATCGAGCTCGGCGCTGCCGAAGCGGGCGCTGCCGGTGTCGATGGTGAAGGCCACGCTGCCGGCCTCGGGCTTCTTCGGGTCCAGGGCGACCTGGGCCGTGAACTGGGTGAACTTGCCTTCCACCGGCACGCCCATCTGGCGCGTGGTGAAGGCGATCTGGCTGGCCGCGGCCTGCAGTTGCGCCGGCTTGGCCTGCGCGTGGGCGGTGCCAGGGTGGGCGACGGCGGCCAGCAGCGCGATGGCCAGGGTCAGGCTGAAAAGAGTGCGTGAGGACATGGTCGTGTGGGGGTGACGTGGGGTTCAGCCGCGGCCGGGCAGCATGCGCAGCAGCAGGCCATCGCGGTCGACGAGGTGGTGCTTCAGCGCCGCGGCCACATGCAGGGCGATGACGGCGGCCAGGGCGTAGGCCGTGTAGTGGTGCACGGGCTTGAGGAGTTCCGCGAGTTCACGGCTTACCGGCACCCAGTCCGGCAGAGGCAGCACCGCGAACAGCACGATGGGGAAGCCCGCCGCCGAGCTGTAGGCCCAGCCCGACAGCGGCACGGCGAAGAACAGCGCGTACAGCGCCAGGTGCGCGCCGTGCGCGGCGCGTGCCTGCCAGGCCGGCATCGCCGGCATGGCCGGTGGCTTCTGCGCCAGCCGCCACAGCAGCCGCGCGGCCGAGAGCAACAGGATCACCACCCCGGCCCACTTGTGCCAGTTGTAGAGCTTCAGCCGCTGCGGCGAAAACGGCAGCCCCGTCATGTACAGGCCCACCGCCAGCGACCCCAGGATCAGCAGGGCCAGCAGCCAGTGCAGGGCCATGCTGACGGGGTGGTAGCGGGCGGTGGTGTTCATCACCCGCAGAAGTGTCGACGCCCGGGATAGCCCGGGCGTTCAAGCGGTTTGACTGCGGCGTTCAGGCGGCTTGGCCGCCTGGTCCCCAGCTTTAGGCGGCTTGGCGTGTGGGCGCCTGCCCCGTGCGCCAGCGCTGCATCAGCGCTTCCCACTTCGTGCGCGCGGCCTTCAGGTGGCGCTCCTTCACGTGGCCATAGCCGCGGATGTCTTCCGGGATGCGCGCAATGTCCACGGCCAGCGCGCGGTTGCCGGCGTCCAGCGTGCGCAGCAGTTCTTCGATGCAGGCGCGGTATTCGGTGATCAGCGCCCGCTCGGTCTGGCGTTCGGCGTTGCGGCCGAAGAAGTCCAGCGCACCGCCGCGCAAGCCTTTCATCTTCGCCAGCACGCCAAAGGCGCTGCGGATCCACGGCCCGAACGGCTGCTTCACCAGCTCACCGCGCGCATTGGTCTTGGCAATGCCAGGCGGGGCCAGGTGGTGCACCAGCTTGTAGTCGCCTTCGAACATCGCGTCGATCTTGGCCAGGAAGGCCGGGTCGGTGTGCAGGCGCGCCACCTCGTACTCGTCTTTGTAGGCCATTAGCTTGAAGAGGTAGCGGGCCACGGCTTCGGTCAGCGCGGTGCCGCCCTTGTCGCCTGTGGCCTTTTGCTCGGCAGCGCGCACCTTCTCGACGAAGGTCTGGTACTGGGCCGCATAGGCCGCGTCCTGGTAGCCGGTGAGGAACTCGACCCGCTTGGCCACGGTTTCGGCCAGGCTGGGCTTCTTGACGAATTGGATCACCTGCCGTGCCGCAAACAGGCTCTGCACCGCCGCCAGGTCGTGCGCGCAGCGCCGGCCCCATTCGAAGGCGGCCTTGTTGTTCTCGATCTGCACGCCGTTCAGTTCGATGGCACGCATCAGCGCCGCATGCGTCAGCGGGATGCGGCCCTGCTGCCAGGCGTAGCCCAGCATCAGCGGGTTGGTGTAGATGCTGTCGCCCAGCATCGCCACCGCCACGGCTTCGGCATCGAAGGCGCCCACCAGGGCGTCGCCCACGCTGCCGCGGATGGCGGCTTCGCACTGCCCGCCCGGGAACTGCCAGTCGGCATTGCGTACGAAGGCGGCGGTGGGCGTGCCGTGGGTGTTGAGTGCCACGTAAGTGCGGCCCTGCTGCATCACCGTCAGCGTGTACTTGGCCGCGCCGACGATGCTGTCGCAGGCGATCACCAGGTCGGCCTGCGCCGTGTCCACCTTGGTGGTGAAGATGGCGTCAGGCCGGTTGGCGATCTGGATGTGGCTCCAGGTGGCTCCCCCCTTCTGCGCCAGGCCGCCGGCGTCTTGCGTCACCACGCCCTTGCCTTCCAGGTGCGCGGCCATGCCCAGCAGCTGGCCGATGGTGATGACGCCGGTGCCGCCCACGCCGCCCACCACGATGCCCCAGGCGCTTTCAGCCAGCGGCAGGGTGGGCTCGGGCAGCGGCGGCATCGTGCTCAGGTCGCCCTTCTTTTCCTTCTTGGGCTTCTTCAGCTGCCCGCCTTCCACCGTCACGAAGCTGGGGCAGAAGCCTTTCACGCAGGAAAAGTCCAGGTTGCAGCTGTTCTGGTTGATCTGCCGCTTGCGGCCGAATTCGGTTTCCACCGGCTCCACGCTCAGGCAGTTGCTCTGCACGCCGCAGTCGCCGCAGCCTTCGCACACGGCTTCGTTGATGACCACGCGCTTGGCCGGCGCGGTGAGCTTGCCGCGCTTGCGGCGGCGGCGCTTTTCGGTGGCGCAGGTCTGGTCGTAGATGATGGCCGTGGTGCCCTTGATCAGGCGGAACTCACGCTGGATCTCGTCGAGCTGGTCGCGGTGGTGCACGGTGACGCCGGGCTCCAGCGTCACGCCGGCGTACTTGGCCGGTTCGTCGGTCACGATCACGAGCTTGGCCACGCCTTCGCTCGTCAGGCTCTTCATGATCTGCAGCACGGTGTGGCCTTCGGCGCGTTCACCCACCTGCTGGCCGCCGGTCATCGCGACCGCGTCGTTGTAGAGCACCTTGTAGGTGATGTTCACGCTCGCGGCGATGCTCTGGCGGATGGCCAGCAGGCCGCTGTGGAAGTAGGTGCCGTCGCCCAGGTTGGCGAAGATGTGCTCTTCGTTCGTGAAAGGCGACTGGCCCACCCAGGGCACGCCTTCGCCGCCCATCTGCGTGAAGGTGGCGGTGCTGCGGTCCATCCAGGTGGCCATGTAGTGGCAGCCGAT
>JAIXZR010000116.1 GCA_027489455.1 Rubrivivax sp. | reverse complement strand
TAGGTTTCACGCAGGGCCTGCACGATCTCGCGCAGGCTCATGTGCTCGGCCTTGGTGAAATAGGTGTTCACGGCCGAGAACGTGATGTCCATGTCGGACTCGCTCAGGTCGTAGAACGCGGGCTCGAGCTCGGGGATCTTCGGGCGCTCGGTGCGCTTGAGCGGATCGAGATCGGCCCAGCGTGACCCCAGGAAGCGGTAGGCCGCGATCAGGCTCTGCACGTGCACCTGCTTGCGTGCGACGGCCAGATCGGCTTCGCTGGCTTTCAGCGCGAAGGCGTTGGCCTTGGCGCGCTGGGCGAAGCTCTCGACCACGGGCGCATGGGCCACGTCGCGGCTGTCGCTGCCGTCCACGGCAGGCACGTGCTGCAGGTTGTCGAAATACACGCGCCAGTTCTCTGGCACGCTGCCCGGATTGAGGAGGTAGGCCTCGTACAACTCTTCGACGTAGGGCGCGTTGCCCCCGAACAGGTACGAGTTCGACCTGGACTGCTGCATCATCTTCTGCGCTCACCTTCTGCCCTGGTTTCCAGAGCTTGGATGGGTTGATCAACCTTCCGCGGCCCCGGCTGCACCGGTTGGCGGACTAGCGACCCGCCTTGCTGTTGAAGGACTGCTCCAGCAAGGGGACGGGAAGGAACGGTAAGGAAACAGCCGGGACTGTACACCCGGCCCCCTGCCCCGCTGCGAGCAATTGGGCGCCGCTCAGGCCTCTGTTGACCTGACAAACCGGCCAGCAACCGCACAAACTGTGGCCGTGACGCCACGCCGCACGATCCTCATCCATGCTGCCGCACCGGCCAAGCCGCCCACCGGCGCGGCTTGCAACGGCTGCGGGCTGTGCTGCGTGCAGGAGCCTTGCCCGCTGGGCATGTGGGTGTCGCGGCGGCGCCGGGGGCGTTGCCGCGCTCTGCGCTGGGACGCCGCCCAGGCGCGCTACCTGTGTGGCGTGCTGGACCAGCCCCGACGCTGGCTCCCCTGGTTGCCGGCCGCCTGGGCCCGCAGCCTGGCCCGGCGCTGGATCGCCGCGGCCCAGGGCTGCGACGCCGACCTGCAGGCCGAGCCGCGCTGACGCCGTCGGGCCCGCCGCGTGCTTTCCCGGCTGGCAGGGCCCACCGCTGGCCCTAGCATCGCCAGCTTCAGCGGCGGCACCCTGGGGCCGCTGTGACCCGTTTCGTGTTCCACAGGAGACCCTTCGATGACCTTCACGACCCGCCTGGCCGCCGGCCTTGTTGCTGCCGCCGCGTTGGCCCCCGCCCACGCGCAGACGCTGCGCTGGGCCGCGCAGAACGACATCCTGACGATGGACCCGCACTCGCAGAACCATGCGACGACCAACACCATCCTTAACCACACCTACGAGGGCCTGACGCGCTACGGCGTGAACTACGAGATCGAGCCTTCGCTGGCCACCAAGTGGACCTACATCACGCCCACGCAGGTGCGCTTCGAACTGCGCAAAGGGGTGCGATTCCAGGACGGCACGCCCTTCACCGCCGACGACGTGGTGTTCTCGTTCGACCGCATCCGCCAGCCCCAGGGCACGATGGGCATCTACGTGGCGGGCGTGAGCGAGGTGAAGAAGATCGACAGCCACACCGTCGATCTGATCCTGGCCGGACCCAACCCGATCCTGCTGCGCAACCTGGCGTACTTCTTCATCATGAGCAAGTCCTGGGCGGAGAAGAACAACACCACCAAGACGCAGGACTACAAGGCCAAGGAAGAGAACTTCGCCTCGCGCAACACCATGGGCACGGGCAGCTACCGCGTCACCGGCTGGCAGCCCGAGCAGAAGATCACCATGTCCCTGAACCCCACCTGGTGGGACAAGCCCACGGGCAACGTCAAGGAACTGGTCTACACGCCCATCAAGAGCGACCCGACGCGCGTGGCAGCGCTGCTCTCCGGCGATGTGGATCTGCTCACCGACATCCCCACCCAGGACGTGGCCCGGTTGCGCAATGAATCCAAGCTGAAGATCCTGGACGGCCCCGAAGTGCGCACGATGTTCCTCGTGCTCGACAGCGGCAGCCCCGAGCTGAAGTACAGCAACGTCAAGGGCAAGAACCCGTTTGCCGACAAGCGCGTGCGGCAGGCGCTGAGCATCGCCATCGACCGTGAGGCGATCCGCCGCAACACCATGCGCGGCCTGTCCATCCCGGCCGGCATCCTGGTGGCGCCGGGTGTCAACGGCCACGACGCGGCACTGGACACGCCTGCCAAGGTGGATTCCGAAGCCGCCAGGAAGCTGCTGGCCGAAGCCGGCTACCCCGAGGGCTTCGAGTTCCGCCTCAACTGCCCGAACAACCGCTACGTCAACGATGAAGAGGTCTGCCAGGCAGTGGTGGCGATGTGGGCGCGCATCGGCGTGAAGGCCTCATTGGTGGCCGAGAACTTCGCCACCTTCAGCCAGAAGTTCCAGAACTTCGACACCAGCGCCTACCTGCTGGGCTGGGGCGTGGCCACCTACGACGCGCAGTACACGATCCAGAGCATCGTGCGCACGCGCACCAGCGGCGCCGACGGCAACTTCAACTTCGGCCGCATCAGCGACCCCGTGATCGACCGGCTGACCGACGCGATGAAGGTCGAGGTCGACGTGGCCAAGCGCAACGCGATGCTGCGCGAGGCCTTGACCCGTATCCGCGACGAGGTGCTGGTGATCCCGTTGCACCACCAGATGCGCCCGTGGGCGATGAAGGCCAACGTGAGCACGCTGCACCGGTCCAACGACAACCCGCAGACGCGGTTCGCGACGGTGAAGTAACGCTGGGCATCCAGGCAGCAGCCCGGCTGTCAGCGCTCAAGCCGCTGCGAGCGCCAGGCGTTCGCGCGCCGCGGCGTACTCGCGCCTCAGGCGCGCGACCAGATCGGCCGTGCTCACCACGGCCTTCACCGCGCCCACGCCCTGCCCCGCGCCCCAGATGTCCTTCCAGGCTTTCTTGGCACTGTCAGCGCCGGCGAAGTTCATCTTCGTGGGGTCGCTCTCGGGCAGGTTGTCGGGGTCCATGCCGGCCTTGATGATCGACCCCTTCAGGTAGTTGCCATGCACGCCGGTGAAGAGGTTCGAGTACACGATGTCATCGCTGGTGCTGTCGACGATGCACTGCTTGTAGTCATCGGACGCTCGCGCTTCGGTCGTGGCAATGAAGGCCGAGCCGATGTAGCCAAAGTCCGCGCCCATGGCCTGCGCGGCCAGCACGGCGTCGCCGGTGGAGATCGATCCGCTCAGCGCCACCGGGCCGTCGAACCACTCCCGGATTTCCTGGATCAGTGCGAACGGGCTCTTCACACCCGCATGGCCACCTGCGCCGGCGGCCACGGCGATCAGGCCATCCGCGCCCTTCTCGATGGCCTTCTTCGCGAACATGTTGTTGATGATGTCGTGCAGCACCACGCCGCCCCAGGCGTGCACGGCATCGTTGACGTCGGTGCGCGCGCCCAGGCTGGTGATGACGATGGGCACCTTGTACTTGGCGCAGACCATCATGTCGTGCTCGAGCCTGTCATTGCTCTTGTGCACGATCTGGTTGATGGCGAACGGCGCTGCGGGCCGGTCGGGGTGGGCGCGGTTCCAGGCCGCCAGGGTCTCGGTGATCTCCGCCAACCACTCGTCCAGCTGAGAAGCCGGGCGGGCGTTGAGCGCAGGCATGCTGCCGACGACGCCGGCCTTGCATTGCTCGATGACGAGCTTTGGGTTGCTGATGATGAACAGCGGCGCACCGATGATCGGCAGCGGCAGGTTCTGCAGCACGGGGGGAAGGTGGCGAACGCGACTCATCAGAAAGACTCCAGCGAAAGGGCCGTGACCGCATCTGCGCCTTCGACGATGCTGTCGCGCAGGCCTGCGGCCTTGTTGAGGATGTGGTCGCCATAGAAGCGCGCGGTGGCGATCTTGGCGGCCATGAATTCGGCGTCCTGCCCGGCGGCGAGCGCGTCTTCGGCGGCGATGAGTGAACGTGCCATCTGCCAACCAGCCAGCACGGTGCCGGCCAGCATCAGGTAGGGCACGCTGCCGGCATAGACGGCGTTCGGGTTGGCGCGGCCCTGGGTGGCGATGAAGTCCACCGCGTCCAGGAAGGCGCGGCGGCCCGCAGCCAGCCTCTTGGCCATGGTCTGGCAGGCAGCGCTCGGCCGGTTGCGCAGCGCGCCTTCGGTGGCTTCCACCTGGCCGGCAATCGCGCGGGCCACGGCGCCGCCGTCGCGCGCGGTCTTGCGGCCCACCAGGTCGTTGGCCTGGATGGCGGTGGTGCCTTCGTAGATGGTCAGGATCTTGGCGTCGCGCAAGTACTGCGCCGCGCCGGTTTCTTCCACGAAGCCCATGCCGCCGTGCACCTGCACGCCCAGGCTGGCCACGTCCAGGGCCATCTCGGTGGACAGGCCCTTCACCAGCGGCACCATGAACTCGTAGAAGGCCTGGTTCTGCTTGCGCGCTTCGGCATCGGGGTGCGCGTGTGCCGCATCGAAGGCGGCCGCCGCCACCAGCGCCAGCGCGCGGCAGGCCTCGGTGTGGGCGCGCATCGTCATCAGCATGCGGCGCACGTCGGGGTGGTGGATGATGGCGCCGGCAGCCGGCAGCGAGCCATCCACCGGCCGGCTCTGCACGCGGTCACGCGCGTACTGCACGGCCTTCTGATAGGCGCGCTCGGCCAGCGCGATGCCCTGCACGCCCACGGCGAAGCGGGCGGCGTTCATCATGATGAACATGTACTCCAGGCCGCGGTTTTCCTGGCCGATGAGCTGCGCCACAGCGCCGGGCCCGGCGCTGTCTGCAATGCTCGCCGCCGTGCCGTCGCCGTACTGCAGCACGGCGGTCGGGCTGGCCTTGATGCCCAGCTTGTGCTCGATGCTCACGCAATGCACGTCGTTGCGCGTGCCGTCGGGCAGGACCTTGGGGCAGATGAACAGGCTGATGCCCTTCACGCCTTCGGGCGCGCCCACCACGCGTGCCAGCACCAGGTGGACGATGTTGTCCGCCATGTCGTGCTCGCCGTAGGTGGTGTAGATCTCGGTGGCCGCCGTCTCATTAAAAACAAAGGGTTGAGGCTCAGCCCGCGTGCGCACCAGGCTCAGGTCGCTGCCGGCCTGGGGCTCGGTCAGGTTCATCGTGCCGGTCCAGGCACCTTCGACCATCTTCGGGATGAAGGTGGCCTTTTGCTCATCGGTGCCCGCCGTCAGCAGCGCTTCGATCGCCCCATCGGTCAGCAGTGGGCACAGCGCGAAGCTCATGTTGGCGCTGTTGACCATCTCGATGCAGGCCGCGCCAATGAGCTTGGGCAGGCCCTGCCCGCCGTATTCGGCCGGGTGCTGCAGGCCCTGCCAGCCGCCGGCCGCGAACTGCTGGAACGCGGCCTTGAACCCAGGCGTGGTGGTGACCTGGCCGTCCTTGAAGAAAGAGGGGTTGCGGTCGCCCTCCCAGTTCAACGGTGCCAGCACGCCTTCATTGAAGCGCGCGCATTCCTCCAGCACGGCCGCGGCGGTGTCGATGCCGGCGTCCTCGAAGCCGGGCAGCTGGGCGACGGCTTCGATGCCGGCCAGTTCCTTCATCGCGAACAGCATGTCGCGCACGGGGGCTCGGTAGCTCATGGTGTCTCCTTCAAACTCAACAAAAAGGGCGCCCGGGAGGGGCGCCCTTCAGGGCCAGCGGCCCGGGTTCACAGGCTCTTGACCAGTTCGGGCACGGCGGTGAACAGGTCGGCCTCCAGGCCGTAGTCAGCCACGCTGAAGATCGGCGCCTCCGGGTCCTTGTTGATGGCAACGATGACCTTGCTGTCCTTCATGCCAGCCAGGTGCTGGATGGCGCCGCTGATGCCGGCCGCGATGTAGAGGCTGGGCGCGACGATCTTGCCGGTCTGGCCCACCTGCCAGTCGTTGGGGGCGTAGCCAGCGTCGACGGCGGCGCGGCTGGCACCCAGGGCTGCGCCCAGCTTGTCGGCCAGGGGCACCAGCACCTCGCTGAACTTGTCGCTGCTGCCGAGCGCGCGCCCACCACTGACGATGATCTTGGCCGCCGTCAGTTCGGGCCGGTCGTTCTTGGCGATCTCGCTGCCCTCGAAGTGGCTGATGCCGGCATCGGCCACGGCAGCGACCGTTTCCACCGCAGCACTGCCCCCCGTGGCGGCAGCGGCATCGAAGCCGGTGCCGCGCACGGTGATGACCTTGACTGCGTCCAGGCTCTGCACCGTGGCAATCGCGTTGCCCGCGTAGATGGGGCGCTCGAAAGTGTCGGCACTGACGACCTTGCTGCAATCGCTGATCTGCGCCACGTCCAGCAGCGCCGCCACGCGCGGGGCGACGTTCTTGCCTGCGGCCGTGGCCGGGAACAGGACATGGCTGTAGTCCTTGGCCACAGCCAGCACCTGCGCGGCCAGGTTCTCGGCCAGCCCGTGGTCCAGCCCGGCAGCGTCGGCATGGAGGACCTTCGTCACGCCGGCAATCTGGGCCGCCGCAGCGGCCGCCGGCCCGGCGTTGTGCCCCGCCACCAGCACATGGACGTCACCACCGCAGGCGAGCGCCGCCGTCACGGTATTGAGCGTCGCGCCCAGGACGCGTGCGTTGTCGTGTTCAGCAATCACCAGGGCTGCCATCTCAAACCACCTTTGCTTCGTTCTTGAGCTTGTCGACCAGAGCGGCCACATCGGCCACCTTGATGCCGGCGCCGCGCTTGGGGGGCTCGGCCACCTTCAGGGTCTTGATGCGCGGCGCGGTGTCCACGCCCAGATCCGACGGCTTCATCACGTCCAGCGTCTTCTTCTTCGCCTTCATGATGTTGGGCAGGGTCACGTAGCGCGGCTCGTTCAGGCGCAGGTCGGCGGTCACCACTGCCGGCAGCTTGAGCTTCAGCGTTTCCAGCCCGCCATCGACTTCACGCGTCACCAGGGCATGGCCGTCCGCCACGGCCACCTTGCTGGCAAAAGTGGCCTGTGGCATGCCCGTCAGAGCCGCCAGCATCTGGCCGGTCTGATTGCAGTCGTCGTCGATCGCCTGCTTGCCCAGGATCACCAGGCCAGGCTGCTCCTTCGCGACCAGCGCCTTCAGAATCTTGGCCACGGCCAGGGGCTGAAGTTCGTCGGTGGTCTCGACCAGGATCGCCCGGTCGGCGCCGATGGCCATCGCCGTGCGCAGCGTTTCCTGGCACTGCGTGACACCGCAGGAAACGGCGACGATCTCGGTCACCACACCCTTTTCCTTCAAGCGGACAGCCTCCTCGACAGCGATCTCGTCGAAGGGGTTCATGCTCATCTTGACGTTGGCGATGTCTACACCCGTGCCGTCGGCCTTGACGCGCACCTTGACGTTGTAATCCACCACCCGCTTGACGGGGACCAGCACCTTCATTGGCATTCACTCCTGGGAAGTCGATCGGATTCTAGGCTTCGGCCCTGCGCCAAGACCGGCTTGGCGGGCAAAAATAGAACGGTCGTTCTATTTTGCATCAGGCGCACGAATGCTGCCGGCCTGCGATGGCCTGTGATGGCCGGCGAAGCGTGGGAGGTGGACGATCCGACGGGCGAGACGCCGTGGGGCCGACGGGCGCGGCCGAGGTGCGGTTCAGCCAGTGGGTGGCGCGCAGGGGCCAGCGGCCGTGGTGCCCGGGACGGGACTCGAACCCGTACACCTTGTTCAAGGGTGGCGGATTTTAAGTCCGCTGCGTCTACCGATTTCGCCACCCGGGCCGCGCGAGAAAGCAACAGGCCCCGGGCACGATGTGCGCGGGGCCTGGGCTGGCGTTTGGAGGCGCGATCCGGAGTCGAACCGGACTAGACGGATTTGCAATCCGTTGCATAACCGCTTTGCTATCGCGCCGTGCTCGTTCTTTATGAAGTGTGCCGCAGTGTCCCACAAGCCACCGCACTGACACGAAAAAGGGAAGCCGGAGCTTCCCTTTTTCTGAATCTGGAGCGGGAGAAGAGTCTCGAACTCTCGACCTCAACCTTGGCAAGGTTGCGCTCTACCAACTGAGCTACTCCCGCATCGAACCGCGCTTTTTCGCGCCGCCGAGCCCACGACTATATCAGCAGTCTCGCGATGTTTGCAAGCCTCAGTGCGGCAGTCCATCAGCCGCCACGGGTGCGGTCGGCGCCGCGGGCTTGGCAGCCTCAGGTGCAGCCGCGACGGGCTCGTCTTCGGGCAATGGCGTGGGCATGCGTTCCAGTGCGATCTCCAGGACCTGGTCGATCCACTTCACGGGAACGATCTCGAGGTTGTTCTTGGCGTTCTCGGGGATGTCCTGCAGGTCCTTGACGTTCTCTTCCGGGATCAGCACGGTCTTCACCCCGCCACGGTGCGCGGCCAGCAGCTTTTCCTTCAGGCCGCCGATGCCCGTGACTTCGCCGCGCAAGGTGATCTCGCCCGTCATCGCCACATCGGCACGCACCGGAATACCCAGCAAGGCCGATACGAAGGCCGTGGTCATGGCCGCGCCGGCACTGGGACCATCCTTGGGCGTGGCGCCGTCGGGCACGTGG
The DNA here is from genome assembly GCA_027489455.1 of Rubrivivax sp. GTDB lineage: Bacteria > Pseudomonadota > Gammaproteobacteria > Burkholderiales > Burkholderiaceae_C > Rubrivivax. Next base: position 485 of record JAIXZR010000116.1, on the reverse strand, counting down.
ATGTGGATGTCCCGCTTCTCGAAGAGCTCGTCCTTGATGCCCAAGCGGCGGGCGCGCGAACGCACCACCGCGCGCGCTGCTTCTACCGATTCCTTCATCACGTCGCCCAGCGACCCCGTGCGCGTGATGACACCCTTGCCCGGCATCACCGCAGCTTCGATGGTCAGCAGGTCGCCGCCCACTTCCGTCCAGGCCAGACCCACCACCTGGCCAATCTGGTTCTTCTTCTCGGTGCGACCGAAATCGTACTTGCGCACGCCCAGGAAGTCGTTCAGGTTGTCCTCGGTCACCGTGACCAGGCCCGTGTACTTCTTCAGCTGGATACCCTTGACGACCTTGCGGCAGATCTTGCCGATCTCGCGCTCGAGCGAACGCACACCCGCTTCCCGCGTGTAGTAGCGCAGGATGGCGCGGATGGCGCCCTCAGTGACGAGCATCTCGTGGTCATGCACGCCGTTGTTCTTCTGCTGCTTGGGCAGCAGGTA
>JAIXZR010000306.1 GCA_027489455.1 Rubrivivax sp. | reverse complement strand
TCGCCATGATGAAGGGCCAACTCGCCGGCTTGATGAAGCAAGCCCAGGCCATGCAGGACAACATGAAGAAGGCGCAGGACGAACTGGCGCTGATGGAAGTCGAAGGCCAGAGCGGCGCCGGGCTGGTGAAGGTGACGATGACCTGCAAGCACGACGTCAAGCGCGTGGCCATCGATCCCAGCCTGCTGGCCGACGACAAGGACATGCTCGAAGACCTGGTGGCCGCCGCCTTCAACGACGCCGTGCGCCGGGCCGAGGAAGTGAGCGCTGAGAAGATGGGCAAGCTGACCGCCGGGCTGCCGCTGCCGCCGGGCATGAAGTTCCCCTTTTGATGGCCGAAGCGGCCCTCGAAGGCCTGGTCGACGCGCTGCGCCGGCTGCCTGGCGTGGGCCAGAAATCGGCCCAGCGTATGGCCTTCCACCTGCTGCAGCACGACCGCGAAGGCGCGCGCCGCCTGGCCGGTGCGCTGACGCACGCGTTACAGGCCATGCGGCACTGCGCGCGCTGCCACACCTTCACCGAAAACGAGATCTGCAGCACGTGCAGCGACCCGCAGCGCAACGCGCGCTTGCTGTGCGTGGTGGAAACGCCGGCCGACCAGGCGGCGCTGGAGCGCAGCAACAGCTACCGCGGCCTGTACTTCGTGCTGATGGGCCGCATCAGCCCACTGGACGGCATGGGCGTGGAAGCCATCGGCGCAGCCGAATTGCTGGCCCGTGCCGGCGACGGCGTGGTCGAGGAAGTGATCCTGGCCACCGGATTCACGGCCGAAGGCGAAGTCACCGCCCATGCGCTGGGCCAGGCCCTGAAGGCGCGCGGCCTGAAGGTCACGCGGCTGGCGCGCGGTGTGCCTGCTGGCAGCGAACTGGAATACGTCGACCTGGGCACCCTGGCCCATGCGCTGGGAGACCGGCGCTGAGGCGCTAGTCGTCCGCCACTGCGGCGCGATAGGCATGCCAGCTGGCATGCCCCAGCACCGGCCCGGCCAGCAGCAGCCCGGCAAAGCCCGGCAGCATGGCCAGCAGCACGACGGCGGCGATCAGGAAGGCCCACCACAGCATCACACCAGTCTGCGCCAGCACCAGACGCAGGCTGGTCAGACCCGCGGTGATGGCGTCGGTGCGGCGGTGCAGGATCATCGGGATCGACACCACGCTGATGGCGTAGATCAGGCTGGCGAAGACCCCGCCCACGGCCACCCAGGCGACGATGAATTCGATGTTCTGCGGGTCCAGCAAGGCCAGCAGCGAGCCCTTGAAATCCGGCATGCCGTCAAAGCTGACGGCAAAGATCACCAGCGTCGCGCGGCCCCACAGCATCTCCAGCACCAGCAGCACGAAGCCAAAGATCGCCAGCGCGCTGATGCGGCTGTCCCAGGCCAGCAGGGAATCACCGAAATCGGGTTTCTCGCCGGCTTCCAGACGCTGGCTGACACGGTACAGGCCCAGGCACAGAAAGGGCCCCATGAGCAGAAAGCCCGCCGAGAGTGCCAGCGTGTAGGCGGGGGCGTGTTCGTACACCTTCAGCAGCGCCCAGCCCATGACCATGAAGCAGCCGCCGTAGAACAGGCCGATCAGCGGTGCGCGCAGGAAATCCCGCCAGCCGGCGGCCAGCCAGCGCAGCGGGTCGCCGTAGTGCAGGGTCTTCAGGGTGAAGCTGCGGCTTTCCGGGGCCGCAGGTTCGCTGGCGGGCGGGTGCGCGGGGGTGTCCATGCCCGCATTGGGCGCCCGGCGCCAGGGCGGCGCCATCGGGACTGTCCTTGAGCCCGGCGCCGCCGGGCCGACCATGGGCCTTCAGCGCCCGCGGCGCACGCGCAGGATCTCGTCCAGGATCAGGCAGATCGCCCCCAGGGTGATGGCGCTGTCGGCGATGTTGAAGCTGGGGAAGTAGCCGCCGGGGAACATCGGCGCCAGGAAATCGAAGCGGAACTGCAGGAAGTCGATCACGTGCCCGTGCAGCAGCCGGTCGATGACGTTGCCCAGCGCCCCGCCCATGATCATGCTGACGGCGAAGCAGAACAGCTTCTGGCTGGGGTTGCTGCGGATCATCCAGACGATGAAGGCCGACACCACCAGCCCCAGCCCGGTGAAGAACCAGCGCTGCCAGCCGCTGGCATTGGCCAGGAAGCTGAAGGCCGCGCCCGGGTTGTGGGCCCGCACCAGGTTGAAGAAGCTGGTCACGGGCCGGCTGTCGCCGAGCTGGAAGTAGCCGACGATGAGCGTCTTCGTCACCTGGTCGGCCAGGATGATGACGACGGCCAGTGCCAGCCACAGGGCCAGGCTGCGGGTGTCTTGCTTGCTGCTGGCCATGGTCAGGCGTGCTGCCGGGTTTCGCCGGCGCCGTGCAGGTTGCTGCTGCAGCGGCCGCAGATCGTGGGGTGGGCGGCATCGCTGCCCACGTCGTCGCGCCAGTGCCAGCAGCGTTCGCACTTGGCGATGCCGGGCTGGCCTTGCAGGCTGGCCACCTGCACTGCCAGATCCTGGCCCGCCAGCAAGCGCGCGCGAGAGGTGATGAGCACGAACTTCAGGTCGTCGCCCAGGCTGGCCAGGGCGGCGTGATCATCCGGCCCGGCGGTGATCGTGACGTCGGCCTGCAGCGAAGAGCCCAGGCCCCCGGTGCTGCGCAAGGCTTCGATTTCCTTGTTCACAGCATCGCGCACGGCGCGGATGCGGGCCCAGCGCGCCAGCCTCTCGCTGCCCGGCGTGGCTTCGGCCAGCACGGCAGCGTCGAAGCGCCAGAAGGTCTGCTCGAAGAGGCTGCCCCGGCCGCCCATCACGGCCCAGGCTTCTTCGGCCGTGAAGCTGAGGAAGGGCGCCATCCAGCGCAGCATGGCGTTCGTGATCTGCCACAGCGCCGTCTGCGCGCTGCGGCGGGCGTGTGACCCGGCGGCCGTGGTGTAGAGACGGTCCTTCAGGATGTCCAGGTAAAAGGCGCCCAGGTCTTCGCTGCAGAAGACCTGCAGCTTGCTCACCACCGGGTGGAACTCGTTCGCGCCGTAGTGGCCGCCCGTGAAGGCGCCCTTTTCCGCGTCGAAGCGGCCAGCCAGTTCGGCCTGCAGTTCGGCCGTGCGGGCCAGCGCCCAGCGGTCGATGTCCAGCATCTCGGCCACGGGCACGGCTTGCGTGGCGGCGTCGAAGTCGCTGGTGTTGGCCAGCAGGAAGCGCAGGGTGTTGCGGATACGCCGGTACGCGTCGACCACGCGCGCCAGGATCTTGTCGTCGATGCCCAGGTCGCCGGAATAGTCGGTGGAAGCGCACCACAGGCGGATGATTTCGGCGCCCAGCTGCTGCGTGATCTTGCCCATCTCGACCACGTTGCCCAGGCTCTTGCTCATCTTGCGGCCCTGGCCGTCCACCGTGAAGCCGTGGGTGAGCAGGCCGCGGTAAGGCGCGCGGCCAACGAGTGCACAGCCCAGCAGCAGGCTGCTGTGGAACCAGCCGCGGTGCTGGTCGTGGCCTTCCAGGTACAGGTCGGCCTCGGGGCCCTGGGTGTGGAAGCCGGGGTTGGCGGCGTTGCCGGCGTGGCTGCCGCGCAGCACGTGGCTGAAGGTGCTGCCGCTGTCGAACCAGACGTCCAGGATGTCGGTGCTCTTGGCGTAGTTCGCTGCATCCGCGCCCAGCCAGGTGGCGGGGTCGAGCTGGCTCCAGGCCTCGACGCCGCCCTGTGCCACCAGGTCGGCAGCGCGGTCCATCAGGGCCAGCGTGTCGGGGTGCAGTTCGCCCGTCACCTTGTGCAGGAAGAAGGGCAGGGGCACGCCCCAGCTGCGCTGGCGGCTGATGCACCAGTCAGGCCGGCCGGCGATCATGTCGCGCAGCCGGGCGCGGCCGTTTTCGGGGAAGAAGCTGGTCTGGTCGATGGCGTCCAGCGCAGTCTGGCGCAGGGTCTTGGGCGCCTTGTCGACGGTGAACACGCCTTCGCCCTCATCCATGCGCACGAACCACTGCGCCGCGGCGCGGAAGATCACCGGTGTCTTGTGGCGCCAGCAATGCGGGTAGCTGTGGGTGAACTCGCTGCTGGCCAGCAGCCGCCCGGCACTGCGCAGGGCGTCCACGATCACCGGGTTGGCCTTCCAGATGTGCAGGCCGCCGAACAGGGGCAGGGCGGCTTCATAGGTGCCGTTGCCTTGCACGGGGTTGAGGATCTGGTCGGCCTTCATGCCGTGGGCCAGGCAGGAATTGAAGTCCTCCACACCGTAGGCGGGCGATGAATGCACGATGCCGGTGCCGTCGTCGGCCGTGGCGTAGTCGGCCAGGTAGACGGGGGACAGGCGGTCGTAGCCGGCGTCCACG
>JAIXZR010000194.1 GCA_027489455.1 Rubrivivax sp. | reverse complement strand
GAAGAGGCGCGCCTGCACGTCCATCTGCGTGGTCTGCCCCGGCCGCAGCACGAAGCGGTAGGCGCCGGTGGCGCGCGGCGAATCCAAGAGCGCATGGATCACCAGCGCCGTGGCGTCCGGCGCGGGGCGCTCGATCCAGAAGGCCTTGAAGCGCGGGAACTCCTCGGCCGCGCCGGCGGGGGCGCCCACGGTGTCGATGCCCAGGCCGCGGGCCGAAAGCCCGTACTGCTGGCCGCGGCCCAGCGCGCGGAAGTAGCTGGCGCCCAGGAAGACGACGAGCTCGTCCTTGTAGGCCGGGCTGTTCAGGGCGTGGTGCACGCGAAAGCCGGCATAGCCCAGCGTGCCCAAGCCGGCGGTGTCGAAGCGGTTGCGGCCGTAGTCCCAGGCCGTGGCGTCGTAGGCCAGCTCGCGCACCTGGCCGGCGTCGATCTCGTGCAGCGCTACCGCGGCGCGGTTGCCACCGCCCAGGTGGAAGAACTGCAGCTCGAAGGGCAGGCCCTGCTGGCGCCAGACGGCGCGCTCGGGCCGGTAGCGGATGTCGCGCAGGGCGTCGTAGTCAAGTGACGACAGGGCCGCGGGCAGGCGCTCGTCCGGGGCCTGGTAGGGCTGGGCCGCCTGCTGGCGCGCGATCTCGGCCACGTCGTCGAGCCCGAAGGCCTGCGCTGGGCGGCTGCCCAGGAACAGCCCGCTGGCCAAGGCGATGAGAAGGGTGGCGATGAAGCGGCGTTGCATGCCCGGGGGAGACGTCCTCGGGCGCGCAAACGGGCGCCCTCGGGGGATCTAGGGCAAACCCTGGGCCACCCGAAAGAAATCCAATCAAATCAGGCACTTGGCGTGGTGGCCAGCTCACTTTTGCTGCACTGCGGCAGCCGCCAGGGCGAAAAGCGTCGCCGTTTGGCGACAGCGTCTGGCGCTGGCGTGCCTTGGCGCGCGCCACTTGCCTGGGAAAGCGGGGTCTGGCGGGGTTGTCGCTAGTCGGCGACAGGCTCTTCGGGGCTGTCGCCTTCGCCGCGCGGGCGTTCGCCGCCGGCACCGCCCGATGCGCCATCGGCGCGGAAGCGCCCCGGCGTCAGCCCGTGCTTCTGCAGCAGGCGGTAGAACTCGGTGCGGTTGCGCTCGGCCAGGCGCGCGGCATCGGCCACGTTGCCGTCGCTCAGCCTGAGCAGGCCGATCAGGTAGTCGTGCTCGAAGCGGCGCCGCGCCTCGGAATAGCTCAGCACTTCCAGGCTGGGCACGCGCAGCGCCCGCTGCACCAGTGCCAGCGGCACGATGGGCGTGGTGGCCAGCGCACACACCTGCTCGACGACGTTGTGCAGCTGGCGCACGTTGCCCGGCCAGGCGGCGGTGGCCAAGAGGCGCAGTGCATCGGGCGCAAAGGCGTTGACGCGCTTGCCCTGGCGCGCCGAGAGCTGGGCCAGGAAGTGCTGCGCCAGCAGCGGGATGTCCTCGCGCCGCTCGGCCAGCGTGGGCAGGGTGAGCGTGACGACGTTCAGGCGGTAGAACAGGTCTTCGCGGAAGCTGCCCTCGGCCAGCAAGGCGTCCAGGTCGCGGTGCGTGGCCGACAGCACGCGCACGTCGATGGCCACCGGCTGGCTGGCCCCCACGGGCCGCACCGAGCGCTCCTGCAGCACGCGCAGCAGCTTGACCTGCAGCGCCGGCGGCATGTCGCCGATCTCGTCCAGGAACAGGGTGCCGCCATCGGCCACCTGGAACAGGCCACGGTGGTTCTGCAGCGCGCCAGTGAACGCGCCCTTCACATGCCCGAAGAGTTCGCTTTCCAACAGCGCCTCGGGGATGGCGCTGCAGTTCACGGCCACGAAGGGCTTGCCTGCGCGCGGGCTGGCCAGATGGATGGCCTGGGCCAGCAGTTCCTTGCCGGTGCCGCTTTCGCCGCGGATCAGCACGCTGGCCTGGCTGGCCGCCACCAGCCGCGCTTCGGCCAGCAGCTCTTCCATGCGCGCGCTGCGGCTCACGATCGCAGCGCGCCAGCCGGCCGGCGCGCTGCTGGGCGTGCCGGCGGCCGGCGACAGCGCCAGCGCCCGCACCACCTGGTCCAGCAGGGCCTTGCCGTCGAAGGGCTTGGTCAGGTAGCTGAAGACGCCGCGTGCCGTGGCTTCCACCGCGTCGGGGATGGTGCCGTGCGCGGTGAGCAGGATGACCGGCAGCGCCGGGTGCTTCTCGCGGATGCGGTCGAACAGGCGCAGGCCGTCGTCGCCGGGTAGCTGCACATCGCTGATCACGAGCTGTGGCCGTTCCTGCAGCAGCTGGCCCATGGCGTCTTCGGCCGATTCGGCCGTGCTCACGCGGTAGCCGGCGGCGGCCAGGCGCATGGCCAGCAGGCGCAGCAGGTCGGTGTCGTCGTCGACCAGCAGCACGTGCGCGCCCGCAGGCGCCGCGGGCGCGGTCGTCATCGCGGTGCCGGGCTCGGTGTCGATGGGGCCGACGAAGAACCCGCGGGCGGTGCCGGGCGCGGGCTCAGGCTGCGCTCGATGGCGCGCAGCGCGTCGATCTGGCTGGCCAGCTGGTCCAGCCGGCGCTGCTGGTCGCGCAACTGCTGGGTCTGGCGTTCGATCTGCTCTTCCAGCCGGCGCTGTTCAGCCAGCCGCGCGTGCAGCAGGCGCGCAAAGCCCAGCCAGGGCGCGGGGGCGGGGCTGCGCGCCAGCGGCTCCAGCAGGGCCAGGGCGCGCGCCAGGTCGCCGTTCTGGCGTGTCTGCGCCAGTGCCAGGGCCAGCTCGATGCGGGCCTCGGGGTCGCTGGGGTCACCCAGGCGTGCCTGCTCGCGCGCCAGCTCGGCCGGGGGCAGATCGCGCAGGCGGTCATGGGCGGCCAGCAGCCGCCGCGTGCTGGCGTCGGCCAGGTCGGTGGGGCGCGGCTCGGCCGGGGCAGGTGCCGGGGCAGGCGCGGGTGCCGGCGGCGGCGCCACGGGCTTGGTGACTGCCGGCGGCGGTGCGGGCGGGGCCGGCGCGGGGGCGGGGGTGGTGCAGGCCCCCAGGCAGACCGCGGCGGCCGCCAGGGCGATGCCAGGCCGCCAGGCTGGCGGGTGGGGCGTGTCAGGACGCGAAGACATGGGGCAGTTCGATGCGGAAGCGGGCGCCAAAGCCGGGATCATGGGGCAAGCACAGGATGCGCCCACCGTGTGCGGCCACGGTCTCGGCCACGATCGACAGCCCGATGCCCGTGCCGGCCAGCGCCTTGCCGCCGGCATCGGCGGGCTGCTGCTGGCCGCGGAAGAAGGGCTCGAAGATGCGTTCGCGCTCGGCCTCGGGCACGCCCGGGCCCTGGTCGGCGATCTCGATCACCAGGCCGTCGGCATCGCGCTGCAGCTGCCAGTCGATGCGGCCGCCCTGCGGGCTGTAGCGGATGGCGTTGGACAGCAGGTTAGAGAGCGCCGTGCCCAGCAGCTCGGCGTCGATCTCCGGCTTCGGCACCGCGCCGGCGGGCAGGGTGCGGATCTCGACCTGTAGCCCGGCGGCGCGCCACTGCAGCTGCTGCTCGTCGATCAGCCGCCGCAGCAGTGCCACGATGTCGGTGGGCCGGCGCACCACGCGCTGCGCGGCGAAGGCCGCGGCGTTGAAGCGCAGCAGGTCTTCGATGCGCCGCTGCAGCGTGGCGGTGTTGTCGGCCAGGATGCGCGCCACTTCCTGCTGTGTGGGCGAAAGCGGCCCGGTGACGCCGTCGTTAAGCAGCGCGACGCCTTCGCGCAGCGCGGCCAGCGGCGTCTTCAGCTCGTGCGAGACATGGCGCAGGAAGCGCGACTTGTCCTCGTCGGCCTCGGCCAGGCGTTGGCGCAGTGCGTCCAGCCGGCGGCCGATCTGGCGCACGTCGCTGGGGCCCTGGATGTCGATGCGCGCATCCAGCCGGTTTTCGCCCAGGCCCACGATGGCCCGTTCCACGCGCCGCAGCGGGCGCGCCAGGGCCAGCGCCAGGGCCAGGGCCAGCAGCACGGCCAGCGCCACGGCGCCCGCGGCCTGGCGCACCCAGGCGCTGCGGCCGGCGTCCAGCTGGGCCTGCAGGTCGTCGTTGCGGGCTTCGGTGAGCGCACGCACCTGCTCGGCGATCTGGCGCGATTGCTGTGCCAGCTCGCGGAAGGCCTGGCTGACCTGCGCATCGCGCGAGAACGGGTCGCTGCCGGCGCCGTCCAGCAGCCGGGCCACTTCGTCGGTCTGTGCCTTCCAGGCCGCGGGCCGGGCGCCGGGCACGCGCGCGGCGGCGAGCGCGCGCACCTGCCGCATGGCTTCTGCAGCGGCGCGCTCGAAGTTGTCGCGCAGCGCACGGTCGCCCAGCACCAGGTACTGGCGGGCGGCGCGTTCCATGGTCTGCGTCTGTTCGCCCAGGCGTTCCAGGTTGGCGTTGAGCTGCAGGGCCTGGCGTGCGCCTTCCTGGCTGCGGTCCAGCAGGGCCTGCAGCGCGCCCAGGCCGCGCAACGAGGCCGCGGCCATCAGCAGCGCCAGGCACAGGAAGGCCAGCAGCAGCAGCTGCCGGAACGAAGGGCGCGGCAGCAGCTTCAGCGCAGGCCGCCCGCAGGCGCCGGTGGCATCACACGGGCCGGGCCGGGCCGGCCGGGGGGCGCGTGCCGCACGCCGGGCTCACATCCCGGCGTAATTGGGCCCGCCGCCGCCTTCGGGGGTGACCCAGACGATGTTCTGCGTCGGGTCCTTGATGTCGCAGGTCTTGCAGTGCACGCAGTTCTGCGCGTTGATCACCAGCTGCTCGCTGCCGTTCTTCTGCACGTACTCGTAGACGCCGGCCGGGCAGTAGCGGGCTTCCGGCCCGGCGTACTTGAAGAGGTTCACGGCCACTGGCACCGCGGCATCCTTCAGCGTCAGGTGCGCGGGCTGGTTCTCTTCGTGGTTGGTGTTGCTGATGAAGACGCTGCTCAGGCGGTCGAAGGTCAGCACGCCATCGGGCTTGGGGTAGGTGATGCGTTCCACCTGGCTGGCGGCGTGCAGCCGGGCGTGGTCGGGCGTCTTGCGGTGGATCGTCCAGGGCGGGCTCTTGATGCCCAGCTTGGGCAGGAACCACTGCTCCACGCCCGTCATCAGCGTGCCGATGGTGTTGCCCTGCTTGAACCACTGCTTGAAGTTGCGCGTGGCGTGCAGTTCTTCGAAGAGCCAGCTCTTCTCGAAGGCTTCGGGGTAGGCGGACAGCTCGTCGTGGCTGCGGCCAGCTTTCAGTGCCGGGGCGATGGCCTCGGCCACCAGCATGCCGGTCTTGATCGCGGCGTGGCTGCCCTTGATGCGCGCGGCGTTCAGCGTGCCGGCATCGCAGCCCACCAGCGTGCCGCCGGGGAATACCAGCTTGGGCAGGCTCAGCAGCCCGCCAGCGGTGATGGCGCGCGCGCCGTAGCCGATGCGCTTGCCGCCTTCGATGTGGGCGCGGATCGCGGGGTGCGTCTTCCAGCGCTGCATTTCCTCGAACGGGCTGATCCACGGGTTCTGGTAGTCCAGCCCGGTGACGAAGCCCAGCGTCACGCGGTTGCCTTCCAGGTGGTACAGGAAGCCGCCGCCATAGGTGTGTTCGTTCATCGGCCAGCCGGCGGTGTGCACCACCTTGCCGGGCTGGGCCTTGTCGGCCGGCACTTCCCACAGTTCCTTCACGCCCAGGGCGTAGCTTTGCGGGTCGCGGCCTTCGTCCAGGCCGTACTTCGCGATCAACTGCTTGCCCAGGTGCCCGCGGGCGCCTTCGGCGAACACGGTGTACCTGGCGCGCAGTTCCATGCCGAGCTGGAAGCCATCGTGCGGCTGGCCGTCCTTGCCCACGCCCAGGTTGCCGGTGGCGATGCCCAGCACCTGGCCGGCTTCGCCGTACAGCACCTCGGCGGCGGCGAAGCCGGGGAAGATCTCCACGCCCATCGCCTCGGCCTGCTCGCCCAGCCACTTGGTGACGGCGCCCAGGCTGATGACGAAGTTGCCGTGGTTGTGCAGGCAGTCCGGAATCAGCCACTGCGGCGTGTGGCGGGCATGGCCTTCGCCCAGGAACAGCACTTCATCGGCCGTCACCGGCTGGTTCAGCGGTGCGCCGCGCTGCTGCCAGTCGGGGAACAGCTCGGTGATGGCGCGCGGGTCCATCACCGCGCCGCTGAGGATGTGCGCACCGGGCTCGCTGCCCTTTTCCAGCACCACCACGCTGATGTCCGGATCCAGCTGCTTGCAGCGGATGGCCGTGGCCAGGCCGGCCGGGCCGGCGCCCACCACGACGACGTCGTAGTCCATCGCTTCACGGGGGCCATACTGGGCCAGGATCTCGGCGGATGTCATGGGGCGGTGTTCTCGCGGGGACGCCGTGGTCACTGCAAAAGGTGGCCACGCGCAGGTTGTCTTGAAAGCGGCGGAATTCTAGGTGGGGGGCCCCGTGCGCATTGGGTGCCCGGCCCTAAGGCTTTGGCGGCAGTGGCCCATGGCGGCGGGCGCCTGCAGGCCGCTGCCCGGCCCGGTGCGATCAGGCCCGCAACCAGGTGCTGCTGGCCAGCCCGGCAAACGTCAGCGCCACCGAGCCCAGCACGTGCACGGCCACGGTCGCGGCGGCCCAGCCCAGGCGCCCCTGCTGCACGGCAGCCACCACTTCAGCCGAAAAGGTGGAAAAGGTCGTCAGCCCGCCCAAAAAACCGGTGATCACGAACAGCCGCCATTCGGCAGGCACATCGCCGTAGAGGCTGAACACCCCCACGGCCAGCCCCACCAGGTAGCCGCCCAGCAGGTTGGCCACCAGCGTGCCCAGGGGCAGGGCGGGGAAGAGCGCGTTCAAGGCCAGGCCCAGGCCCCAGCGCAGCAGCGCGCCCAGGGCCGCGCCCAGGCTGATGGCGATGACGGCAAGCATGCGGCCCATTATCGGCATGGCCTGCCGGGCTACGGGCCTGCGCCCGCCTCACCCCATCAGGCCCAGGCGCTGACTTTCGCTGAACACCGGCCGGGCCTCGTCGCCCGCCGCTGCCACGGCCCGCGACCGGCCCTGGCGCTTGGCCTCGTACAGGGCCTGGTCGGCGCGGCGCAAGGCATCGGCCAGCGCTTCGCCGGCGGCCACTTGCACCACGCCGAAGCTCAGGCTCAGTGGCGGCAGCTGCTGCGCCACGGCGTGCCGTTGCACGTGGTCGACGATGCGCGCTGCCACGCCGATGGCCTGGCGTGGGTGCGATTCGCGCAGCAGCAGTACGAACTCGTCGCCGCCATGGCGGCCGGGCAGATCCTGGCTGCGCAGATGCTGCAGCAGGCTGGCCGACACCAGGCACAGCGCGCGGTCGCCAGCGGCGTGGCCCAGGTGGTCGTTGACGTGCTTGAAGTGGTCGATGTCGAAGATCAGCAGCGCGGCGCTGCCGGGCGCGTCCTGCCGCAGCGCGCGGCTGGCCAGATCCTGGAAGTGCCGCCGGTTGGGCAGCTGGGTCAGCGGGTCCAGGTTGGCCAGCTGGCGCAGCCGGCGCCGCGATGCGCGCAGCATCTGCTCGGTACGGTCGTACAGCAGCGTCAGCGCGACGAAGGCCATCAGCACCCCGCCCAGACCGGCGGCCAGGGCCTGGGCGCTGTGCCAGACCGGGCTGTGGATCTCCGGCAGCATCGCCAGCACCGGCAGCAGCCCGGCCAGCGCCGCGGCCGCCGCCACCGCCAGCACCGGCGTGCCGGCACGCCCGGCCGGGGCGTGGAAGAGCAGCACCGCGGCGTACAGGTGCAGCCCGACGCTGGCCGTGCACGCCAGCGCCAGGGCCATCGTCTGCTCTGGCCACAGGGCCGGGGCACCCTGCGCCGCACTGGCCAGCCAGAGCATGGCGATGTCGAAGCGGCGGGTGGCGGGCAGGCGGTTGCGGCCATTGAATTGCCGCAGCCCCAGCAGGAACCACACGGGCCACTGCATCAGCAAGAGCGGTGCAAGCCAGGCCCAGGGGGCGGCCTGCGCCGGGCCTGCGAAGGCCTGCACCGCCGCGCCCGCGCAGGCCATCCACAGCGCCAGCTGCCAGGCGCCCAGGCCGCGATGCTGCCGATGCCGCGCTGCCGCGGCGCTGAAGGCCAGCGCCGCGACCAGCAGCAGCAAAGGGGTATGCAACAGCTCCACGCCCGGCATGGTGCGTGATTTCCTGCGCAGCTTGCCCAGCGCTGCGTGCAAGCTTGTGCAACAGCTGCTGCGCGGCGTTGCGCTGCTGCGGCGTGAAGTCCTGGCCATGGATCGCCCCGCGGCAGCGCCCGCCCCGGGCGCCCGAGCCTCCTGGCCCTGCTGGCGCACAGGCCTTTCGGTACCATCCCCGCATCGCTGCAAAGCAAGGAGAAGAGCATGGGCATGGACGTGGTGGACTATGAGATCAAGGGTGCGGAAATGCAGTTCGTCGAGGTCGAGCTCGACCCGGGCGAAGCCGCCGTCGGCGAAGCCGGCAGCATGTTCTTCATGGATCCGGCGATCACCATGGACACGGTCTTCGGCGATGGCCGGCAGAGCACCGGCGGCGGCCTGTTCGGCAAGCTGCTGGGCGCGGGCAAGCGGCTGGTGACCGGCGAATCGCTCTTCACCACCGTCTACACCAACAGCGGCCCGACCAAGGCCCGTGTGGCCTTCGGCGCGCCCTACCCGGGCAAGATCCTGCCGATGGACCTGCGCCAGCTCGGCGGGCTGCTGATCTGCCAGAAGGATTCCTTCCTCTGCGCCGCGCGCGGCGTCTCGCTGGGCATCGCACTGCAGCAAAAGCTGGGCGTGGGTTTCTTCGGCGGCGAAGGCTTCATCATGCAGAAGCTCGAAGGCGACGGCCTGGCCTTCGTGCACGCTGGCGGCACCGTGGTGCGGCGCGAGCTGCGGGCCGGTGAATCCCTGCTGGTCGATACCGGTTGCGTGGTGGCCTACACCGGCACGGTGAACTTCGAGATCCAGTACGTGGGCAAGATCAAGACCGCCCTGTTCGGCGGCGAAGGCCTGTTCTTCGCCAAGCTCACGGGCCCGGGGACGGTGTGGCTGCAGAGCCTGCCCTTCTCGCGCCTGGCCTCGCGCGTGTTTGCCGCCGCGCCGCAGAACGGCGGCGCGCGCGAACAGGGCGGCGTGCTGGGTGGCCTGGCTGGCGGCGGGCTGCTGGGTGGCGTGTTCGGCGGCGGCGACGACGAGTGACGCCCCGCCGCCGTCTGCTGCTGGCGCTGCCGCTGGCAGCGGCCCTGCATCCCGCACCGGCCCTGGCCGGCCCGCGCCCGATCTTCGTGCTCAATTCGCAGGACGCGGACGTGAGCCTGATCGACCCCGTCACGCACACCGTGATGCGGCGCATCCCCACCGGCAAGGAACCGCATCACCTTTACCTGACGCCGGACGAGAAGAGCGTGATCGTGGCCAATGCCGCCGGCCATTCGCTGACCTTCTTCGACCCCGCCACCGGCGAGGTGCAACGCACGCTGCGCGACATCGTCGACCCCTACCACCTGCGCTTCAGCCCCGACATGCGCTGGTTCGTGACCGCGGCCAACCGGCTGGACCATGTCGATCTCTACCGCTGGCAGCCGGCCGACGCCGCGGCGCCGCTGAAGCTGGTCAAGCGCATCCCGGCGCCGAAGACGCCCAGCCACCTGGCCATCGACAGCCGCAGCACCATCGTCTACGCCAGCCTGCAGGACAGCGACGAGATCATGGCCATCGACCTGGCGACGCAGGCGCCGCGCTGGAAGCAGCGCGTGGGCCGCATGCCGGCCGATATCTTTCTGACCGCCGACGACCGCACGCTGCTGGTGGCGCTGACGGGCGACCGCGTGGTCGAGGCCTGGGATGTCTCCGGTGCCGCGCCGCGGCTCGTCAAGCGCATCGAGACCGGTGCCGGCGCGCATGCCTTCCGCGCCCGTGGCGACGGGCGGCACGTGTTCGTCAGCAACCGCGTGGCCAACACCATCAGCCTGATCGACACGCAGGCCCTGGCCGTGGTGCTGGAGCTGCCCGCCCCGGGCGGGCCGGACTGCATGGACATGCTGGCCGATGGCCGCACGCTGCTAGTGACCTCGCGCTGGGCGCGCAAGCTCACCTACATCGACATCGAGAAGCGCGCCGTGATCCGGCAGGTGGCCGTGGGCCGTTC
>JAIXZR010000214.1 GCA_027489455.1 Rubrivivax sp. | reverse complement strand
CGCCCGACATGAAGGCCGTGGGCAGGAACACCGCGATCAGCGTGAAGGTGGTGGCAATGACGGCCAGCCCGATCTCGTCGGCGGCCTCGGTGGCGGCCTCGATCGGCGTCTTGCCCATGCGCAGGTGGCGCATGATGTTCTCGATCTCGACGATGGCGTCGTCCACCAGGATGCCCACCACCAGGCTCATGCTCAGCAGCGTGACGGTGTTCAGCGTGAAGCCGAACAGGTAGTACATCGCGGCGAAGGTGGGGATGATCGACAGCGGCAAGGCCGTGGCCGCCACCAGCGTGGCGCGCCAGTCGCGCAGGAACAGCCACACCACCAGCACCGCCAGCACCGCACCTTCCAGCAGCAGGTACATGCTGCCGTGGAAGTTCTCGACCACGGGGTCGACGAAGTTGAAGGCTTCGGTGATGGTCACGTCAGGGCGTTCGGCGCTGAACTTCGCCAGCGCGGCACGCACGCCGTCGGCGACTTCGGTTTCGCCAGCGCCGCGCGAACGCACGATCTCGAAGCCCACCACCGGCTTGCCGTTCAGCAGCGCGGTGCTGCGCCTCTCAGCCGTGGTGTCGGTGACCGTGGCCACCTGGTCCAGCCGGATGCGGCGGCCGTCGCTCAGGCCGATTTCGATCGCCGCCAGTTCGGCTGCGCTGGCCACCGTGGCAATGGTGCGCACGCTTTGCTCGATGCCGCCCACGTCCACGCGGCCGCCGCTGGCTTCCTGCTGCACCGCGCGCAGCTGGCGCGAGATGTCGGCCGCGCTGGCGTTCAGCGCCAGCAGCTTGGCCGGGTCCAGGTTGACCTGCACCTCACGCGCCACACCGCCCACGCGCGCCACCGACCCCACGCCGCGCACCGCCAGCATGGCCTTGGTGATGTCGTTGTCGACGAACCAGGAAAGAGCTTCGTCGTCCATCTTCGAAGAAGCCACGGTGTAGGTCAGGATCGGCGCGCCCGCCAGCTCGACCTTGCTGATGACGGGGTCGCGCAGATCGGCGGGCAGGTCTGAACGCACGCGCTGCACGGCCGCGCGCACGTCGTCCAGCGCTTCCTGGGTGGGCTTTTCCAGGCGGAATTCAGCCGTCACGTTGGCCACGCCATCCTGCACCTTGGTGTAGATGTTCTTCAGGCCCTGGATCGACGCGACGGCGTTTTCCAGCTTGCGCGCGACTTCGGTTTCCAGCTGCGCCGGGGCGGCCCCGGGCAGGCTGGCGCTGATGCTGATGGTGGGCAGGTCGATGTCGGGGAACTGCTGCACCTTCATGCTCTTGAAGCCCATCACGCCCAGCAGCGTGAGCATGATGAACAGCATCACCGAAGGGATGGGGTTGCGGATGCACCAGGCGGATACGTTCATGGCGGCGTCTCGGTCGTCAGTGCAGGTAGAGCGTTACTTGGCGGCCGGGCTGGCCACCGCTGGCTTGGCGGCGGCGACGGCCGGTGGCGCATCGACCACCTTCACGGTGTCGCCGTCGGCCAGGAAGCCGGCGCCGCTGGCCACCACGCGCGCGGCGGCGTCCAGGCCGCTGGTGATCTCGATCCGGTCGCCCAGGCGGCGGCCCACGGCCACCTTCACCTGCCGCACCTGGTTGTTGGGCCCGAGCAGGAAGACGTAGCTGAAGCCGTCGCGCAGCAGCACCGCAGTCTGCGGCAGGGTGAGGGCGGGCGAGCGCCCGAGCTCGAATTCGCCGCGCGCGAACATGCCCGCACGCGCGCTGCCGGGCTGCAGCAGATCGACATAGACCAGGCCATTGCGCGTGGCCGGGTCCACCGTGGGGGCCACCATGCGCAGGCGGCCGGCCACCGCTTCGCCACCGGCGGGCGTCACGCGGACCGGCATGCCCGGCTGCAGCCGCGCGAGCTCTGAACTGGCGACTTCAGCACGCCATTCCAGCCGGCCCTGGCGGATCAGGCGGAAGAGCTCCTGCCCCGGGCTCACGACCGCGCCGACGGTGGCCGCGCGCGCGCTGATGACGCCGTCGTCCGGGGCCAGCACCTGGGTCTGGGCCAGGCGCAGCTCGTTGGTCTTGAACAGGGCGCGCTGGGCCTGCAGGCGGGCTTCGGCGGTGCGCTCGGCCGTCAGGAACTGGTTGATCTGCTGTTCGCTCAGCGCGCCGCTGGCGGCCAGGTCACGCGCCCGGCGGGCGTTGGCCACGGCTTCGGCGAGCGTGGCTTCGGCCTCGGCCACCGCGGCGCGGGCCTGGGCTAGATCGGCCTGCGGCAGCGCCGCGGCAAAGGTGGCCAGCACCTGGCCGCGCTTGACGCGGTCGCCCACGTTCACGCGCACCTCGGCCAGGCGCAGGCCGCTGGTTTCGGCGCCGACCACGGCTTCCTGCCAGGCCGCTACGCTGCCGTTGGCGGGCACGGCCAGCGGCAGCTCGGTGCGCTGCGGTGTGGCCAGGGTGACCGTCAGCGCGGGCTTGGCAGCGGTGGCCGCCGCCGGCTTGGGGCTCTGGGCCTGCACCGACAAGGCCAGCAGCCCGGCAGCGGCCATCACTGCGCCTGCGCCCCACAGCCAACGGCCGCGGCGTGGCTGGCCCGCGGCACGGGGCCAGGGGCTGCCGGGCAGCACGGCGGCGGGCAGGCCTACGGCGGGGGCGGCGGAATCAACGTGGGAGATGGGTGAATCGGTCTTCATGGCGTGGCAGGGGTCGTCATGGCGATGGGGGGCAGGTCGTCGCGCCAGCCGCCGCCCAGGGCACGCACCAGCGTCACCCAGGCGGCAGCGCGCTCGCGCTGCAGGTCGATCAGGGCCGACTGCGCGGCCAGCGCGTTGCGGCGCGAGGTTTCCAGGTCCAGCAGGCTGGCCAGGCCACCGCGCTGGCGCGCCGCGGTGGCGGCGAGCGCGGCTTCGAAATCGACGGCGGCACTGCGCGCGTCGTCGAAGCGCTGCGCAGTGCTGTGCAGCGCCACCAGGGCCGATTCGACTTCGCGCACGGCGCGGCGCGTGGCGGCGCGGTACTGCTGCAGCGCGTCGTCGTACTCGGCGCGGGCGGCGGCGGTGTTGGCCGCGCGGCGGCCGGCATCGAAGAGCGGGAAGCTCACCGTCAGCGGGCCCAGCGACCAGGCCGCGCCGTTCGTGGTCTCGCCGCCCTGGCGGAAGGAAACACCGCCCACGCTGCCCGTCAGGCTGACCTGGGGCAGCTGGCGCGCAGCCGCCTGGTCACGGTCACCGGCGGCCGCCTGCACGGCCAGTGCGGCATCGCGCAGGTCCGGGCGCTGGGCCAGCAGCGCGGCCGGCAGCGCCGGCGGCAGCACGGCCGGCGGCTGCGGCAGCCGGGCCGTGGCGGCGGCCAGCTGCTGGCGCAGCGCGGGCTCGGGCAGATCGGTCAGTTCGACCAGGCTCTTGACGAGGGTGTCGCACTGCGCCGCCTGCTGCGTGGCGGTGGCGCGGGCCTGCGCGGCGCCAGCACGGGCCAGCGCGGCATCGGCCGGTGCGACGAAGCCGGCGCGGGCGCTCAGGTCCGTCAGCCGCGCGCTTTCGGCACGGCTGGCGGCATCGGCCTGCGTCGTGCGGGCCTGGGCTTCGCAGGCGCGCAGGCTGGTCAGGGTGCTGGTGACATCGGCCGACACGGCCAGCCGGGCGTCGGCCAGGGCCACGCCGGCGGCCTGCAGGCGCGCATCGGCGGCGCGGCGTCCGGCCGCACCGGCGCCGAAGAGATCGATCTCCCAGCTGGCCTGCAGGCCGGCCGTCACCGTGCTGCTGGTGCCCCCGGCGCCCTGGCCGGTGCGCGATTGCGTGGCGTTGCCGGCCAGCGCCACTTCGGGCAGCACCGCGGCGCCGGCGGCGGCGGCCGTGGCGCGGGCCCGCTCGATGCGCGCTGCCGCGGCCGACACGCTGGGGCTGGCGGCCTGGGCGGCCTGCAGCAGGGCCGGCAGGGCCGGGTCGCCGAAGCGGGCCCAGAACTCGACGGCGGGCACGGCGGCGGCCTCGAGTGCGCTGCCCGTGGCCCCCGGCGGCACCGCGGGTGGCGGCGCCTGCCAGGCCGTGGGCAGGACCGGCGCAGCCGCACTGGGCGTGGGCTGGGGCCCCGGGCTGGCACAGGCGGCCAGCACCGCGGCGGCACCCAGCAGCAGGGGCCGCAGGGCGCGGTGCAGCCGAAGCGCCGGGCCGGGGGCGAAGGACGGGGGCGAAGCAGGCATTGGTGGGCTCATGCGGCGGTCAGCGGGAAGCATGGGGCGGGTGGAACAGGGCGGGTGGAACAGGGCGAGTGGGGCTCAGACGAGCAGCGGTCGGCCGCGGCGCTGGGCTTCGGCCTGCACCATCGCCAGGCCGTACATCACCAGCCGGTCGGACCAGACCTGCAGCTGCTCGCTGCCGTTCATCAGCCCCGGGGCGAGGGTTTCCAGCATGTCGTAGCCCACGTGCAGGTGCACGCCCAGCGCGGCCAGGCCCAGCGTCAGGCGCTGCAGGTCGGCATCGGCGGCCAGGCCGTGGGCGGGCAGGCCCAGGTGGCGGCCCAGCAGGGCGGCCAGCGCGTCGTGCAAAGGCTTCACGCCATGGGCCACGTCATAGGGCCACAGGCCGGTGGGCTCCAGCATCTCGCGGAAGTGCAGCTTCATGCACAGGCGCACCAGGTCGCCTTGCATCAGCGGTTCGAGGAAGCAGCCGTAGAAGCCGTGCAGGGCCTGCGGCAGGCTCAGCGCGGGATCGGCGAAGCGCGCCAGGTCGGCTTCGGGCGACCCGCCCATCAGTTCCAGGAAGACGGCGCGGTACAGCCCGGCCTTGTCGCCGAAGTAGTAGCTGATGGATGCGACGTTGACCTGCGCCGCCTCGGCCAGCTCACGCGTGCTGGTCTTGCTGTAGCCCTGCTGGGCGAACAGGCGCAGCCCGGCCAGCAGCAGGCGCTGCCGCGGCTCTTCGGTCGCAGCGGCCGGGCAGGCCGTGCCGGCCGGGATCGCGGGGGTCTTGGGGGCTGCAGGGCGGGGCATGGCGACGGAGTGTAGTCGCCAAAGTCAAACGTTTGTTTAAACCCCGAACGCGCCCGGGTTTTCCCTGGGTTTTCCGAGGTTCCGCGAGGGAATGGCCCGCCCAGAGGCCACCGGCCGGGCCGGGCGGGGCCTAGAACAGCTCGACCGCGCTGTCGCGCACGTCGTCGCGCAGCAGGCCGGCGCGCACCAGGGCCGCGTGCTCATGCACCTGGTTGCGGCCCTGCTGCTTGGCCACGTACACCGCCTGGTCGGCGCGCTCGAAGGCGGCGCTGGGCGTGTCGCCGGCCCGCACCTGCGTGAAGCCGATGCTCACCGTGGTGCGGCCGACGCGCGGGAAGTCGAAGCTTTCGACCTGTCGCCGCAGCCGCTCGAAGGCCTGGCCGGCGTCGCCCGGGCCGGCGCAGCGCATCAGCACGACGAACTCCTCACCCCCGAAGCGGTAGAGCTGGTCGTCGAAGCGGAAGCTGTTGCGCATCAGGCGGGCCATCAGCAGCAGCACTTCGTCGCCGATCAGGTGGCCGTGCTGGTCGTTCACTCGCTTGAAGTGGTCGATGTCGAGCACGCCCAGCCAGACCGAGCGCTGGCGCGGGGCGCGCCGGGCTTCCTCGGGCGCGATGGCCGCGGCGGCATCGGCCGGTGCATCGCCCTGCGGTGCTGGGTCACCGCTGGCCAGCGCCGCCATCCGCATGAAGCTTTCGTCGAAGGTCTTGCGGTTCAGCAGGCCGGTGAGGGTGTCGCGCTCGCTGTAGTCCAGCAGGCCCAGCAGGTTGCCGTACAGCCGCAGCACGCTGCCCACCAGGCGCAGCTCGGTGGCTGTCAGCGGCACCTGGCGGTGCAGTTCGAGCACGCCCACGACCTGCCGGTCGCTGGCCAGCGGGAAGTAGCAGCTGGCGCCGCCCGCCGCCGCCGGCACCTGCAGCACCTGGCCCTGGCGCAGGCACTGCACGCGATCGGGCGCGGTGTCCAGGGCTGGCAGGTCGGCGGGCGTGAGCTCGGCGCTGTCCGACGTGGCGGCCGCATCGTTCAGGCCCAGCTGCGCGGCCAGGCGCCAGCGCTCCTCGCCGGGCTGGCCCACGCAGCGCAGCACGGCCACGGTCTGGGGCTGCAGCAGGTCGCGCAGCGCGCCCACCAGGCTGGTGTCCATCAGGTCGCGGTCGCGGTAGCCGCTGAGGGTGGCCAGCTGATCAGCCCACTGCGGCGCCGCGTGCACCACCGCCGGTGCCTGCGGCAGCGCGGGATCGGCCGCCTCGGCAGCCGACAGGGGCGGGAAAGCTTCGGGCCTCATGCTGCTGTCGCTGCGCGCACACCCTGTTCGGCGCCGGTGTAGCGCGCCACGAGCGAGAGCAGCAGTTCTTCGGAATAGGGCTTGCCCAGGTAGTGGTCCACGCCCAGTTCCATGGCGTAGTCGCGGTGCTTCTGCGCGATGCGCGAGGTGATCATCACCACCGGCAGGCCCGCCAGCCGGGCGTCGGCGCGCACGTTGCGCAGCAGGTCGAAGCCGTCCATGCGCGGCATCTCGATGTCCGACAGCAGCACGGCCGGGCGTTCCTCGGCCAGTTTTTCCAGCGCTTCCAGGCCGTCCTTGGCCAGCACGACACGGTAGCCCTCGCGCACCAGCAGCCGCTGGGTGACGCGGCGCACGGTCAGCGAATCGTCCACCACCATCACCATCGGCGCGCGCTGCGCGGCCAGCGCGCTGTCGCGGCCGTCACCGGCTTCGGCGGCAGCCCCCCCGGGCTGGTGGCGCATCAGGCTGCGCGCGGCTTCGGCATACACGCCCGCCAGCGCCACGGGGTTGTAGATCAGCGAGACCACGCCCGAAGGCAGCAGCGTGACCCCGGCCAGGCCCGGCAGGCGCGCCAGCTGCGGGCCCACGTTCTTGACCACCACTTCCTGGTTGCCGACGACTTCGTCGACATGCAGCGCCACGCGCTGCGAAGCACTGCGGATGATCACCACCGATTGCGAGCGCGACCGCGTCTCGCCGCGCTGCGCCGCCTGCAGCAGCGCCGGCAGCCAGAAGAACGGCAGCGATTCGTCACCGAACTCGAACTGCCCGCTCTCGTACGCGGTCTCGATCTCGCCCGGGGCGACGCGGCGCACCACTTCCACCAGGGTGGACGGCACGGCCACGCTCATCACGCCGCAGCGCAGCATCACCACCTGCGTCACGGCCGTGGTCAGCGGCAGCAGCAGGCGAAAGCGCGTGCCCTGGCCGCTGCTGCTCTGGATTTCCACGCGGCCGCCCATGGCCATGACTTCGGACCGGACGACGTCCATGCCCACGCCGCGGCCGGCGAGTTCGGTGACGGTGGTGGCGGTGCTGAAGCCGGGGGCGAAGATCAATTGCTGCAGCTCTTCGTCGCTGGCCTGGGCATCGGCCGGCAGCAGCCCGCGCTCGATCGCGCGCTGGCGGATGCGCGGCAGGTCCAGCCCGGCGCCGTCGTCGCTGAAGTCGATGGCGACTTCGTTGCCCGACTGCGTGACCTGGATGCTGATCTGCCCCTCGGCCGCCTTGCCGGCCGTGCGCCGCTGATCGGCCAGCTCCACGCCGTGCGCGACGCTGTTGCGCAGCAGGTGTTCGAAGGGCCCGGTCATGCGCTCCAGCACGCCGCGGTCGACTTCGATCGCGCCACCGGCGATTTCCAGCCGCACCTGCTTGCCGGTTTCCTTGGCCGCCTGGCGCACCGTGCGGTACAGGCGGTCGGCCATGCTTTCGAATTC
This sequence comes from Rubrivivax sp., assembly GCA_027489455.1. Lineage (GTDB taxonomy): Bacteria > Pseudomonadota > Gammaproteobacteria > Burkholderiales > Burkholderiaceae_C > Rubrivivax. Next base: position 11,184 of record JAIXZR010000214.1, on the reverse strand, counting down.
GACCATGCGCGTTCGCAGCAGGTCGTCCTGCAGCTCGCGCGTCAGGCGGGCCTGCGCGGCGAGCTCGTCTTCGGTGCTCTGCAGCGTGCGCTGCAGGCTGCGCTGCAGCGTGGCGACGTCGTTCACGCTTTCGGCCATGAAGCGCGTGAGCTCCTGGAAGCGCGTGAAGCGGTCCATTTCCAGCGGGTCGAAGGCCTGCGACGCGGCCTTGGCCTGTTCCAGCCGCGACGAGATCTGGGTTTCGGCCTGCAGCTCGATGTCGCGCAGCTGGCGGCGCATGCGGTCCAGGCTTTCGGTCAGCTCGTGCAGGCTGCCCTGCAGGCTGCGCACATCGGCGTCGATGCGGGCGCGGGTGATGCTCACCTCGCCGGCCTGGTTCACCAGCCGGTCCAGCAGCCCGGCGCGCACGCGCACCGCGCCTGTGCCCGGGGGGTTGCGCTCGGCCGGCGCGGGTGGCGGCGCCGCTGCCGCCAGCGGCTGCTTGAAGCGCGCCCAGTCGATGGCCGGCACGGCGGCCGGGGCGACGGGGGCTGGGCTCAGGCCGCTGGCGCTGACAGGGGTGTCGGCGGCCGCGGCGTCAGACGGGGCGTCGCTGGCGGTGTCGTCCGCGGCAGCGGTGGGCTGCGGCATCGACGGTTCGGCGGGATCGGCAGCCGATACCACTTCAGCTTCGGCTTCGGCTTCGGCATCGGCCCCAGCTTCGGCTTCAGCGTTTGGCGTGGCCGAGGCCACGGTCCCTGCCGGCTCGTCCACCAGGCTCTCGGCGGCAGCGGTGGGTGCGGCGGGCCCGGCCAGGGCCACCGCGGCTTGCGGCAGCGCCGCTGCAGCGGGGCCGGCAGCATCGGGCCCGGCCGGATCCCGCAGCTGCGCGAAGGTGACCGACATGTTGTCGGCCAGCGCCAGCAGCGGCTCGACGTCCTGCGCCTGCGCCGCTTCGCTGGCCACCAGGCGTTCGATGCCGGATTCCAGCCGGTGCGCCATCTCGCCCAGGCGCATCGCGCCGGCCAGGCGCGCACCGCCCTTGAAGGTGTGCAGGGTGCGCATGCAGGATGACGGGGCGTCCAGGTCGGACGGCCGCTCCAGCCATTCGCGCAGGCGCGCCTGCAGTTGCGGCAGCAGCTCGTCGGCCTCTTCCACGAAGATCGGGAAAAGCTCGGGGTCGATCTGGTCCTCGGTGTCGACCTCGTCATCGGCCCCGGCCAGCGCGGCAGCGGGTTCCTCCGCGGCGGGGGCCGGCGCGGGCGCCGGCACGGCCGCGGGTTCGTCCTCGACCAGGGCCGCGGCGACGCTGTCGCCGGCCTCGGCCGGGGGCACGCGCTCGGGCACCGGCCAGCGCTCGTGGTCGGCCAGCCGTTCCATCAGCGCCGGGTCCACCGGGCGCAGGAACCCCGCGGCGAACTGATGCAGCAGCCGCCGGATCTCCTCGGCTGCATCCTGGAACAGCTCGCCTTCGCCTTCACGGCCGTAGCCCACGGCATGCGAACGCATCAGGGCATGTTCCAGCGCCCGGCCCAGGCCGGAAAGATCGGTGTAGCCGACGGTGGCCGAGTTGCCGGCCAGCGAATGCGCCAACGCCACGCTGCTGTCGGGCACGGGCTGGCTGTCGGCTTCCAGCGCCCACTCGGCCAGTTCCACCCCCAGACGGCGCGACAGCTCGTCAGCTTCGTTCAGGAAGATGTTGAACAGCGGGATGCCGATGCGCAGCGGGCCAATGACCTTCACCGGGTCTTCGTCGGGCAAGGCTGCCGGCTCGGGCTCGGCGGGCAGATCCAGCGTCAGCGTGGGCGACGGGGCCGGCATCACGCCCAGGGCTTCCAGCCCGTCCAGAGCATCCAGCGACGCGCTGGCAGCGGCGGCCTCAGCGGCCTCAGCGGCCTCAGAGACCGTGTCGGGGGCCGCATCGTCGGCCGGGGCTTCGCCTTCCAGCACCAGCGGCAGATCGGAAGCGATCAGCGGCGCGCTCGTGTCCAGCGGCGCGTCATCGGCGTCCGGCGGCACCTCGAGTTCGGCCAGGTCGAGCTCCAGGCCGTCGAGATCGCCGTCGGCGTTGCGCGGCTGACCTGCGGGCGGCAGTTCGGCCGTGCCGGCCAGGGGCATGCGATCGCTCGCCGGCGGCTCGCTGGCCGGCAGTTCACCGGTCATCAGCATCACCGGGGCCGGCGCGGGCTGGGCCGGCGGGTCGCCCAGCCCGCCCAGATCGAATGCAAACGGCACGCGGCCGGCACCGCTGGCCGGCGGCGCGAGGTCCAGATCGGCCGCGCTGGGCAGGCCGGGCACGCGCAGGGCCAGGGTCGGCAAGGGGTCGGGGGCCGGGGCATCGCCAGCCGGCGCAGCGGCGTCGGCCGTGCGCTCACCCGCGTCATCCGGCGCCGGATCGAAGTGCAGATCGAAAGGCAGCACCGGCGCATCGGCCGGCAGGTCCGGGAAGCCCGGCGGGCGCGTGTCGGCCGCCGGGGTCTCGTCGTCGTCCACCAGCACGGCGTCGGCATCGGCCGGGGGCTCGGCAGAAGACTCGGCAGAGGATTCGGCAAGAAGGGCGGCCGCTGCCTCGGGGGCATCGGCTGTGGCAGGCGCGGCAGCTGCCTCGGGCGCGAAGTGCAGCGCGAAATCCGCGGCAGCCAGCTCGGTGGCCTGGGCCGCCTCGGGCACGGCAGGCAGGTCCGCGGCCTCGATGGGCCCGGCCGGGGCGTCGTCAGCAGAAGCCGACGCGGTGGCCAACGCCGGGGGCGGCAGTTCTTCGTCCAGCGTCGGCACCACGGGCACCGGGCGTTCGCCCAGGCGCAGCGCATCGGCCGCCGCCACCAGGGCCTGGGGGCTGAAGCCCTGCGCCCTGCCCTCGGCGATGGCGTCGGTCCAGCGCGACAGCTCGGCCAGGGCCTGGGTGGTGAAGTCGCGCAGCGGCCCGTCCATGCGCACGGGCTGGGCTGCCAGGCGGGCGTTGAACAGCTGTTCGCAGGCCCAGGCCGCGGCGCCGAAGTCGTTCAGGCCGACCATGCGGCCGCTGCCCTTGAGGGTGTGGAAGGCGCGCCGCAGCTGCGTCATGTCGGCGGCCGACTCCGGCTGGTCGGCCAGGCGGTGCAGGGCGTCGCCGGCATCGGCCACGACTTCGCGCGCTTCCTCGATGAAGATCTCGCGCATCTCGGCGTCGTCTTCCAGCCCGGTGTTGCCGGGGGCGGCGGGCGCATGCGGGGGCGGCACGGGCAGGGCCGGCAACGGGGCCGGCTCGGGCGCCGGGCGCAGGCCTTGCAGCCCCTGGGCCAGGTCGTGCCGCAGGGCGCGGCGCGTGGCGGCATCGCCGGCGCTGCGCAGCGCCACGTGCGCGCCGCTCAGGGTGCGGGCCAGCTCGGCCTCGTCGGCGGCCACGGCCTGCTGGGCCAGGCGGTCCAGGCGCACGGCCAGGTCCTCGTCGCTCAGGGCGGGGCCCACCGGGGCCTGCAGCGCATCGGCCAGCGCCTGCACCTGGTCGACCAGGGGCATGTCGGCCGGGCCAGGGGGCAGCACCGACGGCGCGGCTGCGGGCAGCCCGCGCTGCGGCTGGCCCATCACGGCGCTCAGGCGGCCGCTGGCAGCGTCGAACTGGAACAGCTGCTTGGCCAGCTGCGGCTGCACGCTGAGCATGTCGATCAGGAAACTCAGCGCGCCCAGGTTGTCGGCCAGGCGCTCGACCAGCGGCTGCGGGCCGGCCGCGGGTGCGGCATCGCCGCGCACCAGCGCGTCGACGTCGTCGCGCATGTGCAGCACGGCCTGCGAGGCCTGCGTCATGCCCAGCACCGACAGCACGCCGCGCATCGCGGCCAGCTGCTGCGGCACGGGGACCAGCACCTGCCGGTCGTCGGGCTGACGGAAGTACTGGTCGATATGCTTTTCGACTTCCGACAGCGAGGCACGCAGTTCCTGCACCACGCTGCCCATGGTCTGGCGGTCGCTGACGCGGCGGTACAGCTCTTCCATCCAGGCTTCCAGCGGCTGCGGGTCCTGGCCGGCGGCCACGTCGTGCACGCGCTGGGCCAGGCGCTGCACGCGCGCCGGCAGCTCGGGGTGGTCAAAGTCGCCGTCTTCCAGGCAGGCGTCCAGGTACAGCAGCGCCGTGGCGGCTTCCATCGCCAGCGTGGGGGCGGGCTCGGCGTCGCCGGCGACGGTACGCTCGGCGGCGTCCACCAGCGCCTGGCCCAGGCTGTCACCCGCGGGGAAGATGCGACGCACGGAATCGTCCACCAGCGCGAAGGCTTCGCCCAGGCCGCCCAGGCGGTGCAGTTCGCCGCCCGCCACGGCCGACCAGGCGTCCTTGGCGGCCGCCACGCGCTTGCGCGCCAGGGCCAGCACGGCCGGGTCGAAGCGGCCCAGGCTGGCGGTTTCGTAGTCGGCGCCGGCCAGCCCGGGCGGCTGCGGCCAGGTGCTGCGCACGGCGGCCAGGCGCGGCGCCGGATGTTCGGCATTCGGGGCCGCGGCCTGGTGGCAGAAGAACAGCAGGTCCTGCGCCAGCCGGTCGGACAGCGCATGCTGGCCGCGCACGTTCAGCCGCAGCTGGGCCAGCAGGCGCGAAGCGATGCGCTTGACGTGCAGATCGCTCTTGAGCAAGCCGCCGGCCTGGGCCTCGAACAGGGCCGCCGCCAGCTGCCAGAAGGTGGCCAGCCGGCCTTCGGCCGCGCCGCTGCGCGCCGCCCCGGCGGCGAGATCGGCGCAGAAGTCGCTCATGCGCGCGAGCACCGTGCTGTCGGGCTGGCGCATCAGCGCCAGCACGGCGCTTTCCATTTCTGTGCGGGCGCCGTCGTCGGCCGCGCGCGGCTGCGCGCTGCGGTCGGCCGGCAGCTCGCGCCATTGCCACTGCGCCGGCCACAGGTCGGCGGGGTGGATGCGGTCGGCCCCGGCCAGCTGCTGCGTGGCACGGTACTGCGGGAACAGCATCACCGGCGACACCGGCTTGCCGCCCAACAGCCGGGCCAGATAGTCCAGCAACGCGAAGCTGTTGCGCTCGATGGTTTCCAGGGCCTGGGTGTCCAGCAGGGCCGGGCGCACCACCAGGCGCTGCACGGCGGTCTCGCTGGCGCGCAGCACCTGCGCCAGCGCGGGCTGGGGCAGCATGTCCAGCGCGCCGACGGCCTGGTGCAGCTGATGGCGGGCGGCGGCCAGCGGTGCCGGGTCGGCGCTGTCCAGATCACTGCTGCCGATGGTCTCGGCTTCGCGCAGGTAGCGGCGCAGCGACTTGTGTGCGGCCTCGAGCGCGCGGCGCAGCTCGGGCTGCAGCCAGGCCAGGGCGCTGAGATCGTCGCCGTGGGCGTCTTGCGGGGGCATGGTGCCGGGCATCCTCATGCCACCTTGAAGCGTGAGACCGAAGCCTTGAGCTCCTCGGCCGTGCGCGAGAGTTCACGCACCATCTGCGCGGTGGAGCGCGTGCCGTCGCTGGTCTGTTCGGTGACGGCGAAGATGTGCTGGATGTTGGCGGCCACGACGTTGGCGCTTTCGGCTTCCTTCAGCGCTTCGGCCGAAATGCGGGCGATCAGGTCGGACAGCTCGCGCACCACGCGGTCGATGTCGGCCAGCGCGGTGCCGGCAGCGTCCGACAGCCGCGCGCCTTCCACCACGCCCTGCGTGCTGCGCTCCATGGCGGCCACGGCGTCCTGGGTGTCGGTCTGGATGGTGCGCACGATGGCGGCGATCTGCTTGGTGGCGTCGCCCGAGCGTTCGGCCAGGCGCTGCACTTCCTCGGCCACCACGCTGAAGCCACGGCCGGCTTCGCCCGCGCTGGCGGCCTGGATGGCGGCGTTCAGCGCCAGCACGTTGGTCTGCTCAGTGATGTCGGAAATCAGCTCGGTGATTTCGCCGATCTCCTGGCTGCTTTCGCCCAGGCGCTTGATGCGCTTGCTGGTTTCCTGGATCTGGTCGCGGATCGCGTTCATGCCGCCGATCGTGTCCTGCACCGCCGCCAGGCCGCCCTGCGTGGCGACCAGCGATTCGCGCGCCACGGACGCGGTTTCCTGCGCCTGCGCCGACACATCGTTGATGCGGCCGGCCATCTGCAGCACCGATTCGCCGGTGTCGCGGATCTCGCGCAGCTGCTCGGTGGAAGCGGCCAGCAGTTCGGTGGACGTCTGCTCCACCTGCTGCGTGGTGTCGGTGACGCGGTCGACCGTGGTCTGCACCTGCTCGACCAGGGTGCGCAGTTCTTCGACGGTGTAGTTGACGGAATCGGCGATCGCGCCGGTGATGTCTTCGGTCACCGTGGCCTGCTGCGTGAGGTCGCCCTCGGCCACGGTCTGCAGCTCGTTCATCAGGCGCAGGATGGCCGCCTGGTTGGCGTCGTTCACGCGCTTGGCTTCCTGTTCCTGGCGTTCGGCTTCCTGGCGCTGCGCCTCGGCCAGGCGCGAGCGCGCCGTCTGGTCGCTGACGAACAGGCGCAGCATCGCGAAGCCGCCGCCCAGCATCGCCAGCGCCGACACCACGCCCAGCGCGAACTGCCAGCCGCTCAGGCCGCTCTTGTCGGCCAGGGCCTGCTGCAGGCCGTCCAACCCCGTGCGCAGCGGCTCGCTGTCGGCCACGATCGCCTGCTGCGCCTCGCGCGCGGCCACCAGGCCTTGCAGGTTGCCCAGGATTGCCGACGCTGCCGTGTTCGTCTGCTCGTACTGCGCGCTCAGGCGTTGCAGCGCTTCGCGCGTGGCGGCGTCGCGTGCGCCGGGCAGGCGCAGCTCCGGGTCGCCATCGGTCAGGCCCTTGATCAGGTCGCGGAACGACTTCAGGTCCTTGCCCAGCAGGAACACCGCCTCGGCGCTGACGCCTTCGGCGGTGATGAATTCGTTCGCGCTCTTGCCGATGCGCTGCGTCAGCATCACCAGCTGGCCCAGGGCCACGTGCTCGGCGGCCGTGGCGCCGGCGCCGACCTTCAGCGCGACGATGGCCTCGGCACCTTCCAGCAAATCACCGCTTTGGCGGTTGATCGCGCGCAGCGACATGTTCACCTGGGTCAGCGTCTTTTCCTGGCCCGCCACCACGCCGGCGTTCTTCTCGGCCTTGTCCACCAGCGGCAGCAAGGGCTGCAGCTGGGCCTGCAGATCGGCCGGCGCTGGTGCCACGGCACCGGTGCCGCCGGCCACCCCGGCCAGGCTGCGCACGTTGCCGGCCAGCACGCCGATGCTTTCGCGCACCTCGGAGAAGGCCGCGGCCTGCCCGACCAGCGCCTGCGACACCGACTTGGCCAGCCGCTGCGACTGCGTCTGCGCCTGCGCCGCGGCCGAGACCTGCTGGGCAGCGCGGTTGCTGCTGCTGAGCGTCAGTACCACCGCCGCCAGCAGCCCCAGCAGGCCGAGCCCGAAGACGACGCTGGCGATGCGCTGCTGGCGCGCCAGCGGCAGCTTGTCGATCACCGGCAGGCCGCTGCTGAAGCTGGACTGCGCGAACGCGCTGGCCGCGGTCTGGGCGCGGGTGTCGGCGTAGTCGACGGCCAGTTCCGAGGGCGCGGATTCCGAGATGATCGAAGGCCGCCCTTCGCTGCGCGCGGCACCGGAGCCCGCCAGCCGGACGGTGGCTTCCATCGGGTTGTCCATCAGCGCGATGTCGTCGGCGTGGCTGATCGACGAGGCCGAGTCGCGGTCGCCGCGCCCTTGGCGGGCGGCGTCGGCGGCGTTCGGGCCCTTGATCCTGTCCAGGAAGCTCATGTCGTCCTCATCGATTCAACCGGCGCCGGCCACCCCGGCCGGGGCCGCCGGGGTCATGCTGCTATGGCAAGAAACTGTTCGTGGCGGGCCAGTGCTGGCAGGTCGATTTCCTGCCAGACACGGCCTTCGGCGTCGCGCCAGCGGCCGCGCGCGAAGGGGGGGCGTTCGGCACCGTCGTCGGCTTCGGCCACCAGCTGATCGCCGCTGCGCAGGCCGGCCAGGCGGTCCACCAGCAGCGCGCTGTGCGCGCCCAGGCTGGCGTTCAGGGCCAGCAGCCGGGCCTGGTCGCGCGGGGCGTCGGGCGGGTGCGGGGCCCGCAGGCCCAGAAAGGCGCCGAGATCGACCACGCCATGCAGGCCGCCCCGCAGGTTGGCCACGCCCACGAACCAGGGCTGGGTGTGCGGCACCGGCAGCAGCGAGCCGACGGAAAAGATCTCGCCCGCGCCGGCCAGTGGCACCAGCAGGCCGACGCTGCCGCATTCGACCGCCAGCCAGGACATGGGGCGGGCTTCGGTGCGCGCCAGCTGCAGGCGTTCGGCCAGCCGGCTTTGCAGGTCGCGCAGGGCGTCTCGGTTGGACATGGTCGGGCGCGGCGGGGTGTCAGTCGAAGGCCTTGATCTTGGCGATCAGCTCGTCGCCGTTGACCGGCTTGACGATGTAGTCGCGTGCGCCCTGGCGCATGCCCCAGACCTTGTCGGTTTCCTGGTTCTTGCTGGTGCACATGATCACCGGCACGTCGGCGAAACGCGGGTCGCGGGTGATGGTGCGCGTGAGCTGGAAGCCGTTCTGCCCCGGCATCACCACGTCCATCAGCACGAGGTCGGGCTTTTCCTCGCCCAGGCGGCGCAGCGCTTCCTCGCCGTTTTCGGCCGTGCGCACGGCATAGCCCCGCCGGCCCAGCAGTTCGGACAGGTGGTGCAGTTCGGTCTTCGAATCGTCGACCACGAGGATCTTCTGGATCGTCATCGGTATGTCCTGGGTGCGGCGCGTGCGCTCAGACGGCGGAAATGGGCGGTCACGGGGCCGCAGGCGGGCCACGGCGGAAGGTTTCCACCGCGCGCAGCAACTGCTCCTTGGTGAAGGGCTTGGTGAGGTAATCCTGGCTGCCGACCATGCGGCCCCGGGCCTTGTCGAACAGCCCGTCCTTGCTGGACAGCATGATCACCGGCACCTGGGCAAAGCGCGGGTTGCGCTTGATGATGGCGCAGGTCTGGTAGCCGTCCAGGCGCGGCATCAGGATGTCGCAGAAGATCAGCTCGGGATCGTGGTCGTTGACCTTGGCCAGCGCGTCGAAGCCGTCCTCGGCCAGGACGACTTCATGCCCGCCCTGGCGCAGGAAGATCTCGGCACTGCGCCGGATGGTGTTGCTGTCGTCGATGACCAGCACCTTGGCGCCGGCCACGACGCCATCGGTGGCGGGGTCGTGGGGCAGTGCGGCGGTCTGGCCGTCGAACTGCGCGCCCGCGTCGGACATCAGGCTTTCCAAGCGGTGTTCTCCTCGAGCGGCAGCCGCTGGGTGCGCACGCTGGCGCAGCCCGGGGCCGGGTCTAGATCTGGACCATCTCGAAGTCTTCCTTGCGAGCACCGCATTCCGGGCAGGTCCAGTTCATTGAGACATCGGCCCAGGCTGTGCCGGGCGCAATGCCATGTTCAGGGTCGCCAACGGATTCATCGTAGATCCAGCCACAGATCAGGCACATCCAGGTACGGGGTTCGGTCACGATGCCTCAGTCAGCTCACTACAATGGTGAACGATTCTAGCCACCCACATTCCTCGGAAAAGGAGCATTTGTGGGCAGCTAAAGTCAGTTCAGAACCTTCCGCCGTTCTTCCGAGGCCCGCCCCATGAACCCCCAACCCGCCACGGCCACGGAACCCGCAGACCCCGGCATGGAGCCGCCGGCGCCGGCCTGCGTGATGAGCTTCAACGCCACCGATCCCAGCGGCGCCACGGGCACCGCCGGCGATGTCGCCACGATCGCCGCCATGGGCGCCCATGCGCTGCCGGTGGTCACGTCGATCGTGATGCGCGACACCGCGGATACCTTCGACCACCACCCGATCGACCCCGATGTCGTGGCCGAGCAGGCCCGCACCATCCTCGAAGACGTCACCGTGGCGGGCTGGAAGGTGGGCTTCCTGGGCTCGGCCGACGGCGTCAGCGCCGTGGCCGAGGTGCTGAGCGACTACACCGATCTGCCCCTGGTGAGCTACATGCCCAGCCTCTCATGGCTGGAAGAAGACCAGCTGCAGCCCTACCTGGACGCCTTCCGCGAGCTGATCCTGCCCGCCACCGAGGTGCTGGTGGGCAACCACAAGACGCTGCAGGACTTCCTGCTGCCCGACTGGGACAACGAGCGCCCGCCCTCGGCGCGCGAGCTGGCCGTGGCGGCCGGCGAACACGGCACACGCTACGTGCTGGTAACCGGCATCATGCTGCCGGCCAAGGCGGCGCCCAAGATGGGCGCCAGGCCTGCCGGCAAGGCGGGCGCCAACGACGCGACGGCCACGGGCGCCGGGGAAAGCTACATCGACAACGTGCTGGCATCGCCCCAGGGCGCGCTGACGGGCGAGAAGTTCGAACGCTTCGACGCCGGCTTCACGGGCGCGGGCGACACGCTGTCGGCCGCCCTGGCCGCGCTGTTGGCCGCGGGCAGCGAACTGCAGGCCGCCGTGGGCGAAGCGCTGAGCTTCCTGGACCAGAGCCTGGACGCGGGCTTTCGCCCGGGCATGGGCAACATCGTGCCCGACCGCTTCTTCTGGGCCCTGCCGGGCCCCGAGGATGGCGAAGCCGAAGGCGAAGGCGGAGACTTCGGTGGTGGTGGCCCGACCGGCCCCGAAGGCTTCGACGATGGCAAGGCCACCAAAGGCGCACCCCGGCGCGTGCATTGATTCCCGTCCGACAGCAGAGACCCGGCATGAGCAGTAACGAACAGCTTTTCCAGCGCGCCCAGGGCGTGATCCCCGGTGGCGTGAATTCGCCGGTGCGCGCCTTCCGCGCCGTGGGTGGCACGCCGCGCTTCATCCAGCGCGCGCAGGGCGCCTACATGTGGGACGCCGAGGGCACGAAGTACATCGACTACATCGGCAGCTGGGGCCCGATGATCCTGGGCCATGGGCATCCGGCGGTGCTGGATGCGGTGCACCAGGCGGCGGCGGACGGCTTCAGCTTCGGCGCCCCCACCGAACGCGAAGTGCAGCTGGCCGAAGCCATCATCGCCCTCGTGCCCAGCGTGGAACAGGTGCGCCTGGTCAGCAGCGGCACCGAAGCCGGCATGAGCGCCATCCGCCTGGCGCGCGGCGCCACCGGGCGCAGCAAGATCGTGAAGTTCGAAGGCTGCTACCACGGCCATGCCGACGCGCTGCTGGTGAAGGCCGGCTCGGGCCTGGCCACCTTCGGCCACCCCACCAGCGCCGGCGTGCCGCCTGAGGTGGTGCAGCACACCCTGGTCTTGGAATACAACAACATCGAAGAACTTGAGGCCTGCTTCAAGGCCCAGGGCGACGAGATCGCCTGCGTGATGATCGAACCCAT
>JAIXZR010000156.1 GCA_027489455.1 Rubrivivax sp. | reverse complement strand
TGCACACGCATCGCCGCGCACTCGAGGCCGGCTGCAAGGCCGCAGGCGCCACCGTGCATTTCGTGACGCCGGAGCTCGACCACGGCCCCATCGTGCTGCAGGCCGCCGTGCCGGTGCACCCGGGCGATGACGAACACACGCTGGCCCAGCGTGTGCTGGCCAGCCTCGTGGGCTGACGCGGCTCAGCTGAAGGACTGGCTCTCGCCGGCCAGCTGGCGCACGCGCCCGTCGGCCACGGCCAGCTTGCCCTCGACGAACCAGCGCACGGCCAACGGATAGATGCTGTGCTCGGTGGCCAGCACGCGGTCGGCGAGCCGGTGTTCGTCGTCGCCCGGGCGCACCGGCACCACGCTCTGCATCACGATCGGGCCATGGTCGAGCTCCGGCGTCACGAAGTGCACGGTGGCGCCAGCCGCCTGGCAGCCGGCTTCCAGCGCGCGGCGGTGCGTGTGCAGGCCCGGGAAGGCCGGCAGCAGCGAAGGGTGGATGTTGAGCATGCGGCCTTCGTACCGGCGCACGAAGGCCGCGCCCAGGATGCGCATGAAGCCGGCCAGCACCAGCAAGTCAGGGCGGAAGCCGTCAACCGCCGCCGCCAGCGCGTCGTCGAAGGTGTCGCGGCTGGGGTAGGCGCGGTGGTCCACCACGGCGGTGGTGATGCCCTGGGCGGCCGCGTAGTCCAGCGCCCCGGCGCCGGGGCGGTTGGAGACCACCGCCACCACCGCTGCCGGCCAGCCCTGCTGGACGCAGGCGGCGTGGATGGCCTGCATGTTGGAACCCCGGCCCGAGACCAATGTGACGATGCGCTTCATGTGCGTGCCCTGGAACGCCGGCCAGTGTAGGGCGTGCTGGACGACAATCACGGCCTCCACCCTGCCAACCTGCCCCGCCCCATGCGAGCACGCGTTCTTTCCGGCATGCGCCCCACTGGCGCCCTGCACCTCGGCCACTACCACGGCGCCCTGAAGAACTGGGTGCGCCTGCAGCAGGAATACGACTGCTACTTCTTCGTCGCCGACTGGCATGCGTTCACCACGCACTACGAAGAGCGCGGGGTGATAGAGAAGTACGTCTACGAAATGGTGATCGACTGGCTGGCCTGCGGGCTGGACCCGGACAAGAGCACCATCTTCATCCAGAGCCGCATCCCCGAGCACGCCGAGCTCTTCACGCTGCTGGCCATGGGCACGCCGCTGGGCTGGCTGGAGCGCGTGCCCACCTACAAGGACCAGATGGAAAAGCTGAAGGACCGCGATCTGGCGACCTACGGCTTCCTGGGCTACCCGCTGCTGCAGGCGGCGGACATCCTGATCTACAAGGCCAGCTACGTGCCAGTCGGGGCCGACCAGGCGTCGCACGTGGAACTCACGCGCGAGGTGGCGCGCCGCTTCAACCACCTGTACGGCCGCACGGGCGACTTTGCAGCCCGCGCCGCCGCGGCCCTGGGCAAGCTGCAGAAGGACGACGCCCGCTACTTCGAGAAGCAGCGCAAGGCCTTCGGCGAGACCGGCGCGCCCGAATCGCTGGCCAAGGGCGAAGGCCTGATTGCCAAGGCTGCCGCCAGCGTGGCGGGCTGGACGGGCGACGACAGCGAACTGCTGCAGGGCCTGCTCAAGGGCAGCGGCCAGACCATCCTGATCGAGCCGCAGGCCCTGCTGACGGAAACGCCCAAGATGCCCGGCCTGGACGGCGCGAAGATGAGCAAGAGCTACGGCAACGCGGTGATGATGCGCGACAGCGCCGAGGTCGTGGACAAGAAGATCCGCGGCATGGCCACCGACCCGGCGCGGGCCCGCCGCACCGACCCCGGCACCCCCGAGAAGTGCCCGGTATGGGACCTGCACCAGGTCTATACCGACGACGCCACCCATGCCTGGGTGCGCGAAGGCTGCACTACGGCCGGCATCGGCTGCCTGGAATGCAAGCAGCCCCTGATCGACGCCATCGTGAAGGAACAGCAGCCCTGGCGCGAACGCGCCGCCGCTTTCACCGCCAACCCCAAGCAGGTGCACTGGATCGTCGAGATGGGCACCGAGCGCGCGCGCACCGTGGCGCGGCAGACGATGAAGGACGTGCGGCAGGCCATGGGCCTGAGCTACTGAAGACAGCCCATGAACCCACTGCAGACCCTCGAGCTGAACCCGGGCACCGCGCCGCGCGCCACCGTCATCGTGCTGCACGGCCTGGGCGCCGACGGCACCGACTTCCTGCCCATGGCCGACGAACTGAAGCTGGGTGCGGTGGGCCCGGTGCGCTTCGTCTTCCCGCGGGCACCGGTGCGGCCCGTGACGATCAATGGCGGCCACGCGATGCGCGCCTGGTACGACATCCTGACCGCCGACCTGGTGCGCCGTGAAGACGAAGCCGGCGTGCGCGAATCCATCCAGCAGGTGCATGCGCTGCTGGACGCCGAAGTCGCGCGCGGGGTGCCGGCGCAGCGCATCGTTCTGGCGGGCTTCTCCCAGGGCTGCGCCATCACGCTGGGCGCAGGTGTGCGCTACCGGCAGCGCCTGGCCGGGCTGGCAGGCTTGTCGGGCTATCTGCCGCTGGCGGAAAGCACACCAGCTGAACACGCCGGCCAGCCCAGCCTGCCGATCTTCCTGGGCCACGGTCGCAGCGACGGCATCGTGCCCCTGGCGCGGGGCATCGCCGCGCGCGACAGCCTCCAGGCCCTGGGCCATCCCGTGGCCTGGCACGACTACCCGATGGAGCATTCGGTGTGCATCGAGGAAGTCAGGGCCTTGAACCAGTGGCTGATGCAGGTGCTGGCCTGATCGGACCCGGCCTGCTGTACACCGCATGCAGCTCGTCCGCCCTGCGCACGAACACCTGCCCAGCGTGGCGGCGGCCCTGCGGCGTGGCTGGTCGCCGAACACCACCCGGCCCGAGGCCGCGCAGGAAGAACTGGCGCTGATCGGGGCCGATGCCGACGACTACCTGCGCTGGATGGACGACCCCGAAGCGCAGGGCCCGCCAGTGACGCTGGCCGATGGCCGCCAGGTGCCGCGCATCCCCGGCCTGCGTCGCTGGCTGTGGGCGGACGACGCTGACGCACCGGCCTCGGATCTGCAGCGCTTCATCGGCGTCATCAGCCTGCGCTGGATGCCGGGCAACGCGCCATTGCCTCCCCATGTGCTGGGCCACGTGGGCTACGCCATCGTGCCCTGGCATGCCGGCCGCGGCCACGCCAGCGCCGCCCTGAAGGCACTGCTGCCGCTGGCGCGGGCCCAAGGCCTGACGTCGATCGAGCTCACCACCGATCCCGCCAACCTGGCCTCGCAGCGCGTGATCACGCGCAACGGCGGCTTGTTGGTCGAGCGCTTCGACAAGGGCCCGACCTACGGCCACGCGCCCGGCCTGCGCTATCGCATCGCGCTCTGAGTGCCGATCCCGCGCTGCCTCACTTCGGATACAGCAGCAGCTGCGTGCATCGGAACAAGGCCAGCAGCTTGCCGCCCTCACGCGCGGTCACGGTGGCGTCCCAGACCTGGGTGGTACGGCCCAGGTGCACGGGCCGCGCCACGCAATCCACCAGCCCTTCGCGCACCGTGCCCAGGTGGTTGGACTTCAGCTCGATCGTGGTGAAGCCGGTGGCCCCGGCCGGCAGGTTCTGGAAGCACCCATAGCCGGCGGCCGTGTCGGCCAGCGTCACCACGCTGCCAGCATGCAGGAAGCCGTTGGGCGCCATCAGTTCCGGGCGCACCGCCAGTTCAAGGCGGATCTCGGCGGCATCGGCCTGCAGCACGACGATGCCCAGGGTGCCCGGCAGGCAGCGGGCGCCGAAGCGATTGAATTCATCAGCCGTGCGCATGGCGGGCTCCGTGTGAGGGGGTGGAAAAGCCGGCGCTGGGCAGGCTGGCAAACCAGTCCAGCGCGCCCTGCCACAGCGGCAAGGCGGCGGGGCGGAAGTAGCCCATGTGGCCGATCGGCCCGATCGGCGCCACGGGGGCGATGTCTACCGCACGCCAGCCGGCACGGCGATAGCCGGCCATGAAGGCGTCGCGCGATGCCGGCGGCGCCCACAGGTCGTCCAGCGCATTGGCCGCGACGATGGGCGTACGCACCTGGGCAAATTGCTCCCGCAGTTCTTCGGCCAGCACGGGGTGATCGAAGAAGTACTGCGGGTGGCGACACCATTCGCGCCACTGGCGGTAAACCCCCAGCGGCAGGTCTTCGCCCATGCCCAGCAGGCTCCAGGCGAGATAGCCCTTCCAGCGCGTGATCAGCGGGCCGGCGACACGCCACATCAGCAGCACGCGCAGCCGCTCCAGCGGCGGCATCCAGCCGTGCCAGCCGGCCCCAGTGGCAAAGGTGTAGAGCCCGGCCACGCGCGCGTGATTGGGCATCAGGCCCAGCGCATGCCCGCCGTAGGAATGGCCCACCATGAACAGCGGCAGGCCGTCGTCAGGGCAGGCATCGACGGCGGCCGCCAGGTCCAGGCGCGCCCAGTCGCGGTAGTCCATCTCGAAGCCGCGCAAACTGGCCGGCCGCGACAGGCCGATGCCACGGTAATCCAGCGTCAGCACCTCGTAGCCGTGCGCCGCGGCGTGCTGGGCGAATCGCCTGTAAAAGCGCTGCGGCACGCCCGTGGCACCGGCCACCAGGATGCGGCCACAGCACGGGCCCGCCGTCGGCAGCGCCGCGTAACGGGTGGCGACGAGCGGATAGCCGTCGGCCGCACGCAGCGGCAGGCCTTGGCCGGCGACGTCGGACCCGGCAGCAGCGATGGCGGCGGCTGTCATGCCGCGGGCCTGTCGATTTCGCTGGCGATGATGTCCAGCAGGGTATCGGTGGTGGCGAGCAAGGGCTGCGCGTCGCCCGCCACGCGGGCCTGCATCAGCGCCCCTTCGTAGGCCGAGACCAGCAGCGCAGCCAGACCCGCGGCACGCGGCTGCGGCACACCAGCCTGCACCAGCACCTGCGACAGGCGCTGCCGCAGCATGGCAAAACCGCGGGCCAGGGCGCGGCGGATGGCCAGGTCGTCGGGTGTGGATTCCAGCGCCACGGCGGCCAGGGGGCAGCCGCGGTCGAAGCCGCTGCGCTGCAGTTGCTGGCCGGCCTGCTGCAGCCAGTGCCGCAGCGCTTCCAGCACCGGGCCGGGGTGATGCAGCAGCCCTTGCAGGCGATGGTCGATCCCCGCCACGACCGCGTCGATGGCGGCCTCGGCCAATTCGGCCTTGCCGCCGGGGAAATGGTGGTACAGCACGCCCTTGGGCGCCTGGGCAGCGTGCAGCAGTTCCGTCAGGCCGACGCCATGCAGGCCGCGCCGCTGCAGGGCATCGATCATCGCGGCGATCAACCGGTCGCGGGTGGGCAGAGGAGCTGGCGCCATGCCGGTATTCTGTAGACCGGTCGGTCTATCGTCAAGCGGCCGAGCGCTCTGCGGTGCCTTAACCGAACGGGACCGTAGCGGTGAAGAAGCCCGTGGCGCGCCGCGGCGCCTGGGCAGGGGATGTCAGGGCTTCAGGGCCATGATCAGTTCAGCCATCGTCCGCGCATCGGCGTCAGTCACATGGGGCTGGGGCGGCATCGGGTCTTCGCCCCAGACGCCGTTGCCACCGGCCTTGATCTTGGCCGCCAGCGTCGCGACGGCCTTGGCATCGCTGGCATAGCGCACGGCCACTTCCTTGAAGTTGGGGCCGTACTTGCGCTTGTCGATCTGGTGGCAGGCGGTGCAGTTGTTGCGCTGCATCAGCGTCTGCAATGCGGCGGTGTCGGTCTGGGCCGCGGCACCGGGGGCCGTGGTGATGGCCCAAAAGGAAAACGCAAGGCAAGTGAGCGGCCGATTCGGCCTGGCCGGGCTGAGACGGGCAAAGATCATGGAGCTCTCGACGTTCATCAACAGAAACGGCCCGGCTGCGCAAAGCAAGGTGCAGCCGGGCCCGGGTAAAGACGGGCGGGCGCCACGCAACGGCAGCGCCCGCAGCCACTGCCGCGGTCAGTTCGGCGTGACGCGGTAGATCATGCCGCTGCCTTCGTCAGCCACGTACAGGGCGTTGTCGGGCCCCAGGGACAGATGGCGGAAGCGGCCCGCGAACGTGGGCCAGGACAGCTCGACACGCTTGGAAGACAGGCCGTCCTGGCTGATGTCCAGGATGTCGATGCGGTTGCCGGTGGGCGTGCCGTGGATGCCGATGCCGGCGTAGCCCACGGCCATGCGGCCTTCCCATTCCTTCCACTGCTTGCCGACCAGGAACACGCTGCCGCACATCCCTTGCGACAGGCCGTTGTTCGTCCAGGCGGGCTTCATCGCGTCGGGGAAGGCGCGCAGGTCGGTCATGGGCATGAACGCGCTGCGCTCGGCCGGCGGCATGGCGCCCATCTGGTTGGGCGAATAGCCGCAATAGCCATCCGGGCAGGCGCCGCGGCCGTTGCGGTTGTCGCGCGGGTCCCATCCACCGTTGCCGCCGTTGACGAGCTTGGTCACCTCGTCGGTGTGCCAGGGGCCGTTCTCGGACAGGAAGGGCTCGTTCGTGCCCGGCCGGAAGGCGATGCCCTGCGGGTTGCGGAAGCCGTAGGCGAAGATGCGCTTGTCGAAGCCGGCCGGCGGGTTGTTGCCGGCAGCCGCCTTGCCATCGCGGTCCACGCGCAGCACCTTGCCGCGGATCTGCGTCGGGCTCTGCGGGCCTTCGCCGCTGTGGTTGTCACCCGTCAGCACGTACAGGAAGCCGTCGCCGGGGCTGAAGCGGATGCGACCGCCGTTGTGGGCGCCTGGCCCGCCGAAGGGGTGGGCCGACTTGGCCGGCTTGTAGCCGATGTCGTTGATGATCTCGACGATGTCGGACACCTTCGTGAGCGAGGCGTCCATCTTCATGCGCATCACGATGTTGTTGTAACCACCGTAGGTGCGGTTCGGGCCTTTCGAGCTCGAATAGAGGTAGACGAAGCGGTTGCTCGCGAACTGCGGATCCACGGCAACGCCCTGCACGCCGGCCTGCCCATCGCAGAACAGATCGTCCCGCACCGTGGCAAAGCCCGTGCTGCCCCCCACGCCCAGCAGCGCGTTCACCTTGCCCGAGGGCAGGCGCACCGACAGGCCCTTGCACTTCTCGGTATAGAACATCGTGCCGTCCGGCAGGAAGGCCATATCCCAGGGCGAATCGGCCTTCTGGAACTCGTCGGCCTTGACCGTGACCTGGGCCGATGCGCCCATCGCGCCCATCAGGCCCGCGACAGCCAGCATGGCGGCGGGAACCAGCCGCGCCAGCGCTGCGCGGCCCGCGCGGGACTGGTGGGTCGGCCGGCTGGGCCGAAGTGTTGCTGTTTTCATGGAGTCTCCGTCTCTTTGGTGGTGGGTCAAGATGAAACCGCGGCGCTCGTGCACTGCAGTCGAAGGGCAGCCGACACAGATCGGCGGCCAGGTTGAGGATGCGTACGGGTCGTTAACCCTGCTTGACTCAAGGTCAAACTGGCATCGCTCGCACCTGCCTGCGCCTTGGCTTGCAAGGCCGCTGCACAGGCAGGTGGTTTGGGGGTGCCGGGCCAGTGGCGCATGGATGGGCTCAGGCGGCGCGCGACAGCGGTTGCACCGGGTGGGCCGCGAACCAATCCATCGCCGCCATCACGCCGCTGCTGGCGAGGGGAACGCCTGCGAGCTTCAGCCCCATCTCCACGCCCGACAGCGCTGCCATCAGGGTCAGGTCGTTGCAGTCGCCCAGGTGGCCGATGCGGAACATGCGGCCCTTCACCCGGCCCAGGCCAGTGCCCAGCGACAGGTCGAAGCGGTCGTGAATCAGCCGGCGCAAGGCATCGGCGTCCACGCCCACCGGCGTGACCACGCCCGTGAGTACCGGCGAATACATCGCAGGATCGGCGCACTGGATCGGCAGGCCCCAGGCCCGGACCGCCGTGCGCACGCCCTCGGCCCAGCGCTGATGGCGCGCGAATACTGCCGGCAGGCCTGCCTCCAGCAGCATGTCCAGCGCTTCGCTCAGGCCGTAGAGCAGATTGGTGCTGGGCGTGTAGGGCCAGTAGCCTGCCGGGTTCATCTCGACGATCTCGTCCCAGGCCCAGAATGCGCGGGGTAGCTTGGCGCCCCTGCTGGCTTCCAGGGCCCGGGGGCTGAGCGCATTGAAACTGATGCCGGGCGGCAGCATCAGGCCCTTCTGCGAGCCGCTGACGGTGACGTCCACGCCCCATTCGTCGTGCCGGTAGTCGGCGCTGGCCAGGCCGGAAATGCTGTCCACCAGCAGCAAGGCGGGATGCTTCGCGGCGTCGATGGCGCGGCGCACGGCCGCGATGTCGCTGGTGACGCCAGTGGAAGTCTCGTTGTGCACCACGCACACGGCCCGGATGGCGTGGCTGGCATCGGCACGCAGGCGCTGCTCGATCAGCCCGGCATCCACACCGCGGCGCCAGGCCAGTGGCAGGCCGGTGACGGCACAGGTGCCGGGCACGGCCAGGAATTCGGGCCTCAGGCCCAGCCGCAGTGCCATCTTTTGCCACAGCGTGGCGAAGTGGCCGGTTTCGAACATCAGCACCGTGTCGCCCGGGCTGCAGACGTTGACGAGCGCGGCTTCCCAGGCGCCGGTGCCGGACGCGGGGTAGATGGCCACCGGGTGGCGCGTCTGGAACACCTGCTGCAGGCCGGCGATGACCTTCTTGCCCAGCTGCGCAAACTCGGGGCCGCGGTGGTCGATCGTGGGCAGGCTGATGGCCCGCAGGATGCGATCCGGCACCGGGCTGGGCCCGGGGATCTGCAGGAAGTGGCGGCCGCTGGGGTGCTGGTCGAGGGGAATCATGGCGCGGGCGGATGGCCAGACGCAAAATGCCTGGACTGCAGAAAGTTTTGCATACAAAACCTTTCTGTCAATCGGCAAACGCTAGACTGTCAGGGACCGCTGCACAGCCTTTTGTATACGTTCTGAAGCGCATGGCCTTGGCCGAGATCATTCCCATCCCCCGCCAGGTGTTGCACCAGGAAGTCGCGACGCGGCTGCGGCAGCGCATCGTCGAAGGCCAGATCGCGCCGGGCGCCAAGCTCAATGAGCGCGAACTGAGCGAACTGCTGAACGTCTCCCGCACGCCGCTGCGCGAAGCCATCAAGATGCTGGCCGCCGAAGGCCTGGTGGAGCTGCTGCCGCACCGCGGCGCAGTGGCCGCCAGCCTGAGCGAGCAGGACGTGGCCGACACCTTCGAGGTGATCGCCGGGCTGGAAGGCCAATCCGGCGAGCTGGCGGCGCAGCGCATCACCCCGGCTGAACTGGCCGAGGTGCAGGCCCTGCACTACGAGATGCTGGCGGCCTATACGCGGCGCGACCTGTCCACCTACTACCGGCTGAACGCGCAGATCCACACCCGCATCAACGCCGCCGCGCGCAACCCCGTGCTGACGCAGACCTGGTGCAACGTGAACGCACGGCTGCAGGCGCTGCGCTTCCGCTCGAACTTCGACGAAGCCAAGTGGCAGCGCGCGGTGCAGGAGCATGAGCGCATGGTCGAACTGCTGGCTGCGCGCGACGCGCAGGCGCTGCGGCAACTGCTGGTGCAGCACCTGGTGCACAAGCGCGAAGCCGTGCTGGAACTGATGCGCACCGGGCAGCTGCAGGCGGGGCCGGGGGGCGCGCGCGCGTGATCGACCTGCTGGAACGGCGCCTGCGCGCCGAAACGCAGGGCGAGCTGCTGTTCGATGCCGCATCGCGCGGCCGTTATGCCACCGATGCGTCGATCTACCAGCAGATGCCGCTGGGCGTGCTGGTGCCCAAGACGCCTGAAGACATGGCCACCGCCCTGGCGATTGCGCGCGACCTGAAGCTGCCCGTGCTGCCGCGCGGCGGCGGCACATCGCAATGCGGGCAGACCACGGGCGCGGCCCTGGTCATCGACACCACCAAGCACCTGCGCCGGCTGCTGGCCTTCGACAAGGACGCGATGACGGCCGAGGTGGAACCCGGCATGGTGCTGGACCACCTGAACGCCCAGCTAAAGCCCCACGGCCTGTGGTACCCGGTGGATGTGTCCACCAGCGCGCAGGCCACGCTGGGCGGCATGGCCGGCAACAACAGCTGTGGCAGCCGCAGCATTGCGTACGGCAACATGGTGCACAACGTCGCGGGCATCAAGGCCTGGCTGGCCGACGGCACGCTGGCCGACTTCGGGCCCGTGGCCACCCTGGTCGCGCGCGAGGCGCAGATTGCCGACTTCGTGCGCACCCTGGCAGCCCAGCACCGCAGCGACATCGATACCCGCTGGCCCACCGTGCTGCGCCGCGTGGGGGGCTACAACCTCGACATCTTCGAGCCGAAGAGCGAGAAGCCGTACACCCCCGACGGCAGCGTGAATCTGGCGCACCTGCTGGTGGGCTCCGAAGGCACGCTGGCCCTGACGAAGACGCTGACGCTGAAGCTCTGCCCCCTGCCCCGCAACAAGGTACTGGGCGTGGTGAACTTCCAGAGCTTCTACAAGGCCATGGATTCGGCCCAGCACATCGTGAAGCTGGGCCCCAGCGCGGTGGAACTGGTGGACCGCACGATGATCGAGCTGAGCCGGGCCAACCCGGCTTTCCGGCCGGTGATCGAGACCGCCTTGATCGGCGCGCCAGACGCCATCCTGCTGGTGGAATTCAGCGGCGCGGATCAGGCCACGCTGGTGCGGAAACTGGACAGCCTGGTCGAACTGATGGGCGACCTGGGCCTGCCTGGCAGCGTGGTGCGCATGGAGCTGGAGGCCCCGCAGAAAGCGCTGTGGGAAGTGCGCAAGGCCGGCCTGAACATCATGATGAGCCTGAAGGGCGACGGCAAGCCGGTGAGCTTCATCGAAGACTGCGCCGTGCCCTTGGTGCACCTGGCCGAGTACACCGACGCACTGACCGAAGTCTTCCGCCGGCACGGCAGCCGCGGCACCTGGTATGCGCATGCCTCGGTGGGCACGCTGCACGTGCGGCCCATCCTGGACATGCGACGCGACGGAGCGCAGAAGATGCGCGCCATCGCCGAAGAAGCCAGTGTGCTGGTGCGCAAGTACAAGGGCGCCTACAGCGGTGAACACGGCGACGGCCTCTGCCGCGGCGAATGGATCGAATGGCAGTTCGGCCCGAAGATCAACGAAGCCTTCCGCGCCATCAAGCAGCACCTGGACCCGACGGGGCTGCTGAACCCCGGCAAGATCATCGACCC
>JAIXZR010000063.1 GCA_027489455.1 Rubrivivax sp. | reverse complement strand
TGGGTGTGCCGCCGCTGGTGCGCCGCCGTTCGCGGAAGCCGGGGTAGTCCAGCAGGTCGCCGGGCGTGCGGCGCGGGCTGTCGCCGTCGAAGCCGGTGTAGCGGTCCTTCAGGTAGGTGGCGTAGCTGATCTTGCTCATCTCGCCATCGCTGACGATGTCCACGCCCGCGGCCACTTGGCGGCGCACACAGTCGTCGATGGCCGCGGCCATCACGGCATCGAAGGCCGCTTCGTCGATGGGCTCGCCGCGTTCGCGCGCGAAGATCAGGTCGACGACGGGCTGGCTGCGCGGCAAGCTGCCGACGTGGGTGGTGCGCAGGCGGGGGGCTGTCATGGAAGGGCTCTCCATTCGGTAGGGGTGGGGTCAGGAAAAGCGGCCGGGACGAACGGGAAGTGCGAAGGGCCCTGCGGCGCAGTCCGGCGCCATCAGCTGCAGGGCCCGGCACCGGCCGCAGGCTCGCACAGCCAGGCCCGCAGCGGCGCGCCAGAAAGCGCAGCGGGCCAGGCGGCCACGGCCTGCAGCGCACGCTGGGCCGCCGGCTTGCGGGCCACGGCCACGACGCAGCCGCCGAAGCCGCCGCCCGTCATGCGCACGCCGCCATCGCTGCCCAGCACCGCGGCCAGGGCGTCCACCAGCGCATCGATGGCCGGCGTGGTGATCTCGAAGTCGTCGCGCATCGACGCGTGCGAAGCCGCCATCAGGCGCGCCAGCGCTGGCACGTCACCGGCGCGCAAGGCCGCAGTGGCCTGCAACGTGCGTTCGTTTTCGGTCACGACATGGCGCGCGCGGCGCAGGCTCACCGGGTCCAGGCCGTGGCCACCGGCTGCCAGGCGGGTGGCATCGAGATCGCGCAGGGCCGCGACACCGAAGTGCTGCGCCGCGGCTTCGCACTGCTGGCGGCGCAGGTTGTAGGCGCTGTCGACCAGGCCACGGCGCTGGCCTGAATCGACCACCAGCACCGCCAGCCCGCTGGCCAGCGGCACGGGCGTCAGGGCCAGGCTGCGGCAGTCCAGCAGCAACGCGTGGCCGGCCACGCCGCAGGCGCTGGCCAGCGGGTCCATCACGCCGCACTGGCAGCCCACGTCGTCGTTCTCGACGCGCTGGGCCAGCAGCGCCAGGTCTGCTGCCGTGGGCGCGCTGCGCCCGGCCGCCGCGGCTGCCAAGGCAAAGGCCTGCCCCAGCGCCACCAGCAGCGAGGCCGATGACGACAGCCCCGCGCCCTGCGGCACGTCGCCAGCGATGGCCAGGTCGGCGCCGCCCGGGGCCAGGCCCTGGCGCACGAGTGCCGCCACCATGCCGCGCACGTAGTCGCGCCAGCCACCTTGGTGCGCGCGGGCGGGCCGGGCCTGGGCAAGAAACTCGTCCATGGCCGTGGCCTGCGGCGCACCGGCCGCGGCGGCAGCGTCCAGCGCCAGCACCCGCACGGCGCCGTCCGTGCGCGGGCGCAAGGCCACCTGGGTCTGGAAACCGATGGCGCAGGGCAGCACGAAGCCGTCGTTGTAGTCGGTGTGCTCGCCGATCAGGTTCACCCGCCCGGGGGCGCGCGCCACCAGCGCCGGCGCGCCACCGAAGTGGTCGCCGAAAGCCGCCAGCAGGCGCGGAAAAGCCGGGGTCGAGGTCACGGGAACGCTCATGCCTGCCGCTGCCGGTAGTGCGCGGCTGGCAGGGCCCGCAGCCGCTGCGCCGCCTGTTCGGGCGTGAGGTCGCGCTGTGCTTCGGCCAGCATCTCGTAGCCGACCATGAACTTGCGTACCCGGGCCGAACGCAGCAGCGGCGGGTAGAAGTGCGCGTGCAGTTGCCAGTGCGGCAGGTCGGATGCCGGATCGGCCACCCTGGATGCCGCGCCAGCGAAAGGCGCACCGTGCCAACCCATCGAATATGGGAAGGCGCAGCCGAACAGGTTGTCGTAGCGCACGGTCAGCCCCTGCAGGGCCAGCGCCAGATCGTCACGCTGCGCGGCCGTCAGTTGCGGCAGGCGCTGCACCGCAAAGCGCGGCAGCAGCAGGGTCTCGAAGGGCCAGGTCGCCCACCAGGGCACGACGACCAGCCAGTGATCCGTGCGCAGCACCACGCGCTGGCCATCGGCCTCTTCCCGGCGCGCCAGGTCCAGTAGCAGCGGGCGGGCGTGGCGCTGGTGGTAGGCGGCCTGGTGGGCATCTTCCAGTGCCGGCTCGTGCGGCAGGAAATCACCCGCCCAGATCTGGCCGTGCGGGTGCGGGCTGGAACAGCCCATGGCTTCGCCCTTGTTTTCGAACACCTGCACCCAGCGCCACTGGCGGCCCAGGGCGGCGGTCTCGTCGCACCAGGTCTGCACCACCGCGCGCACGGCGGGCAGGTCCAGTTCGGCCAGCGTGGCGGCATGGTCGGGCGAATAGCAGACGACCCGGCAGTCGCCGGCCACGGGCTGGGCTTGCAGAAGATCGTCGCCGTCGGCCGCCGTGGACGCGCCTTCGACGGGTGCGGGCAGCAGCGCGCTGAAGTCGTTGGCAAACACCCAAGGCCCGCGGTAGACGGGGTTCACCTGCCCGTTCGCACGGGCGTTGCCCGGGCACAGGTGGCACTGCGCGTCATGCGGGCTGCGCGGGGCCGCGTCAGCGGGCTCGGCCGCGCCCTGCCAGGGCCGCAGTGCGCGCTGCGGCGACACCAGCACCCACTGCCCGTTGAGCGGGTTGCGCCGCCGGTGCGGCACCTCCGGCATGGTCAGGGGCAGGGCCAGCGTCATCGCGGGCGGCGGGGCCGGGCGCGCAGCGGCGTTACCGGCCCGTCGTCAGAACCAGCGGTAGCTGAGCTTCACGCCGAAGGTGCGCGGCGCGGCAGCGCTGGCCTGCAGCGTGCTGCCGCCGCCCCAGACGAAGCGGTTGACGACCTGCTTGTTGCTGGCGTTATCGATGAAGCCCTGCACGCTCAGGCCTTCGTTGAGCTTCCAGTTGAGCTTGATGTCGGTCTTGACGTAGCTGCCCACCTTCTCGGCCGCGACGTTGTAGATCTGGCCGTAGTAGCCGCTGTTGAAGTTGGCGATGACGGTGGGCGTCAACGTGCCCAGGCTGCCCAGGCCGATGGTGTAGCTGGCGTAGACCGAGCCCGAGGTGTCGGCGGCGTAGGGGATCTTGTTGCCGGTCAGGTCGCAGCCGAAGGCCTGCGGGATGCCGCCCACGCCCGTGCCATTGATCAGGCCGCAGTTGTAGCCCGGGGCGTAGATGCGCGTCTGCCCGGCCGGCGCGATGGTGACGCCGTTGACCACCGTGGCCGGGGTGCCCGGCGTGCTGATGAGCTGGGTGATGGCGATCGGGCCCGGCGCGTCGGGGAAGCTGGTGTACTTGGCGTCCAGCACCGACAGCGTGCCGCCGACGGTGAAGTCGCGCGTGACGCGCCACTCGGCTTCCAGGTCCAGGCCGTTGGCCTTGCTCTTGGCGGCGTTGAACAGCAGCGAGGCCGTCGTCAGGCCCACGGGCACCTGGCGCTGCTCCTGCTGGTCGGTGTAGCGGTTGGTGAACAGCGCGGCGTTCACCTGCAGGGTGTTGTTCAGGAAGCGGTTCTTCGAGCCGATCTCGATGGCCGTCACTTCCTGCGGGTTGAAGGTGCGCGTAGCTTCGGTGATCAGCGCCGTCTGGCTGCCGTTGAAGCCGCCACTGGAAAAGCCGGTGCTGTAGCTGATGTAGAGCAGCTGATCGCGGCTGAGGTTGTATTCCGCGGCCAGGCGGCCGGTGGTCTTCTTGAACTCCACTGGCGTGTACGTTGCGCCGAAGAAGGTGTTGTTCCCGGTGCCGCCGCAGTTGGCCCCTGGCACCACGGCGCCGGCCGGGAAGCCGCCCACCGCCGTGCCGCAATTGGTGACGCCGGCTGCGCCGAAGGCCGCATCGCCGGCCACCAGCTCGTCCAGCGAGCCGAACTTCGGGTCCGGGTCAGCCAGGTTCGTGCTGATCGGCGAGACCGAGTTGCGGTTGGCGAACTTGTACTTCTTCTTGTCGACGGTGTAGCGCAGGCCGGCCGTCAGCGTCAGGTCGGTCATGGCCTTGAAGCTGAGCTGGCCGTAGACGGCGCGCGAATCGGTTTCAGAAACTGCCGTGTCGGCGCTGCCATTGCCCACGCTGCGGCGCAGCGACTGGAACACGCCCAGGTTGTCGGTCTTGTCCTTGAAGTAGTAGACGCCGGCCACATAGCCCAGCGGCCCGGCGCCTTCGGACAGGATCTGGAACTCCTGCGAGAACGCCTTGTTCTTCGTGCGTTCGTAGCTGACGGCGATGCTCTCGCGCGAGAAGTCCTGGTCCACCGTGCGCAGCACCGAAAAGTCGGTGTAGCCCGTGATGGACTTCAGGCTGAAGGCGTCGAACTTGTACGACACGTCGGCCGTGAAGCTGGCGTCAGAAAGCTTCTGCTGGCTCTGGTAGTCGTTCTCCACGCGCCAGACGTTGCCCGGGCTGTAGATGGGCCGGCCGACATCGGCCGTGGTACCGGCTGCGGCGCCGCCGGGCACGGTCTGCGTGCGCGTGCAGTCCGGCGTGCCATCGGTCAGGCCGGCGCGGCCGTTCAGCGCGTAGAAGGTGCTGTTCAGCAGCGGGCGGCAGCCGCCTTCCAGGTAGGTGCCGATCTGGAAGTAGCTGAAGGCGCCGGCGCCATTGCCGCGCTGCTCGGTGGCGTCCACCTTCACCACCGCTTCGAAGCGGTTGTCGGGCTTGAACTTCAGCGAAGCGCGCACATAGCGCAGGTCCTGGTCGAACAGGTCGGCGGCCTTGTTGAAGTCGTTCTTCACGTAGCCGTCGGATTTCTCCACCGCGCCGGCGATGCGCAGCGCCACGGCGTTACCCAGCGGCAGGTTGCCGGCGGCTTCCAGCCGCGCGCGCTTGAAGCTGCCCAGCAGCACGCTGCCTTCGGCACTGGTCTCGCCCAGCTGCGGCTTGGCCGTCGTCAGCACGATGTTGCCGCCGAAGGTGTTGCGGCCGAACAGCGTGCCCTGCGGGCCGCGCTGAACTTCCACGCGCTCCAGGTCGACGAAGCTGGCCAGTGCCTGGCTGGGGCGGCTCTTGTAGATGCCGTCGATGAAGAAGCCGATGGTCGGGTCGGCGTTCTGCTGCACGGCCTCGGTGCGCACGCCGCGCATCGCGGGGCGGGCATCGGCACCGCTGCGGCCGAAGGTGAAGCCCGGCACCAGGCCTTCGAACTGCGAGATGTCGACGATGTTGCGGTCGGCCAGCTTTTCGGCCGACAGCGCCGTGACCGAGGTGCTGACCTTCTGCTGGTCTTCGATGCGCCGGTTGGCTGTGACCGTGACGGTGGTGATCTGGCCGTTGTCGGCCGCCGCCGGAGCCGCCGCCGGAGTGGCCGGCGTCTGCGCCATCGCCACACCGCCCAGCAGGCCCCAGGCTGCCAGTGCCGCCGCCACGTCCCTGGCCAGTGCCAGCTGCATCATCTTCTTCATGCCAAGACTCCGTCAGGTCGATCGAGGAAACCGGGGGCAGGCCATGCCGGGGCTGCGCGTGGATGCGCGTGCGGCACTCACCACCGGCGGCACACCCGTGCCGCTGGCGCCGCAGTGTGCATGCAGCGGTTTCACGTTGCAAGCGTATGCAGTACCATTTTGCAACGTCGTTCGCGCAAACCCTGAGCCGGCGGCGTTGCGGAGAAGCCCATGAACCCCACGCCCAGCCCGGTCGACACCGGCACCCTCTCGCCGGCCGAGCACGCGCAACAGCTCGCGGCCTGCAAGCGCGATGTCTGGCAGCTGCTGCAAGGCCTGCCCGGCCCGCGGATGCAGCAGACCCTGCAGCAGCACCTGGGGCCGCAGGCGCGATGGCATGTGTCCCATCCCATCAACGAGCTGACCGGCGCCGACGCCGTGGCCGAGCAGTTCTACGGGCCACTGCAAGCCGCCTTTCCTGATCTCGAGCGCCGCTGCGACCTGTTCTTTGCCGGCCGCTGGCAGAGCCCGCCCGAAGGCGCCGTCGGCCACTCACCGCCCGACGTGCGCGGCGAAGGCTGGTGGGCCACCACCACCGGCCATTACCTGGGCACCTTCAAGCGGCCCTGGCTCGGCATCGCCCCCACGGGCGAGCCCGCCGCGTTGCGCTTCGGCGAGTTCTACCGCTGGCGGCCCGGCGCCCCAGGCCAGCCCGGCCGGGTGACCGAAGCGCGCGTGCTGCTGGACATCGTCGACCTGGCGCGCCAGGCCGGCCAGCGCCTGCTGCCGCCCAGCCGCGGGCTGGAATGGCTGGTGCCCGGCCCCGCGCCGCACGACGGCCTGATGCTGCAACCCAGCGACCCGGCCGCCGCCGACACCAGCATGCGCCTGGTGCTGCAGATGTTCGCCGGCCTGGCCAGCTTCGACGGCAAGAACCTCGATTCGATGGACATGCCGCGCTTCTGGCACCCGAACATGATGTGGTACGGGCCCTGCGGCATCGGCAGCAGCCGCGGCGTGGGCGGCTTCCAGCGGCACCACCAGGGTCCGTTCCTGCATGCCTTCCCGGACCGCCGCGGGAATGGCCACCGCGCCCGTGTCGCCGAAGGCCAGTACGTCGGCTCCACCGGCTGGCCCAGCGTGGTGGCCACGCACGCGGGCGACTATCTGGGCGTGCCCGCCACCGGCCGGCGCATCGGCATGCGCGTGATGGACTGGTGGCGCCACGACGGGCAGCTGCTGACCGAGAACTGGGTGCTCATCGACCTGCCGCACCTGATGCTGCAGATGGACGTGGACCTGCTGGCGCCGCTGCAAGCCGGGGCCTGAGGGGCCGGGTGTTTTCCCGGGCCGCCGACGCACGCTGGCGGGCTTGACGGCGCCGCCGCTGTCCGTCAGCATGCGGACTGCATACGTATGCAGCGCGCCCTGCCAGTGAAGGCACCCACGGAGACCCCATGATCCGCTTCCTCAAGCGCGGCCAGAGCGCCGCCGCCCATGCCGCCGCCGACCACCAGGTGCGGCAGACCGTCGAAACCCTGCTGCGCGAGATCGAAGCCGAAGGCGATGCCGCGGTGCGCCGCTGCTCGCAGAAGTTCGACCAGTGGGACCCGGCCGACTTCACGCTCACGCAGGCGCAGATCGAAGCCGCGGTGAAGCAGCTGAGCCCGCGCGAGACCGAGGACATCCGCTTCGCGCAGACGCAGATCCGCCACTTCGCGCAGCTGCAGCGCGATTCGATGCGCGAGATCGAGGTCGAGACCCTGCCCGGCGTGGTGCTGGGCCACAAGCACATCCCGGTGGGCGCGGTGGGCTGCTATGTGCCCGGCGGCAAGTACCCGCTGATCGCCAGCGCGCACATGAGCGTGCTCACCGCCAAGGTGGCGGGCGTGCCGCGCGTGGTGGCCACCGCGCCGCCGTTCCAGGGCGCGCCGCACCCGGCCATCGTCGCGGCGATGCACTTTGCCGGGGCCGACCAGATCCTGGTGCTGGGCGGTGTGCAGGCCGTGGCGGCCATGGCGCTGGGCACGCAAAGCATCGCCCCGGTGGACATGCTGGTGGGCCCGGGCAACCAGTACGTGGCCGAAGCCAAGCGCCAGCTCTACGGCCGCGTGGGCATCGACCTCTTCGCCGGGCCCACCGAGACGCTGGTGATCGCCGACGACAGTGTCGACGGCGAGATGTGCGCCGTCGACCTTCTGGGCCAGGCCGAGCACGGCCCCACCTCGCCCGCGGTTCTGCTGACCGACAGCGAAGCCCTCGCCCACGCCACGATGGCCGAGGTGGAGCGCCAACTGCGCATCCTGCCCACCGCGGCCATTGCGCGGCAAAGCTGGGCCGACCATGGCGAGGTGATCGTCTGCGACACGCGCGAAGAGATGTTGGCCGAAGCCGACCGCATCGCCAGCGAACACGTGCAGGTGATGACGCGCGAGCCCGACTGGTTCCTGCAAAACATGCGCAACTACGGCGCGCTGTTCCTGGGCCCGCGCACCAACGTGAGCTTCGGCGACAAGGTCATCGGCACCAACCACACCCTGCCCACCAACGGCGCGGCGCGCTACACGGGCGGGCTGTGGGTGGGCAAGTTCCTCAAGACCTGCACCTACCAGCGCGTGCTGACGGACGAGGCCAGCGCCCGCATCGGCGCGGTGTGCTCGCGCCTGTGCCACATGGAGAACTTCGCCGGCCACGGCGAGCAGGCCAATCTGCGCGTGCGCCGCTACGGCGGCCAGCCCGGCCTGCCCTGGTACCAGCCCGTGCCGGCGGCGGATTGAGCCTCTGGCCGCTGCAGTCGCGATGAGCGCCTTGCCCACGGGCCCCTCGTTCCGCCTGGACGGCCGGCGTGCGCTGGTCACCGGCGCCGGGCGCGGCATCGGCCTGGCCTGCGCCGGCGCGCTGGCGGGCGCCGGTGCCGAGGTCTGGCTGGCCGCGCGCAGCCGCAGCGAGATCGAAGGCGCCGCCGCCGCGTTGCGCGACCGTGGCCTGAAGGCGCATGCCCTGGTGCTGGACGTCACCGACACCCCCGCCGTGGCGCGCGCCGTGGCCGCGCACGGGCCCTTCCAGGTGTTGGTGAACAACGCCGGCGGCAACCGCCCCAAGCCCGCCGAAGACGTGACCGAGGACGACGTCGACGCCCTGCTGGCCCTGAACGTGAAGGCGGCGTTCTTCGTTGCCCGCGAGGTGGCGCGCGGCCTGAAGGCCGCCGGGCTACCCGGCAGCATCGTGCAGATGTCGTCGCAAATGGGGCACGTGGGCGCGCCGCAGCGCAGCCTGTACTGCGCCACCAAGCACGCACTGGAAGGCATGACGAAGGCGCTGGCGCTGGAATGGGCGCCACACGGCATCCGCGTCAACACCGTCTGCCCCACCTTTGTCGAGACGCCGATGACGGCCCACTGGCTGCAGGCGCCGGAGTTCCGCGCGAAGGTGCTCGCGCAGATCGCGCTGGGCCGGGTGGGCGCGGTGGACGACGTCACGGGTGCGGTGCTGTTCCTGGCCTGCGATGCCTCGGCGATGGCCACCGGCTCGGCGCTGAAGATCGACGGCGGGTGGACCGCGTCATGATGGCGACCGTGTCGTACCCGAATCGCCCCGCGCAGCCGCGCCCGGGCCCTGCCATGGCCAAGTCTCCCGTGACCTCGATCGATGTGGCCCGTCTGGCCGAGGTGTCCCAGTCCGCCGTCAGCCGCACCTTCACGCCGGGCGCCAGCGTCGCGCCGGATACGCGCGCCCGCGTGCTGGAAGCGGCGCGCAAGCTGGGCTACCGGCCCAACGCCATCGCGCGCACGCTGAGCACGCGGCGCTCGCGCATGATCGCGCTGGTGATGTCCAACCTGCAGAACCAGTTCTACCCGCTGGTGGTGGAGCGGCTCTCGCAGCGGCTGCAGAAGGACGGCTACCACGTGCTGCTGTTCATCACCGAGACCGAGGACGCCGACGAGCTGCTGGTGGAGCTGATGCGCTACCAGGTCGACGGCATCGTGATGGCATCGACGCAGCTGTCATCGCGCCTGGCGCAGGAGATCGCCGACGCGCGCATCCCCGTGGTGATGTTCAACCGCAGCACGCGGGCCGGGCGCGTCAGCACCGTCAGCAGCGACAACCACGGCGGCGGCCGGGCGGTGGCGCAGTTCCTGGCCGCAGGCGGCCACCAGCGCGTGGCCTACCTGGCGGGCGCGGAGGACACATCCACCAACCAGGACCGCGAACGCGGCCTGCGCGACGGCCTGGCCGAGCACGGCTTGCGCGTGGTGGCGCGTGCCGTGGGGCACTACGACTTCGAGCGCGCGCGCCAGGCCACGCGCGAACTCTTCGGCCCGCTGGTGGCGGCCAGTGAGCGGCCCGACGCGCTGTTTGTCGCCAGCGACCACATGGCCTTCGCGGCGATGGACGTGCTGCGGCTGGAGCTGGGCCTGCGGGTGCCGGACGACGTCTCGGTGGTGGGCTACGACGACGTCCCGCAGGCGGCCTGGGGCTCCTACGCGCTGA
Source organism: Rubrivivax sp. (assembly GCA_027489455.1). Taxonomy (GTDB): domain Bacteria; phylum Pseudomonadota; class Gammaproteobacteria; order Burkholderiales; family Burkholderiaceae_C; genus Rubrivivax. The sequence continues at coordinate 114,898 of JAIXZR010000063.1, read as the reverse complement.
CGACCGTGGCGCAGGACGCCACGGCGATGATCGAAGCCACCGTGGGCACCCTGCTGCAGCAGCTGGAAGACGACGCCGTCTCGCGCGGGCAGGTGCTGGTGCCAGCAACGCTGGTGGTGCGGCAATCGGCACGCCGCCCGGTGGAGGGCGCCGCATGAAGGGCTTCGACCCCGCCTTCGCCGACCTGGACGACTACATCCGCGTCATCACCGCGCGCATCTGGGAAGGCCGCGAGATCGATCGCATCCACGACTGGTACGCGCCCGACTGCGCCGTCATCACGCCCGGCGGCACGCAGCAGGGCGTGGACGCCGTGGTGCGCGGCACGCTGGAAACGCTGCAGCAGTTCCCGGATCGGCGGCTGCTGTGCGAGGACATCGTGAGTGCGGGCGACGACGAGGCGGGCTACCTCTCGTCGCACCGCATCGCGTCGACGATGACGCACCGCGGCGACGGCGCTTTCGGCCCGGCCAGCGGAAAGCCCGTGCGCGTGCGCACCGTGGCTGACTGCGTGTGCGTGGGCAACCGCATCGTGCACGAGTGGCTGGTGCGCGACCAGGGCGCCATCGCGCTGCAGTTGGGCCGCAGCCCGCGTGACTTGGCCGCCGCCTGGCTGGCCACACGCGGCGCGCCCACGCTGCCGCTGCACCAGCCACCGGCCCCTGGCGGCTGGCAGAACCCGATGCACAGCACGCCCGGTGCCACGCTGCTGGCCGCGACCTACCGCGCGCTGTGGGCCGGCGACCTGGCCGTGCTGGGCCGCCATGCCGACGAGGCGCTGGACCTGCGCGGCCCCAGCGGCTTTGCCGGCATGGGCCTGGCCGATGCCGAAGCGCTGTGGTTCGGGCTGACGGCCGCCTTTGCCGGTGCCACGCTGCACATCGACAGCCTGGCCGAGCGCACCGAACCCGGCCGCACCCCGCGCGTCGCGATGCGCTGGCGCATCACGGGCCAGCATGGGGGCGGCGGCCGCTATGGCGCGGCCACGCAGCGGCCGGTGGAGATCCTGGGCATCACCCACGCCGAGGTGGACCACGCCCGCGGGCGCATCCTGCGCGAGTGGGTGCTGATCGACGAAGTCGCGCTGTGGATGCAATTGCTGTGACCTCCTGCGAAAGTGCACGATGGCCCGCGTCCAGCTGAAGAACATCGTCAAGCGCTGGGGCTCGAGCACGGCGGTGGAGCGGCTGTCGCTGGACATCGCCGACGGCGAGTTCCTGGTGCTGCTGGGCCCCAGCGGCTGCGGCAAGACGACCACCATGCGCATGGTGGCAGGGCTGGAAGACCCGAGCGAAGGCGAGGTGTGGATCGGCGAGCGCTGCGTCAACACCCTGGAGCCCAAGGACCGCGACGTGGCGATGGTCTTCCAGAGCTATGGCCTCTACCCCAACATGACGGTGGCCGAGAACATCGGCTTCCCGCTGAAGATCCGCGGTCTGCCGGCCAGCGAGATCGGCCCGGCGGTGCAGAAGGCGGCGCAGCAGGTGGAGCTGACGGACTATCTGCAGCGCCGGCCGAAAGAGCTTTCCGGCGGACAGCGCCAGCGCGTGGCCCTGGCGCGCGCCATCGTGCGACGGCCAGCCGTCTTCCTGATGGACGAGCCGCTGAGCAACCTGGACGCCCAGCTGCGCGTGAGCATGCGCGCCTACCTCAAGCACCTGCACCACTCGTTGAGCGTGACGACGATCTACGTCACGCACGATCAGGTGGAGGCCATGACCCTGGCCGACCGCGTGGTGGTGATGAGCCGCGCGCGCATCCAGCAGGTGGGCACGCCGCGCGAGATCTACGACCGGCCGGCCAACCTCTTCGTGGCCGGCTTCGTGGGCGCGCCGCCGATGAACCTGCTGCGCGGGCGGCTGCAGGGCGGGGTGTTCGAAGCGCCGGGCGTGCGCGTGGCCGGGTTCGCGCTGCCCGACCACGCCGATGCGGTGCTGGGCATCCGGCCAGAAGACCTGGCAGTTCTGCCAGCGCTGGGCAATGCACCGGCCGCCATCGAGGGTGAGGTCTTCGCGCTGGAACTCACGGGCGACGCCACCTACCTGACGCTGCAGTGCGGCGATGCCAAGGTCACCGCCAAGGGTGGCAAGGCGCAGCAGGCGCGGATCGGCGAGCGAGCAGGCTTCAGTCTGGACATCGCGCGCTGCCATCTCTTCGACGCGCACAGCCAGGCGCGGCTGGGCGCACGCGCGCCATGACCGGCCTGCGCCGCCGCCCGCTGCTGGCCGCTGCCGCGCTGGCCACCGGCCTGGGCCCCGCCGCAGTGCGGGCACAGGCCGCCGCCTGCCCGCCGGTGGCCGGCAGCGGAATGGTCAACATCGTTGGCAACAGCTTCCCGGCGCTGCAGCACATGGCGCGCATCGCCGAAAGCTGTGCCCGCCCGGGCCTGAAGGTGGTGTTCAAGCTCACGCCGCAGGCGCGCACCGAGACCGAACAGGCCTTCGCCTCGGCCGGGCGTTCGCCCTTCGACGCTGCAGCCGTGTCGATGGGCGTGTTCGCAAACCTCTACGCGCGGCGCGAGCTGCAGCCGCTGGACGACCTGGTGCAGCGCCATGGCGCGCGCGGGCAGCTGGAAGAACGCATGCTGGTGCGCATGGACGGGCAGGTGATGGCGCTGGCCTTCCTGCAGAACACCCAGTGCCTGTTCTACCGCGCCGACCTGCTGGAACGCCACGGCCTGGCCGTGCCCGCCACCTACCCGCAGCTGCTGCAGGCCGCGGCCGTGCTGAAGGCGCGCGAACCCAGCATCGACTACCCCATCGCCCAGGGCTTTGCCAAGGGCTTCGACGGCGCGGTGGAGTTCGTCAACCTGCTGGTGGCGCACGGTGGCCGGGTGTTCGAACCCGGCAGCGCCCAGCCAGCCTTCCACGGCACCGCCGGGCTGGCTGCCGTGGCCACTATGCGCGCGATGCTGCCCTTCATGACGCCCAACGCGCTGGCCTCCAACGCCGACGATGTCGTCAACCAGTTCCAGCAGGGCAAGGCCGCGATGGGCGTGCTCTGGGCCAGCCGCGCGACGAGGCTGGACGACCCGCTGGCCTCGCGCGTGGCCGGCCGCATGCAGCAGGCGCTGGCGCCGGCCGCGCGCCCGGGCGGCGCGCCGGCCGCGCACCTGTGGTGGGACGCGATGGTGCTGCCGCGCAATGCGCCGCAGCAGCGCGATGCCGCTTTCCAGGTGCTGATGGCCGCGTTGTCTGAAGACGCTGTGCGCAGCGGCAACGACCTGGGCGTGTGGGTGCGCTCGGCCTGGCGGCCCGGCCGCTTCGGCGACGGCGTGGCCCAGGCGCGGGCTGCCGGCGCGCCGGTGTGGCCGGGCGAGCCCTTCTTTGCGCTGGCCATCGGCGAGATCGGCAAGGTGTTGCCCGACGCCCTGGCCGGCGGGCGCGACAGCGCCGCAGTGCTCGCCACCGCCGCGGCGGCCTACCGGCAGGTGGCCACGGAGAAGGGCTTCCTGCCCGGGCGCAGCGCAGCGCGTGGCGGTGCGGCATGAAGCTGCGCAGCTTCGCCGGCTTCGTCGCGCCTTCGGTGCTGCTGATGGCGCTGCTGCTGGCCCTGCCGCTGGCGCTGACGCTGTGGCTGTCGGTGCACAACTGCACGCTGCAGATGGAACTGGTGACGGTGCAGCAGACCGGCCCCTTCGGCGCCCACCCGGTGACGACGCTGCGCGCCCGCACCGGGGCCGACGGGCAGGCGCTGCAGACCTGCAGCTTCGTCGGTGCCAGCTACTACCGCGCCATCCTGGGGCTGGACGCCCCGGCTGGCGCCACGCCGGGCGCTCCCGCTGCGCCGGTGGAATTCCTTGCGGCGCTGCGCTTCACGCTGCTCTACATCGCCGGCACCACGCCCTTCGTGCTCGGCGGCGGTCTGGCGCTGGCGCTGGCCATGAACCAGGTCACGCAGCGGCTGAAGGGCGCATTCATCGCGGCATCGCTGCTGCCCTTCATCATCACGCCGGTGGTAGGCGCGCTGGCGATCAAGTGGCTGTTCCGCGATGACGGGCTCGTGCCGCATCTGCTGTCGCACGTGGGCGTGCAGGTGTACTGGATGGCCCAGCCCTGGTCGGCGCAGCTGCTGGTGGTGCTGTACGGTATCTGGCACGTGCTGCCCTTCGCCTTCATCGTGTTCTACGCCGGGCTTCAGGGCGTGCCGCAGGATGCGCTGGAAGCCGCCACGCTGGACGGCGCCAGCCGCTGGCAGAAGCTGCGCTACGTCACGCTGCCGCACCTGATGCCGCTGGTGGTGTTCGTCACGCTGATCCACCTGATGGACGCCTACCGCGTGTTCGAACCCGTCGTGGTGCTCACGCAGGGCGCCTTCACCACCAGCGTGCAGTACCTCACCTACCACGTGCTGCTGCAGGAAGCCAACCCGTACAAGGCCAGCGCCGCCGCAGTGCTGACGGTGGCCGGCATCGCCGTGCTGCTGGTGCCGCTGCTGCGCAAGACCTGGAAGGAGCAACGCGGTGGCTGATCCGCGCCGCCACTGGCTGGGCCCCTGGCTGCTGTACGGCGGCCTGGCGCTGTGGCTGGTGCTGGCCAGCCTGCCGGTGGTCTGGACGCTGGTGATCTCGCTGCGCAGCTATGTCGATGCGTTCTCGTCGCCGCTGAAGTGGTCGGCGCCGATCACCTTCGAAAACTACCGCGGCCTGTGGGTGGACCGCGAGTTCCACCGCAACTTCGTCAACACCGCCGTCGTCACGGCCTGCACGGTCACGATCTCGCTCACCGTGGGCTGCCTGGCAGGGTATGCGCTGGCGCGCTACCGCGGTTCCCTCGGCTTCTGGCTGCTGATCATCGCGCTGGTGTTCCGCGCGCTGCCGCATTCCACGCTGCTGCCCAGCTTCCATCTGATGTTCGATGCGCTGGGCATCCGCAACACCACGTTCACCCTGGTGTTCGTGCTGGTGGCGATCAACCAGCCCTTCACGATCTGGATGCTGCGCTCGTTCTTCGCCAGCATCCCGCAAGAGCTGGACGAAGCCGCGATGGTGGACGGCTGCACGCGGCTGCAGGCCTTCCGCCGCGTGATCATCCCGGTGATGTGGCCTGGCGTGGTCACCACGGGGCTGTTCAGCTTCCTGCTGGCCTACAACGATTTCCTGTTGTCCTCGGCGCTGACGAACGCCGAGCGCATGACGATGCCGGCGGCCATCGCCGGCGCCATCACCGCCGAAAGCGATGCCCTGCTGATGCAGGGCGTGGCGGGTGCCGTCAGCATCACGATCCCGCTGATCGTGCTGGTGGTGTTGTTCCAGAAGCAGATCGTTTCCGGCCTGACGCAAGGCGCTGTCAAGGGCTGAACATTGAGCGCGAACCCATGATCCTGACCCCGCAAGAACTCCAGCGCCGGCACATCCGCCGCGCGCAGTACGTTTCGTGCGAAGACGCCTTCATCGACGTGCGCCTACCGGGCAGCACGCCGAAGGAAAACTATTCCATCATCGGCCCGGGCGTGACGCAGAACCCGGGCCAGGTGGTGAACCTGCGCGAACCGCATGGCTTCAACATCGGTGCGGCCGGGCTGCTGCCGGGCGTCACCAACAACCTGCACCTGCACTTCACGGCCGAGGTCTTCATCGCCTGCGAAGGCCGCTTCACGCTGCGCTGGGGCGTGCGCGGCGAAGAAGGCGAAGCCGTGCTGGACGAAGGCGACGTGATCTGCATGCCGCCGTGGATGTTCCGGGGCTTTTCCAGCAGCGGCACGCGCAAGGGCTTCCTGATGACGGTGCTGGGCGGGGACGACACCGGCGGCATCCTCTGGAGCCCCGATGTCATGCGCCGCGCGCGCGAGACCGGCCTGTACCTGGGCCGCGACAACCAGATCATCGACGTGCCCGCGGGCGCCACGCCGCCGCCCGACAGCGAACTGCTGCCCCTGCTGCCCGACAGCGAAGTGGCGCAACTGCGCCGCTGGTCGGCCAGCGAGCTGATGGCCCGCGCGCTGAAGCCCGCGCAGCGCGACTACCGCGCCGCGACACTGGACACCGCACTCCCCGGCCACGGCTGGCAGCTGGCGCCCTTCGTCGGCTGGGGCCTCACTCAGCACCGCGACCACCGCCCGGCAGTGACGGAGCCGCAGGGCTTCTCGATCGAATGGCTGCGCGTGCCGCCGGGCCAGGCAAGCGCGGCCTTCGTGCTGGACGCGCCAGCGGTGCTGGTACACGCCCAGGGCCCGCTGGCGGTGGACTTCAACGACGGCCCGGCGGCCTTGCGTGCCGAGCTGGGCGCCTGGGACACGCTGTCCCTGCCCGCCGGCTGCACGCGCCGATTCATCAACATCGGCACGCAGGACGCGCACGCGCTGCTGGTGGTGCGCGGCGACGCCCCCAAGCCCCCGCGCTTTGCACCGGCCCTGGTGGCCCAGGCACTGGCCCACGACTGCACGCTGGACGCCGGCGGCCACCTGGCCCGCCACAGCCTGCTGCCGCCGCCGATGGCGGCGTGATGGCTGCCCGGCACGGGCCCGCCGCGCCGGCCCCGGGGCCGCGCATCGTGGCCTTGCCTGGCACCCTGCTGGACGCGCGCAGCCTGGCGACCGCGCTGCAGGGCGTTCCGGGCGGGCCGGCGCATGTCGAGCTGCTGGGCGAGTGCCCCTGGCTGGATGACGAGCTGGCGCGCCTGGCCGCGCTGGTGCCGGCCCCGGCAGTGTGGGTAGGCCATTCGCTGGGTGGCATCGTCGCACTGCACCTGGCGCGCGCCCACCCACAGGCCGTGGCCGCGCTGGTGCTGCTGGGCGCCAACGCGCGCGCCGGCCGCGACACCCGCGCCGCGCGGCGCGATGCGCAGTGGCAGGTGGCGCAGCAGCAGGGGCTGGCAGCGCTGGCCCGCGGCAAGCTGGCGCCGGGCTATGCCGTGGGCGGAGACGCTGCGCTGGTGGACGCCCTGGCCGCGCAGGCCCAGGCCGTGGGCCTGCGCCGTTTCCGGCACCAGCTGGACTACGCCGCGCAGCGGCCAGGCCTGCTGGCGCCACGCCATGCGCTGGCCGTGCCGCTGCTGGCGCTGTCGGCGCAGCACGACGGCCTGTGCCCGCCGGCCGACAGCGCGCTGCTGGCCGGCCTGTCGCCGCAGGGGCAGCATCACTGCCTGGCGGGTGCCGGCCACCTGTTCCCGATGCAGCAGCCGGCCTGGGTGGCCGGCCATCTGCGCCACTTCATCCAATCCCTGCACACCCTGGAGGACACCCCCCGATGAAGCCCAATCGCTTGCGTGAACTGTTCGCGGCCGGCCAGGGGGCCATCGCCGGCTGGATGAGCCTCGATTCCGCCTACGCGGCAGAACTGGTGGGCTGCGCCGGCTTCGATGCCGTGGTGGTGGATTGCCAGCACGGCATGGCCGGCCACGCCCAGATGGTGGCGATGCTGCAGGCCCTGGCCCACACGCCGGCCGTGCCGCTGGTGCGCGTGGCCGGCAACCAGCTGGCCGAGATCAACCGCGCGCTGGATGCCGGCGCGTACGGTGTGATCTGCCCGCTGGTCAACTCGGCCGCCGAGGCGCGCGCCTTCGGCCGCGCCTGCCGCTACCCGCTGGCCGGTGCCGAAGGCGACCGCAGCTTCGGCCCCGCCCGCGGGCTGCTGGTGGGCGGCGCCGACTACCCCGAGCATGCCAACGCCCAGCTGCTGGCGCTGGCGATGATCGAGACGCGCGCCGCGCTGGCAGCGGTGGACGCGATCGCCGCGGAGCCCACGATCGACGGCCTCTTCATCGGCCCCAGCGATCTGGGCATCGCCCTGGGCCTGGGCCCGGCGGCGGCCTACACCCAGCCCGATCTGGCCGCGGCCATCGCCCGCATCCAGGCCGCGGCTGCGGCGCACGGCAAGGTCTGCGGCATCTGGTGCAACAGCGCCGAGATGGCGCGGGCGATGCTGGCGAAAGGCCAGCAGCTGGTGGTGCCGGGGCACGACGCGCTGTGGCTGAAGGCCGAGATCGCGCGGCGGCTGGAGGTGATCCGCCGCTGAAGCGAGCCGCTGACCCGCATCACGGCGTCCCGCTCACCGCGGGCTGGCCGCGGGTCTTCCGCAGCGAGACCAGCACGCGGGCGGGGAAGAATCCGGTTCGGACAAACCAGCTGGCTGCGCATCTAGACTTCGGTTTCTCCGCACCAGCCTTCCAGGGCCCCACCCATGCTGAACTACCGTCACCTGCACTACTTCTGGGTCGTCACCAAGGAAGGCGGGTTTGCTCGCGCCGCCGACCGGCTGGACATGGCGGTGCAGACCATCAGCGCGCAGGTCCGCGAACTAGAGAAGGCGCTGGGCCACCAGCTCCTCAAGCCCTCGGGGCGCGGCGTGGGCCTGACCGAGGCGGGCCAGGCCGCCTTCGCCCGGGCCGAGGAGATCTTCCAGCTGGGCCAGGGCATCCCCGACGAAGTCAGGGCCGCCGCCAGCGGCAAGGTCGCGCGCCTGGCGGTGGGGCTGTCCGACGGCATTTCAAAGCTCGCGGCCCATGCGCTGCTGGGGCCGGTGCTGGGCACGCCCCAGCTGCGGCTGGTGTGCCATGAAGGCGAGTTCGAGCAACTGCTGAGCGAGCTGGCCCTGCATCACCTGGACCTGGTGCTGGCCGGCCAGGCTGCGCCGCGCAACCCCAACCTGCGCCTGACCAGCGAACGTCTGGTCGATTCGGTCGTCGATTGGTACGGGCCCACGCGGCTGGTGGGCAGGGCCGAACGCGACCGCTTTCCACATTGCCTGAACGACCTGCCCGTGCTGCTGCCCACCGGCCACTCGGCACTGCGCCCGACGCTGGACCACTGGTTCGACCTGCAGGGCCTGCGGCCCCGCATCGTCGGCGAGTTCGAAGACAGTGCCTTGCTGGCCGTGTTCGCAGCCCGCGGGCTGGGCGTCTTCCCGGTCAGCCGGCTGGGCGCGGACGGCATCGGCCTGATGCGCGGGCTGCGGCTTTTGGGCAGCAGCGAAGGCGTGCACGAGGAGATCCACGCGATCCGGTCGCGCCGCGGGCAGCACCACAGCCTGGTGATGCAGCTGATGGCTGCAGCCCGGTCTGGAAGGGATGGCCAGAAGCCCTGATCCGCCGGGCCCGGCTCTCAGGGCAGCGTGATCACCGGGCTGGCGCTCCAGATCTTGGGCGCCCGGGCGTCGCCACCGCCCACCACGAAGCTGCCCGCCACCGGCGCCAGCGGGCGCCAGCCGCCGTCCCAGTCCCAGGTGCTCACGAACACGCGCGCACCGCTCAGGCTGGCCGGGTCGCCCAGCGCCTCGCTGGGGATCGTGAAGCGCACGGTGCGTGTGGCGGCGTCGCTCTGGATGTCGGCCGCCGGGGTGATGCTGCGGCCGTCGGTGCTGGCATCGGCGCCTTCGGGGCCGAAGAGCGCGTTGCTCCAGCCATGCGCGCGCAGCCGCAGGTGCCAGCGCATGCCCTGGGGCAGATCGCTGTCCTGGCCCGGCATCGCGCGGGCGCCGTCGCTGCGGCCCGGCAGTTCGACGAAGACCGAGAAAGCCACGTGGTCGAAGCCGTTGGCCGGGCCCCAGACGCGCGTCAGATCGGCCATCTCCAGCTCGATGCGCAGCGCGCCGCCGGCCGACAGCACACGCGTGCGCCGCAGGTCCATCTGGCGGGTGTAGCTCTCGTGCGTGGGGTAGGCGTAGCGGCCTTGCGGGCCGCCGCCGGCGCCGTCGGCCAACGGCGCCTGCGGCACGTCGGCCAGCACGCGCCAGGGCAGCGCCACGCGGAAGGGGGCGGCTTCGCTCACGCTGGCGTCCAGCGGCGTGCCGCTGCCGGCTGCGCGCAGCACCACGCGGTGCAGCAGGGCCGGGTCGGTCATGCGGCGGGTGTCGATGCGGGCGCTGAAGCGGCCGTCGGGGCCGGCCACCACGCGCTGGGCGCGGGCGGCATCGCCGTCGACGATCACGTCCAGCAGCACGCCCGGTGCGGCGCTGCCGGTGATGTCGAAGTCGGCCTGCATCGCCTCGGTAGGCAGGGCATCGATCCTGGGGCGCACGGCGGCGGCCGGCGGCGCGGCCGCCGGGGCGGCTTCGACGGCCCAGACCGTGCCGCTGCGCGGCGGCAGGCTCAGGTGCACCCGGCCCTGGGCATCGGCCCGCAGCTCGGTCGGCAGCGCCTGCGCGCTGTCGGCATGGATGTCGAACAGCCGCCGCAGCCGCGCCTGGGGCGCACCGACCTCCAGGTTGTCGGCAAAGCGCGGCGCATCCGCGGTGTTGAACAGCACGATGCGCGTCTGCCCCTCGTGCACGTTGCGCCAGGCCAGCACACCGGGCCCGGCAGCACCGGCCTGCAGCGGCTGCGGCAGCGCGCGCGAAAAGCCCCGGTGCGCCTTGCGCAGCGCCACCGCGGCCTGGGTGTAGCGGAACAGCGGCGCCTGCACATCGAAGCGGTCGCGCCCACCCGAGCCCCAGCCGGCCGCGAACATCGAAGCGCGCTGCGTCACCAGCCCCTGCTCGGTGCCGTAGTACAGCACCGGGATGCCGGGCAGCGTCATCAGTGCCAGCAAGGCCTGCTTCATGGCGGGCTCGCCGCTGACGGCCAGCCAGCGGTCGACGTCGTGGTTGTCGATGAAGCTGGGCAGCAAGCGCGGGTCGATGCCGCGCGCGTCGGCGGCCACCATGTCCTGCACGCGGCGCTGCAGCTCGGCCGGGGCGCGGCCGCGCGCGAACACGTCCACCAGGCCGGCGTAGAGCGGGAAGTTCAGCATGCCGCCCAGACGCTTCTGCCCACCTTCACCGCGGATGTAGCTTTCCAGCTTGCGCGTGTAGCGCGTCTGGCCCGGGGCGTCGATGCCGAAGCCTTCGCCGAAGGCAAAGAAGTCCTGACGGCCGGTGCGCCGCGCCACGCGGGCCACGCCCGGCGCCTTCGGGTCGGTGGCGTAGAGGAAGTCTTCGAAGAACTCCGGCGGCACGTGATACGCGGTGTCGATGCGGAACGCGTCCACGCCCACTTCGCGCACCCAGAAGCCGAAGCTGTCGCGCAGCGCGCGGCGCACCACCGGGTTCTCGGTGTTCAGGTCGTCCAGGCCCGAGGTCTGGAAGTTCATCTCCTCATCGCGCACCGTCACGTCGCGGATGTCCGGCGTCCAGTGGTAGATGCCGGCGCGGCGGTCCTCTGCACGGCGCGGGTCGTTCAGGTGGAAGGGCGCCTGCAAGGGCCGCTGCACGGGCCGGGATCCGGTGTTGGGCTGGAAGTCGGCCGTCGGGTCGTCGGCGCGCCAGCCCGGGCCATAGCTGAAGAAGTTGCCGGTGTGGTTGACCACCACGTCCTGCACCAGCACCATGCCACGGCGGTGCAGCGCGTCCGACAGGCGCTGGTAGTCGGCCAGCGTGCCCACGTGCGGGTCCATGCGCTTGAAGTGGCTGGCCCAGTAGCCGTGGTAGCCCCAGAAGCCGTGCGTGCTGTCGTGCCACTGGTTCAGCACCGGCGGCGTCAGCCACACGCCGGTGGCGCCCAGGGCCTGGATGTAGTCGAGCCGGCGGCGGATGCCGTCGATGTCGCCGCCGCTGTACTTGTTGCCGTCGCGCGCGTCGTGCTCGCCCAGGCCCTGGTCGTTGTTGCTCGGGTTGCCGTCGTCGAAGCGGTCGGTCAGCAGGAAGTAGATGACCTGGTCGCGCCAGTCGGGCGAAGGCACGTGCAGCTTCAGGCCCCGTTGCTGTGCCGCGGCGGGCAGCACCGCGGCCGCCAGCAGGGCCCCGGCGAGAAGGGTTGGCCAGTGCTTGTTCATCGTGCGGTTCCCACTTCCAGTTGGCGCGCCTGCAGCAGCGCGGCATGCGGCAGCGCTTTCGGGTCCCTGCGCTGCCCGTCCAGCCACACGCCGGGCCGCCGGCCGGGCAGGATGACGAGCCGGGTGCCATCGGCCCGCGCCAGCGTGGCGCGGCGCACCTGCACTTCGCCCGCCACATAGGTGCCCGAAGCCGGCACCACCGGGTACAAGCCCAGGGTGGACAGCACCAGCCAGGCGCTCATCTGCCCGCAGTCGTCGTTGCCGATGATGCCGTCGGGCCCGCTGCCGTAGAAGCTGCGCACGATGCGGCGGATCAGCGCCTGGCCCTTCTGCGGCGATGCCGTCCAGGCGTAGAGGTAGGCGATGTGGTGGCTGGGCTCGTTGCCGTGGGCGTACTGGCCGATCAGCGCTTCCTGCCCCAGGTGCTTGTTGGCACCGGGCGCCTGCACGCTGAAGAAGCGGTCCAGCCAGGCCTCGAAGGCAGCAGCGCCGCCCATCTGCGTGACCAGGCCGTCGGGATCGTGCAGCGCGGGCGTCAGCGTGTACTGCCAGGCGTTGGCCTCGGTGTAGTCGCCGGGGTTGTTCATCGGGCTGGTGGGCACCAGCGGGTCGAAAGGCTCGCGCCAGCGGCCGGCGGTGTCCTTGCCGCGCATCATCTGCGTCTGCGCGTCCCACAGCAGCCGCCAGCCCTGGGCGCGGCGGGTGAATCGCTCGGCCAGGTCCGGCCGGCCTGCGGCGCGCGCCACGCGGGCCACGGCGTCGTCGCCGATGCCGAGCTCCAGCGTCTTGCTCACCGATTCGTTGCTGATCCTGTCCAGTGGAAGGTAGCCGAACTGCTCGTAGACATCCCAGCTGCGCTGCGCCCATTCGGGTGCGTTCGGCCGCGGCAGCGTGGAGGTTTCGACCATCGCCTGCAGCGCAGCCTGCAGGTCGAAGCCGCGATCCTTAGCGGCGCCCTGGCGGTGGAAGCCCTTGGCCACCGCATCGGCGATCACCGGCAGCGCCGGGTTGCCGATCATCGTGTGCGTCTCGCGGCCCCAGGCCGTCCACAGCGGCAGGTAGCCCTGCGCGCCCTGGTGGGCCAGCATCGTCTGGATGAAGCCCGGCACGCGTTCGGGCACCAGCAGCGTGAACAGCGGGTGCACGCCGCGGAAGGTGTCCCACAGGCTCAGGGTGCTGTAGTACACGCCGCCCGGTGCTGCGATGACCTCGCCTGTCGGGCCGCGCACGCGGCCGTCGGCGTCGGCGATGTCGCTGGGGTGCAGCAGCGTGCGGTACAGGGCCGAATAGAAGATCCTCTTGAAGCGGGCGTCGGCGTCGATCTGGATGCGCGACAGCAGCGCCTGCCACTGCGCATCGGCCGCCAGGCGCACGGCATCGAAGGGCTTGGCTTCGTCGGTGGCCAGATTGCGGCGCGCGCCGTCCACGTCCACGGTGGACAGCGCCACGCGGGCGTGCAGCACACGGCTGGCGCCGAGATCGAAGTCCAGCACGTAGCGGGCGGCCTTCTCGCCTTCACGCGGCGGCAGCGTCGTCACGCGCGCGATGGGCTGGTCGAAGCGCACGATGAATGAGGCCTCGCGCTCGACCCAGTTCTTCGCATGTGTGGTGCCGGTCAGCTCACCCCGCGCTTCGTCCACGTTGGACCTGGCCTGCGTCACACGCGGCCCGTCGCCGAACAGCAGCCCGTGCTGCAGGTCCACCAGCACCTGCACGCGGCCAGGCTGCGTGAAGGTGTAGCGGTGCACGGCCACGCGCTGCGTGGTGGTCAGCTCCACGCGCACACCGTGACCGGGCAGCGTCACGCGGTAGACGCCGGGGCGGGCGCTTTCGGTCTTCTTGTCCGGCGCAGCCGAGAAGTCACTGCTCTGCGCCGACCAGCGCGTGCCGGCGGCAGGCATCAGCAGCACGTCGCCGAGTTCGGGGATGCCGGCACCGCTGATGTGCGTGTTGGAAAAGCCCAGGATGCGCGGCGCGCGGTACTGGTAGCCACTGCTGTAGCTCCAGCCACGGTCGGCGTTGTCGGGGCCGGGCGCCACCATGCCGAAGGGCACCATCGCCGCCGGCGTGACGTGGCCGGTGCCGTCGGTGCCGATGAAGGGGTCGACATGGCGCGTGAGGTCGCCGCGGGCTGCGGCAGTGTTTGCCATGGCAGCCAGGGCCAAGACCAGCAGCCAGCGCCTGGGGGTCAGTGCCAAGGGTTTCATGATGCCGGCGACCGGTTCGTGAGGGTCCGGCCGAAGAAGCGCAGCGTGTCTTCCAGGTGCTGCGCCCAGTAGGTCCAACTGTGGTCGCCGTCGTGCTCGGCGAATTCGTGCGCGATGCCGGCAGCTTGCAGGTCGGCGTGCAACTGGCGGTTCGCATCGATGAAGGGGTCGTCGCGCCCGCAGTCGAAGCGCAGCGCGGGCAGCGGCCCTTGGGCGTCGCGGAGCGAGGCGATGACATGGGTGTCCACCGGCGCCGCAGCCCAGCCGGCGCGGGTTTCAGCCATCAGCGCGTCGAGCTGCGCGGCCTCGGTCACCGACGAATGCCCGGCTGCCGCCACGAAGCGCCGCGGGTGCCGGCCGGCCAGCCGCAGCGCGCCGAAGCCGCCCATGCTCAGGCCGGCGATGAAGAGTGGCGACGCTTCGCTGCACGCCGGGCAAACGGCGCGCGCCGCGGCAGGCACCTCGTCGACGATCCAGCGCTCGAAGTCCTGACCGGCATGCACCACGTAACCCGAGCCATCGCCCCACAGCCCGTCGCTGGGCATGGCCAGCACCAGCGGCGGGATCTCGCCCCCATCGATGAGCCGCTGCGCGGTCAGGTGCGCGCCCCCCTTGAAGGCCCAGGCCCAGTGCGAGCCGTACACGCCATGCAGCAACAAGACGACAGGCACATCGTGCAGGCCAGCGGCTTGCCGGGGCACGAAGACTGTGATGTCGGCGCGCTGCCCCAGCGCAGCGCTTTTGACCGCGACGAAGTGGAGGCCGTCCGGCGCCAGCGTGGGGTCGGACACCTCGACACTGCGCAGACGGCTCAGAACGACTCCCAGTCGTCAGTGCCCGTCTTGCCTGGGCTGCTTGCGGACGGGATGTCTGCCGCCGCGGGCAGCGCTGCACCAGGGGTTGGCGACTTGAACGCCGGTCGCACCACGTTCTTGGCGCGCTGTGGACTGCGTCGCTCAATCGGTGCGGCACCGACGGCGTCCGACGCTGCGCGAACCTGGACTGCCACACCTTCATAGGGCAGCTTGAAGACCGCGACTGCCCGCACCAGCTGCTGCGCCTGGCCCTTCAGGCTTTCCGCGGCGGCGGCACTCTGCTCCACCAACGCTGCGTTCTGCTGAGTGGCCTGGTCCATCTGCGTCACGGCGTCACCGACCTGTTGCACGCCCGAGCTTTGCTCGACGCTGGCCGATGTGATCTCGGCCACGATGTCGCTCACACGCTTGATGGCGCTGACGATCTCGCCCATGGTTTTGCCGGCCCGATCGACCAGCGCTGAGCCTTGCTCGACTTGCTCGACACTGTGGCCGATCAGGCTCTTGATCTCCTTGGCCGCCTCGGCACTGCGCTGTGCCAGGCTGCGCACTTCAGAGGCCACGACCGCAAAGCCGCGGCCCTGTTCTCCGGCGCGTGCCGCTTCCACGGCTGCGTTCAGCGCCAGGATGTTGGTCTGGAAGGCGATGCCGTCGATGACGCTGATGATGTCGCTGATCTTGCGGCTGCTGTCGTTGATGCCCTGCATGGTGGTCACGACCTGACCCACGACATCGCCGCCTTCTGCGGCCACGGCTGACGCACCTTGCGCCAATTGGTTGGCCTGCTTGGCGCTGTCGGCGTTGCTGCGCACGGTGGTGCCCAGCTCCTCCATCGTCGCTGCGGTCTGCTGCAAGGCGCTGGCCTGTTGTTCGGTGCGGCCTGAAAGGTCCTGGTTGCCCTGTGCGATCTGCGCGCTGGCGGTGGCCACGCTTTCGGAGTTCTCGCGCACCTGGGTCACCACCTGCACGAGGCTGGTTTGCATCTTTTGCAGGGCCGTGAACAACGGCGAGAACTCGTCACGCCCAGCGCCCTGGATCTGCACCGTCAGGTCGCCCTGAGCAATCTGCTGAGCCACCTGCTCGGCTGCCTTGGCACGCTTGCGAATGATGTTGCCGCCCGACCATGCACAGCCTGCAGCGCCAACGATCAGCAGCATCAACAGCGCCAGCAGTGCCAACTCGGCGGCGCCGGCGAGCTCGTTGCTCTTCTCGATGCCGCTGGACAACAACTGACTCTGCCAATCGCGCTGTTGGGCGATGGCTTGCAGCCAGGCATCACGCGCCGGCACCACATGTTCCACCAGATGCGCAAAAGCTTCTTCACGACGGCCTGCGTTCACATGCTCCACCACGACAGTCGCCTGCTGCCAGAACAGGGCCTTCCTGCTCTTGACTTCGGCAAACAAGGCTCTGCCGCGCTCCGTTCTGATGGCAGCGTCGAACTCGACGGCGAGGGCGTCGAGCCGCTTGGAAAGCTTGCCGACCTCGGCGAGCGTGTCCTCCAGCTCTTTGGGCGTGCGCGACAGGATGGCATGCCGGGCCTGCAGCGAAATGCGTGTCAGCGTGAGCTCCATCTCCGAGATGCGGAGCAGCTGTGGCGCGCGCAATTCGACACCATTGCGTGCTTCGTCCCGCAGCAATTCGATCTTGCTGAAGGCCCAAGCCACAAAAATGGCCCCGACGACCGCAAAGGCGGCAAGCAAGAGTCCCAGCCGGGCAGATATTGACAGGTTGCTGAATTTCATAAGGTGAAGCTTTCCCCGATGGGGCCTACGTGACGATCTGAGCGCTCAGCGACCGATCGCCCACACCAGCAGGTGCCCAGGCAATCCGCGCGCACGGCGCCCTTCGTCTTCGGCGCGTGACTGGACTGGGTGAACCCCGATGGGTCGTTGATGCCCAATTTGTCACGCCAACCCAGCACCCGAGGGGCAAGGGCGGCATAGGCGGCTGAAGCGGCTGTGGCAAGCAAGAGGCTCATCTCGGCGTGTCAAAGAGGATGACACCCTTGGCGCTGCGGCCCGAAAGCAGGTCGTCCAGTGCCTGTTGCAACTGGTCCAGCCGGTAGGTGTGCGTGACCAGACGGTCGAGCTGCAGCTCGCCGCGCGCGGCCCAGTCGAACAGGCGCGGAAAGTCGCGCTCGGGCAGGCAGCCGCCGTACAGCGGCACCAGGTAGCGCTTGTCCCACCAGAACTGCGGCATCTCCACGGCCGCCGGGCCGTGCGCGCCGCTCAGCTGCACGGCATTGCCGCCGTTGCGGCACAGCTTCAGCGGCAGGAAGGCCAGCGCGGCCACGCCGGTGGCTTCGAAGGCGTGGTCGGCGCCGCGGCCATCGGTCAGCGCGCGCACGGCGGCGGCCAGCTGCTCGGCAGTCAGATCGTCTGCCGCAGGTTCCAGCGTGTGCGTGGCCCCCAGCGCCACGGCGCGCTGCAGTGCGGCGGGCCGGCGGTCGATGGCGATGATGCGGGCCGCGCCTGCCAGCCGTGCGCCCTGCACCACGCTCAGGCCCACGCCGCCACAGCCCACCACGGCCACCGTGTCGCCGGGCTGCACCTGCGCCACGTTGACGGCCGCGCCCACGCCCGTCATCACGCCGCAGCCCAGGATGCAGGCATGGCGCGCGGGCAACTGCGCGGGCAGCGCGGTCAGCGCCTCGGCGCGCACCAGCGTGTGTTCAGCGAAGGTGCCCAGCTTGAAGGCGCGCTCCACCGGCTGCCCGCGCCACAGCGTGTGCCCCGCGGCAGGCGCGCTGCTGCCCAGCGTGGCATCGACGCCATGCGTGCGCTCGCACAGCGAGCCGCGCCCGCGCAGGCACTGCGGGCAGCGGCCGCAGGGGATGGCCCAGTTCAGCAGCACGGCGTCGCCGGCCGCCAGATGGCGCACGCCGTCACCCACCGATTCGACCGTGCCGGCGCCCTCGTGCCCCATCACCAGCGGCCCCGGCCAGCCCAGCGACTGGTGGTCGGTGTGGCACAGGCCGGCGGCGTCGATGCGCACGCGCACCTCGCCCGGGCCCGGCGCGCGCACGCTGATCGTCTCCAGCGTGAACTGCCCGTTGCCGTGGGCGATCGCGGCAGCGCCCTGCAATGGCGCGCTCATGCTTCGAAGGCCCGCAGCAGGTGCGGGCGGGTCTGGTGCAGCGTCAGCACGAGCTCGCCGAACATCGAGTTGGCCCACGCGAACCAGGGCCGCGTGAAGCGCGCCGGGTCGTCGGCATCGAAGGCCTCGTGCATGAAGCCCGTCGCGGCACTGCCGGCGCACAGGCTGCGCAGCGTGCCGATGATTTCGGCATCGTCCTCGGCCGTCAGGGCCTGCATCACCTGCGCCAGCGGCCACACCGCGCGCGGGCCGGTGTGCGGGCTGCCCACGCCCGTGGCCACCCGGCCCTGCACGTAGTACGGGTTGCCCGCGCCGCTGAGCACGCGGCGGCGCGTCTCGCGCCAGCGGGCATCGTCGGCGCGCACGGCGCCCAGCCAGGGCAGCGACAGCAGGCTGGGCACGTTGGCGTCGTCCATCATCAACAGGCTGCCGAAGCCGTCCAGCTCGTACGGCCAGGGCACTGGCAAGGCATCGAGGGCGGCCCGGATCTCCCCGCCCAGGCGGGCCGCATCAGCGGCCAGCGCCAGGGCGCCGATGGCCTGGGCCAGCGCGGCCAAGTCCTGCAGCGCCGCTGCCACCATGAAGTTGGCCGGCACGTGAAAAGGCAGGCTGCAGGCGTCGTCCGATGGCCGGAAGGCCGATCGCACCAGGGCCAGCGGCGCGCTCGGCGGGCCCCGCCCGTCGAGCACCAGCGAGTCCAGCGGGTTGGTGGTTCGGCGCTGGAAGCGATAGGGGCTCGCCTCGCCCCGGCCCTGGTGCTGCCGCAGCACGCCGATGGCCGCGGCCATGGCTTCGCGCCAGCGCGCGTCGAACGGCGTGGTGTCGCCGCCGCTGGCCTGCCACCAGCGGTGCGACAGCCGCATCACGGCGGCAGGCGAATCCAGCTCCCACTTGCGTTCGTGCACGCGCGGATGCATCACCGTGTGGTCGCCGGCCCAGGGGCTGCGGCCGCCTTCGGCCTCGAAGGCATTGGCCCAGGGGTCGATCAGCAGGAAGTCGACCAGCTGGTTGAGCACACCGGCGACGAGCCGGGCCAGTGCCCGGTCGTCGCCCACGAAACGCAGATAGGGCCAGATCTGGTGCACGGCGTCGCGGTGCCACATGGCGGCGATGTCGCCCGTGACCACGAAGGTCAGCGGCCGTGTGGCTGCGACATGGCGCACGGCGGTGTCGAGCGTGTTGGGCAGCGTGTTGGCGAACAGGCGCTGCAGCTGCGGGCAGGCCAGGTCGGCGCCGACGTGCCGGATGGCCGCCTCGACACGCGCGCTGGTGAAGCAGCGCTGCTCAGGGGGCGGGCGCCGGCCGGCCAGCCCGGTGGCTGGCACGTCGGCTACGTCGTCGGTCACCGCGCCCACACCACGGGGTTCTTGCGCGTGTCGATCACTTCGCCCTCACGCGCGCCGGGGCACCACTGGTCGCGGTCGTTGGCCTGGATGGCGTTGAGCGCGGGCACCAGGCGCATGTCGGCGTCCATGTAGATCACCGTCATCACCGATCGCGGCCGCGTGCCGGTGTTGGGGCCGGCCTTGTGGAAGGTCCAGCCCAGGTGGAAGCTCACTTCGCCCAGATCGAAGGGCCCGACCTCGAAGGGGAAGCCGTGCCGGGCCATGTTCTCGCTGATCTTCGCTTCGCTCTCGTCGCTGATGCCCAGGTCGCGCCCGAAAGCCACGCCCTGGCTGCCGGCGTAGAAGCCCAGCGGGCCCATTTCGGCGGGCACGGCCTGCAGCGGCACCCACGCGGTGATGGTGCGGTCGCTGGCCAGCGGCCAGTAGTACTGGTCGGCATGCGCCGGCGTGATGCCGCCGCCGGGTTCCTTGTAGAGGCTCTGGTCGTGGTACAGGCGCACGCCGCGCACTTCCAGCAGTTCGGCCGCGATGCGTGCCAGCCGCTGGCCCATCACGAAGCGGGCCACCAGCGCGCTTTTCTCCCACAGGTTCATCACCTGCAGGAAGGCGCGGTCGTAGGTGCTGCGCTCGGCCAGCGGGCGGCTTTCGGTGTTCAGGTCGATGGTCAGCCGCGTGATCTCGCGCCCGAAGTGCGCCAGCGTCTGGGGCGACAGCACCTGCTTGAGCTTGATGCAGCCGTCGCGGCGGAAGGCGTCGATCTGCGCGGGCTGCAGCGCGTAGGGGCTGTCGAGATCGGGCCAGAGGGGGGTGTCGTTCATCACGGGGGGGCGGGGTCGGGATGGGGTTTCAGGCCAGCGGCGCGACCAGCACGGCGCCAGGGGGCAGATGCAGCTGCTCGCCGCGCCGCGCCGCGCCCGCGTGCGTGAACAGCGGTTCGGCGCGCGTGGCCGCAGCAGCAGGCCAGGGCAAGGTGGCGGGTGTGGCGCCCAGGTTGAAGGCCAGCAGCAGGGCGTCGCGGTGGGCGCCTTCGCCGTGCTCGCGGCGCAGCACCAGCACGTCGCCTTCGGCCATCAGGGCCTGCAGGCTGCCCAGGCGCAGCGCGGGGTGCGCGCGGCGCAGCGCCAGCAGGCGGCGTGTGGCGTGCAGGGTGGAGCCCGGGTCGGCCTCTTGCCGGTCCACGGCCAGCGGGGCATGGGCCGGGTCCACTGGCAGCCAGGTGCGTGCCGCGCGGCTGAAGCCGTGCTGCGGCGCATCGGCCTGCCACGGAAACGGCGTGCGGCAGCCGTCGCGGCCGGGGTTCAGCGGCCAGTTCGCCAGGCCGTAGGGGTCGCGGATGTGCTCGAAGGCCAGGGTGCTCTGCGGCAGGCCCAGCTCTTCGCCCTGGTACAGGAAGACCGTGCCGCGCAGCGCCAGCAGCAAGGCCAGCCAGGTGACGGGCGTGGCCCCGGCGGCCACGGGCCGGCCGTCGGCCCGGCCGCCGAAGGCGAAGGCCCCCGCCGCGCCATCGCCCCAGCGCGAAGCCACGCGCGGCGCGTCGTGGTTCGAAAAGGCCCAGCTCGGCCAGGCGTCGCGGCCTGCGCCTTCGCCCCAGGGCGCCAGGCATCGCAGCACCTGCGCGGCATCGGGCCGGTCGCCCAGGAAGGCGAAGGAATACGCGGTATGCAGCCGCTGCACTTCCTGGGTGCTCTGCGTGTAGGCCACCATCGTGGGCAGGGGCTCGGCGCCGCCGATCTCGGCCACGGCCATGCGCTCGCCATAGCGGTCCATCAGCGCGCGCAGGCGCTCGAAGAAGGCCGGCGCCTCGGGCTGGTCGGCGTTGTGCCGGTGCTGCTGCATCAGCACGGGCGCATCGCCGCGCCGGTCTTCGGGCAGCGGCGGGTTGTCTTCCAGGCCGCGGCTGTGGAAGTACAGGTTGGCGGTATCCAGCCGGAAGCCGTCCACGCCGCGGTCCAGCCAGTGGCGGGCGATGTCCAGCACCGCGTCCTGCACGGCCGGGCAGTGGAAGTTCAGGTCCGGCATCTGCGGCAGGAAGTTGTGCAGGTGGTACTGCCGGCGCCGCGGCTCCCAGCGCCAGGCCGGGCCGCCCATCCAGCTTTGCCAGTTGTTGGGCGGGCTGCCGTCGGGGCGCGCGTCGGCCCACACGTACCAGTCGGCCTTGGCGTTGTCGCGGCTGGCCCGGCTTTCCACGAACCAGGGGTGTTCGGCGGCGGTGTGGCTCCAGACCTGGTCGATCACCACCTTCAGGCCCAGGCGGTGGGCTTCGGCCAGCAGGGCGTCGAAATCGGCACCGGTGCCGAACAGCGGGTCCACGCCGAGGTGGTCGGCCACGTCGTAGCCGAAATCGCGCATGGGGCTGGTGAAGAAGGGCGACAGCCAGATGCCGTCCACGCCCAGCGCGGCCACGTAGGGCAGCCTGGCCGTCACGCCGGGCAGATCGCCCACGCCGTCGCCATTGGCGTCGGCAAAGCTGCGCGGGTAGATCTGGTAGAGGGTGGCGCCGCGCCACCAGGGGCTGCTCATCGGCCGGGGACCTGGGCTGAAAACCGGTAGTCTGGCCAGGCCGGGCCGCTTCTTCAGCCTGCCTGCGCGCCAGAATCGACGGTTTTCAAACCCATACGCTGCGGGGGCGCCCACCCCTGCCAAGGCACTGCACCCCCATGCGGATCACGCGCGAGCCCATCCACCATGCCGAGGAATCCTTGCGCTGCCTGCACCTGGCGCTGCCGGCCTTCGCAGGCGGCCTGCACCGCCACGGCCACTTCGAGCTGACCTGGATCGAACGCGGCCAGGGCCTGCGCTGGGTGGGCGACAGCGTGGAGCCCTTCTTCGACGGCGACCTGGTGCTGGTGGGCAGCGAAACGCCGCATCTGTGGGCCACGCGCGGCGCGCAGCCGCCCGCGGGCTGCGCCGCCACGGTGCTGCAGTTCCCGCCCGACTGGCTGCAGCGCTGCGGGCTGCCGGAGCTGCGCGCGGTGGCGCCGCTGCTGGCGCCAGGCGCGCCGGGCCTGGCGGTGCAGGGCGACACCCGCCTGCAGGTGCAAGGCCTGCTGGCGCGCCTGCCCGGGGCCAGCCCGCGGCGCCGCGTGGCCACCTTCATCGAGGTGCTGGACGCCCTGCTGGCCGGTGCCGCCGACCTGCGCGCGCTGTCGGCGCCGGCCCAGGCCGCGCCCAGCGGCGCGCCGCGGGCCGCCGCCAGCCCACAGCGCATCGACCGCGTGCTGAACTGGATCGAAGCGCACCTGGCCGACGAGCTGACCGTACAGGCTGCGGCCGCGGTGGCGCATGTCAGCCCCGCGGCCTTTGGCCGCTTCTTCCAGCGCGAAGTGGGCAAGAGCTTCACGGCCTACGTGAACGACGCGCGCTGCGGCTGGGCCGCACTGCGCCTGATCCAGGGCCCGGAGCCGATTGCGCAGATCGCGCTGGCCTGCGGCTTCCCGACGCTGTCGAACTTCGGCGACCAGTTCAGGCGCCGCTACGGCATGGCGCCGCGGGACTTTCGTGCCGGGCCGCGCGCGGCCCGTGCGGGCAGGAAGGCGTGATGCACCGGGCCCTGCCGCGTCAGGGCAGGCGCAGGGCGAGCATGGTGCAGTCGTCCTGCAGGATGTCGGTTTCGGTGAAGTCGGCCACCTGGGCGCGCACATGGTCCAGCAGCTCGCCGGATGCCAGCGGCTGCAGGCCGCCCAGCAGCTGCAGGCAGCGTTCTTCGGTGAACTCTTCGCCCAGGGGGTTCTGCGCTTCGGTCACGCCGTCGGTGTAGCAGAACAGGGTCTCGTCCTGGCCCAGCACCGTTTCCATCGAGCTGTACTTGCAACCGGGGAAGGCCCCCACCAGCGCACCCTTGGGGATCGGCAGCATCCGGGCCCCGCCCGGCTGCAGCAGCATGGGCGCGCAATGGCCGCCGTTCGAATAGCGCAGCTTGCGGTGGGGTATGTCCACGATGCCGCAGAACATCGTGACGAAGATGTTCGCTTCATTGCCTTCGCACAGCCGCGCGTTGAGTTCGCTCAGCAGCATGTGGGGCTCCATCGTGCCCATGGCCAGCACACGGATGAGGCCCATGGCCCGGGCCATGAAGAGCGCCGACGCGATGCCGTGGCCCGAGACATCGGCGATGCAGAAGAACAGGTGGTTCTCGCGCACGAAGAAGGCATCGAAGAAATCGCCGCCGACAGCCGAGGCCGGTTCCATGAAGCCACAGACGTCCAGATCGCTGCGGTGCCCGAACAGCGGGCGCTGCAGCGGCACCATGCTGATCTGCAGCTGGCGGGCGATCTGCAGCTCCTTGGTGAGATGCTCGATCTCGAGCTGCCCGCGCTGCGCCTGCAGCGCCTGTTCCTTGGACTTGCGAACGCGGTCGCTGAGGATGATGCGGAAGTTCTCGGCCACGCCGTTGAGCGTCATCAGGTCGCCCCAGAACACTTCCTGCGGGATGTGCAGCACGCGTGCGTCGCTCGTCACCATCACCAGCGTGGACACCGGCTTGCCGTCGATGGCCGAGAGTTCGCCGATGCACTGGCCGTGGGGAATGACCACCGCCGCCTGGGGGCGCAGCGGGTCGCCCAGGTGCGCCACGACGACACCGCTGAGTGCGATGTAGACACTGCGGTTGCTTTGCCCCGGCACCAGCAGCGGCGTGTTCGCGGCCACTTCCAGCAGTTCGCAGCGCTGCAGCACGGCTTCCACGGCTTGCGGTGGGGCGTCCTTGAACAAGGGGATCCACGACAGGTTCTGCACGCGGCGTTCGTCCAGCGCGCGTTGCACGGGGCCGCCGATGTCCACCTGCCGCCGGTCGGCATGGCCATTGCGGCAGCCGAACCGGCCGGCCGGCCCGACGCTCGCGCTGTCGAACTGAAACAGCATGTCGATGTGATTGCGGCCCACCGTGCGGCGGTAGGCCAGCCGGCTGGCGTTCTGCCGCATCATCAAGAGACCCAGGCCGCCTGGCGTGGCTTCGGCCAGGCTGGTGGCGCGCGCCTTGGGCTCGGCAGACGTGGGGTCGAAAGCCCGGCCGCTGTCGGCCACGGACAGCGTCACCAGGCATTGGGTGTGGGACGTGGCCATCGACAGGCGCAGATCCAGCGGCGCATCCAGCACATCCGGGCCGCCGTGCGTCACGCAATTCGCGATGACCTCATTCAGGCACAGGTCCAGGCGCGGCACGATGTCCTCCGGGATGCCCCATTCGGCGGCCTGGCCTTCCAGCCAGGCCGAAGCGCGCCGCAGCACGGAAAGATCCGCGGGCACTTCCAGCGCGGCCAGGCGGGGCGTGAAGGGTGCTTCCATGGTGGCCTAGCCCAGCGCGGCGCGGCTGGCCGGCGCGGCTTCGGTGAAGGTGGGAATCAGGGTGTCGATGCCGGTGGTGGCCAGCGTCTTGTGCACGGCCTGGTTGCTGCCGACGAAGATCACCATGCGCCGGCCGCGCTTGTGGATGAGCTTGGCGTTGGTGATGAGTTCGCGGATGCCGAACGAGACCAGGAAATCCACCCCGCTCAGGTCGACGACGACATGGCGGCTGGTGGCGGCCGAGAGTTCGGCGAAGGCCGCCGAGATGGCGTCGATGCCGGGAATGTCCAGCCGGCCCG
The DNA here is from genome assembly GCA_027489455.1 of Rubrivivax sp. Classification (GTDB taxonomy): domain Bacteria; phylum Pseudomonadota; class Gammaproteobacteria; order Burkholderiales; family Burkholderiaceae_C; genus Rubrivivax. The sequence continues at coordinate 90,164 of JAIXZR010000063.1, read as the reverse complement.
TCAGGCGGATCCAGCGCAGGGACGGTTCGGTGTCTTCAAAGGTGATGGCCATGGCAAACCTTGCGCGGGTGGGCTGGGCGAGGGCTGGACACCACGGCCACGGAGGCCGGCCGCCAGGATCAGGTGCGTTACATTTTGCGCCACCCACCCACCGCCCGGACGCCGCGCCGAGAACCCTGGTTTTCCTGGGGTCGTCCCGCGGCCAGGCTGCAACGGCCGGGGGTTCAGACCACTTTGGAAGGAGCACCGACCATGTCCGCCAGCTTTCAAGACATCGGAGCCGACCTCCGCAGGATCACCTTGTCCGGCCGCCTGGACAACGAAGGCACGGACTCGGTCTCGGCACGCTTGATGGAGCTCATCGAAGCGCCGAAGAAAGGCGTCGTGGTCGATCTGTCGGGCGTGCGCTTCCTGGCTTCGGTGGGCATCCGCGTGCTGATCGCCAGCGCCAAGCGGGTGCAGGAACGGGGCGGCAAGATGGTGGTGGTGGTGGCACCGGGCTCCGTCGTGGCGATGAGCCTGGAAGCCACGGGCGTGGATGCGCTGATCCCCGTCTTCACCGACGGCCGCGAAGCTGAGGGCGCGGCCTTGGCCTGAGCGCCCGACGCGGGCTCCTAGCGGACGAAGTAGCCCGCAACCCGCCAGGCGCCGTCCCGGTCGACCGCCATCGTCACGGTTTCGATGGCCTGCGCCTTGTTCTCGAAGACGGTATCGAGCTGCACGATGACGTAGTCGCCATCGGGTGCGCCAGGCAGGCTGCGGGTGTACGCCGCCGAGCGCTGGCTGCGGCGGCGTACGTCACCCAGCGGCTGCCGCACCGCCTGCCAGGCCTGCTGCCAGGCCGGGGCCGACACGGCCGCCTTGAACGTCGACGCTGCGGCTTCCCACGTGCCCGCTGTGTCTGCGGCATCCAGCATCTTCAGCCAGGCCGCGCAGGCGGCCTGGGCTGCGGCGGTGTCGGGCGCGGCAGGAGCCGCTGCATTGGCCGTGGCCGCCATGGGGGTGCCAGCAGCCAGCAGTGAGACCAGGATGAATTGACGGCGACGCATGGATGCTCCTTTCTCTTCAGGGGTTGAGGGTCGATCGAGGGCGCAGGGCACAGGCCGAAGGGCCCGGTGCATTGGCAACGGCTGGGGGCTGTGCGGGTGGATTCACTCATGTCGCAAGGCAGTGATCGGGCTGCTGCGCGCCACGCGCAGCGCCTGCCACCCCACGGTGCCCCAGGCGATGGCCAGCGCCGCCGCACCCGCCGCAGCAAAAGGCCAGGGGGTGAGCGCGATGCGTACGTCAAAGCCCTGCAGCCACTGATGGGCCAGCCACGCGGCCACGGGCCATGCGATCAGCAGTGCCAGCAGCACCGGCTTGGCAAACTGCCACAACAGCAGCCGCACGATGGCCCAGGTGCTGGCGCCCAGCAACTTGCGCAGGCCGATCTCGCGCGTGCGGCGCTCGGCCGTGAACACCGCCAGGCCATACAGGCCGGCGGCGCACAGCGCCATGGCCAGCAGCGCAAACAGCGCGAACAGGTTGCCGGTGCGCGTTTCGGCCTGGTAGTAGCTGGCGATGGCGTCGTCCACCAGCCTGATGCTGAACGGCGTGTTCGGCAGCCTCTGCTTCCAGACGGCTTCCAGCCGCTGCGTGATCGCCGCGGGCGTCACGCCAGCAAAGCGCACCGACAGGCTGTTGGCGTTGTCGACATCGCGCAGGTACACGGCCGGCATGGGCTTGTCGCGCGCGCTGCGGATGCGCACATCGTCCAGCACGCCCACCACCTGGACGGGGTAGCGTTCCTGGCCGCCCAGGTAGAACATCTTGCCCAGCGCGGCCTGCGGGTCGCTCACGCCCAGGTAGGCCAGCGCCGTGCGGTTGACGAGCACGTTCACGCCGCGCTGCGTGAGCTGCTGGCCGTCCAGGCCCGCGGTGTCGTCCAGGGCCACGTCGCGCGTCAGGCCCCGCCCAGCCAGCAGCCGCGCGCCATAGGTGGGCAGATAGTCCCAATCGACCAGCTGCAGGCTGAACTGCGGGGCCTGGCTGTCGGGTACGCCAGGAAAGTAGGCCTGCTGCCGGATGACGCCGCCCATCGTGGGGTCGAACATCGACCGCGTGGCCGCCACCACCCCGTCGACACGGCGCATCGCGTCCAGCAGGGCCTGCTGCTGCGGTTTGACTTCGGCGCGCTGCAAGTTGCCGATGACGACCAGGCCCTGGGGCCGATAGCCCATGTCGGCCTGGCGCAAGTGCGCCACCTGGGCGTAGATCACTGCCATCAGGCACATCAGCCCCACCGCGATGGCGAACTGCCCCACCACCAGTGCCTGGCGCACCGGCCCGCCAACCGCGCTGGTGAACACCCCCGACATGGCCGCCCGCGGCTGCAGCCGCGACAGCACCACCGCCGGGTACCAGCCACCGGCCAGCCCCACGAACACCACCATCGCCAGCCAGGGTGCCAGCAGACCGTCGGCGCCAAAGTAGTGCAACACCAGCCCTTGTCCCAGCAGCTGGTTGAAGGCCGGCAGCGACAGCTCGACCAAGGCCAGCGCCAGCAGCCCGGCCAGCGCCGCCAGCACGGTCGATTCCACCAGGAACTGCACCACCAGCTGGCTGCGCGTGGCACCCAGCGTCTTGCGCAGGCCCACTTCGCGGGCGCGCAGCGACACCCGTGCGGTGACGAGGTTCACGTAGGTGATGGTGGCGATCACCAACACCAGCACCCCCGTGGCGGCCACGGCGTTGACGAGCGTGCGGTCGCCGGGGGGCTTGGCCGGGCCGGCCACCTTGACTGTCTGCAGGTGCGCGTCAGCCAGCGGGATCAGCGAAGGCCGGTAGAAGAAGCCCTTGTCCGCGGTCAGGAAGTCGGGCACATGCCGGCCGACGAAGGCATCGGCACCGGCCTGGATGGCTGCTGCATCGGCCACCCGTTTCACGCGCACCAGGGACAGCGGGTTGAAACCGCCCCAGCTTTCAAACGCGGCCGGGTTGGGCAGGTCCTGCGGGTTGAACAGCGCCAGCGCCTCGAAATCAAACAGCGTGTTGGGTGGCAACTCGCGCAGCACGGCCACGATCTCGAAAGGCCGTGGCTCGCCCTTGACCAGCATGGTCACGGTCTGGCCCAGCGCTGAATCGCGGCCGAACCATCGGCGTGCAAAGGCCGGCGTCACCACCAGCTTGCCCGGCTCCTTCAGGGCGCGCGCGGTGCTGCCTTCGGCCACCGGCCAGGGCAGCACGTCGAAGAAGCCGGCATCGACCAGATGCACGCTCTGGTTTTCCAGCCGCGCGCCCACCCGCAGTGCACGCGACGCAGCGATGTAGCGGCTGCCAGCCTGGATCTGAGGCCCGAAGTCCTGCATCAGCAGCGGCAGCATCACCGCTGGCGAATTGCGGAAGATCGCCGGCGGCTGCCCCGGATCCTGTGTGCGCGACTGCACCAGGAACACGCGTTCGCCTTCGGGCACCCACCGGTCGTGGCCGGTCTCGACGGCCACCCACATCGCCATCAGCGCACAGGCCGCCATGCCCATGGCCAGACCGGCGATGTTGAGTGCGCTGAACAGGCGGTTCTTGGCCAGCGTGCGCACGGCGATCAGGAAGTAGCTTTGCCACATGCCCGGTGCTCCTGCCGCTCAATGCACGGGGCGGATGTCGGACACGACTTCGCCGTCCATCAGCTGCACCTTCCGGCGGGCGAAGTCGGCATGGCTGGGGGTGTGGGTCACCATGATCACCGTCGTGCCCTCGTCGTTCAGGCTGCGCAACATGCGCATCACTTCCAGGCCGTGGGCGCTGTCGAGGTTGCCCGTGGGTTCGTCGGCCAGGATCAGCGAGGGCCGCGCCACCACGGCGCGCCCGACCGCCACGCGCTGCTGCTGGCCACCGCTGAGCTGGCTGGGCCGATGCTGGGCACGGTGCGCGATGCCGACCTTGTCCAGCGTCTGGGCCACGCGTTCGCGGCGTATCGCAGCCGGTATGTCGTGGTACAGCAAGGCGAGCTCGATGTTCTCGGCCACCGTCAGCTCGTCGATGAGGTTGAAGCTCTGGAAGATGAAGCCCACGTGCTGCTTGCGCAGCGCGGCGAGATCGGCCTCGCGCAGCTTCGACAGCTCGCGGTCGTTCAGCCAGTACTCGCCAGCGGTGGGCCGGTCCAGCATGCCGAGCACGTTCAGCAGGCTGCTCTTGCCACAGCCTGAAGGGCCCATCACCGCGACGAAGTCACCGGCCTCGATGTCCAGATTCACCTGGCGCAGCGCCGCCGTCTGCACGGTGTCGGTGCGATAGATCTTGGAGAGTTGCCGGATGCGGATCATCGTCATGGCACGGCTTTCGTCAGGGGGTTCAGGGGCGATGCGGTAACTCAGCGGGACAGCAGCAGCACATCCTTGTCGGCCAGGCCGGCATACGACGAGGTGATCACGCGGTCACCGGCCTGCAGGCCCGCCAGCACTTCCACCACGTCCAGATTGCGCCGGCCCAACTGCACTGCGCGCTTGCGGGCCTGCTGGCCTTCGACCACGAAGACGAAGCTGCCGCCGTTGTCCGACAGAAACGCACCCGCCGGCAGCAGCAGCGCCTGGCCACTGTCGCCCAGCGCCAGCCGCGCCTGCAAGGTCTGGCCGCGCCGCAGCGCTGCGGCGGCGCCGCTGGCCGCAGCGTCGAACACCAGCTCCGCTTCGAACTGACCAGCACGCACCTGCGGGTTCAGGCGGCGCACGCGCATGGGGTGGCTCTGGCCCGCCAGTTCCAGCACGGCGGCCTGGCCCACGGCCACGCGGTTGAGATAGAACTCGTCCACCTGGGCCAGCAGCTTGTAGCGCGCCTCGCTGTCGATCTGGCCGATGCGCTGGCCGCGCGTCAGGCTCTGGCCGACCGTGATGTCAAAGGCCGTCAGGCGCCCGGCCATGGGGGCCTTCACCGTCAGCGCTTCCAGGTTGCTGCGCGCCAGGGCGAGGTTGGCTTGCATCTGCTGCGTGGCCGCGCGCAGCTGTTCGGCCTGGGCCTGTTGCAGCCGCTCGTCGGTGCGCTGGTGGTCCTGCGTCACGGCAAGGCGTTCCAGCAGGTACGCGCGTTCGTCTGCCGCTTCCTGCACCGCCGCCGTGGAGACGAAGCCCACGCTGGCCAGCTGCTGGTCACGGGCGGCCCTGTCGCTGGCCCGCTTGAGCTGCCAGCGCAGCTCGGCCAGCAGACGCTGGTTGTCGGCGCGGTTGCGCTCGATCTGCAGCTCGATGCTGCGCAGGGTGTTGAGCTGCTGCGTGACTTCGCTCTCGCTGCGGATCACGTCCAGCCGCAGGCTGCTGTTGGCCAGCACCGCCACGGCCTGGCCTGCCTGGACCATGCTGCCGTCTTCCACCAGCTTGCGTTCGACACGGCCGCCCTCCACGGCGTCCAGGTACACGGTGTCCAGCGGCACGGCCTGCCCGCGCAGGGGGATGAAATCGTCGAAACGGCCTGGCACCACGGTGCTGATGGTGGCGCGGTCGGCCGGCAGGGTCTGGCTCGGCGTACCCAGCGTGCCGAGCGGGCCCTTCACCGCGATCAACCCCAGCGCGATGGCCAGGCCCGTCGCCACCCCACCGGCGATGGCCAACCGCCCCGCCCGGCCCGCGCCGAAGCGCGGGGGGATCGGCGTGTCCATCGTGCTGCCGGCGGGCGCGCTGGCGGGCACAGCGGGAACGGCGGGCGGGCGATCGCGGGTGGGCATGGACTTGCAGATAGCAGGCACGGTGCCAGCGCACCAAGTGCCTGATGCAAAAGGGAAATCGGCGCGTGCGGGGCACCGGGACGAGCATCCGACTGTCCGAATCCGGACAATTGTCTGTACGATCCCGAACAACTTCTCACGCCTTGCCGGTTGCGCAGAACATGGTCCCCACCGTCCTGTTTGTCGATGACGACGCCGACGTGTTGCTGGCCGGAGAGCAGGCCTTGCACGGCCAGGGCCTGCACGTGCTGACCGCCACCTCACCCACGGCAGCGTTCGACACCTTGGCCCGCCACGCCGTGGCGGTGGTGCTGCTGGACCTGAACTTCAGCCGCGGGGCGACCCAGGGCAGCGAAGGCCTGCAATGCCTGGCCCGCATCCGGCAGGAACACCCCGAAGCGATGGTGGTGGTGGTTACCGCGCACGGCGCTCTGGCCGTCGCGGTGCAGGCCATGCAGCTGGGCGCCACCGACTTCATCACCAAGCCCTGGGACAACGAACGGCTGCTGACCACCGTGCGCAACGCCGCGGCCCTGTACAGCAGCCGCCGCACGGCCGCGCAGCTGCGCCTTCGCACCAGCGAACTGGGCCGGCCGGGCGCGGCCATGGGGCCCGAGCTGATCGGCCAGTCCCCCGCCTGGCTGCATGTGCTGTCGATGATCGAGCGCGTGGCCCCCACCGACGCCAACGTGCTGATCCTGGGCGAAAACGGCAGCGGCAAGGAAGGCGTGGCGCAGGCCGTGCACCGCGCCTCGCACCGCGCCGGCGGGCCGCTGGTGGCGGTGGACATGGGCAGCGTGCCGGCCACGCTGTTCGAGAGCGAACTCTTCGGCCACCGCAAAGGCGCCTTCACCGACGCGCGCAGCGACCGCGTGGGCCGCATCGCCGCGGCCGACGGCGGCACGCTGTTCCTGGACGAGATCGGCAACCTGCCGCTGGCGCTGCAGCCCAAGCTGCTGGCCGCGCTGGAACGCCGGCAGGTGCTGCCGCTGGGCAGCAACGACCCGTTGCCCGTGGACGTGCGCGTGATCAGCGCCACCAACGTCAGCCGCGACACGCTGGCCGACGAGCGGCAGTTTCGCGCCGACCTGCTGTTCCGCCTGAACACGGTCGAAATCCACGTGCCCCCGCTGCGCCAGCGCAAGGCCGACATCCCGCTGCTGGCCGAACACTTTCTGCGCCACTACACGCAGAAGTACAACAAGCCCCAGCGCAGCTTCAGTGAAGCGGCACTGCGCGCCATGGGCCAGCACGACTGGCCCGGCAACGTGCGCGCACTGCGCCACGCCGTCGAACGCGCCGTGGTGCTGAGCCGCGACACCGCAGGCGGCCGGCTGGGCCCCGATGACCTGGCCATCACCACGGCCGTCACCACGGCCATCACTGCGGCCAACCCCGGTGCCGCCCCGCGGGGCCCTGCGCCGGGCATCCCACCACCCGCCGAAGACCTGAACCTGGACCGTGCCGCCCGCCAGCTGGTGGAGCGCGCGCTGAGCCAGCGGGCCTGGAACATCTCACTGGCCGCCAAGGACCTGGGCCTGACCCGGGCATCGCTGTACCGGCGCATGCAGCGCTACGGCCTGTGACGCCGTTGCGCAACCCCGTGGCTGCGCCGGCGCTGCACGCTGCACAACGCGCGCGCCTCGTGCGCGGCTTCGCGCGCCGCTTCGGCTGGCAGCTGCTGTGGCGGCTGCTGGCCGTGCTGGGCCTGGCGGCTGGGGCGCTGTGGGCCCTGTGGCCGCCAGCGCTGCCAGCGACGGCGGCCCTGCTGGGCGGCGCAGCGCTGGCCGTGCTGGCCAGCCTCGTGCGCCGCGTCTGGCAGACCAACCTGGACCTGGCGCGCCTGGCCGACCTGCTGCGCCACGGCGACCTGACGCAAACCTTCGATCCGCGCGCGGCCGACAGCGGCTTCGTCGACCTGGCCCTGGCCCTGGATGGCCTGGTCGGCGACCTGCGCGAACGCGCCCGTGCCGAGCGCGCCACCCACGGCCATTGGCAAAGCCTGGTCGAGCAGGTGCCGACACCGCTGCTGGCCATCGACGACGGCACTGGCGAAGTCGAGCTGATGAACCATGCCGCGCGGCGCCTGTTCGATCGCCCGCACGGGCAGCGCCTGGCGGACTTCGCGGTCTATGGCGAAGGCGTTCTGGCAGGTCTGCGGCGCACCGAGGCCAGCTACCACATCGATCTGGCGCCACCGGACGACGCCGCGCAGCGCCTGCGCGTCACGCAAAGCCGGGTCGTGCACCTGGGACGTGCGCGCCGCCTGCTGGCGCTGCAGCCGGTGCAGGACGACATCGCCGCCGCGCAGCTGGCACTGTCGGGCGACCTGGTGCGCGTGTTGTCGCATGAAGTGATGAACTCGCTGACACCGGTCACCTCGCTGGCCGCCAGCGCCGCAACGGCCGCCGCCGGCCTGCCCGCCAGCGACGAAGCCGCGCGGCTGCAATCCGCCACGGCCGCCGTGGCACGGCGGTCGGGCGGGTTGCTGCGCTTCGTGCAGGACTTTCGGCAGCTTGCGCACACGCCGCAGCTGCGGGTGCAGGCCCTGCCTGCCGCGCCTTTGGCGCGCCATCTGGCCCTGCTCTTCGAAAGCCAGTGGCCCCGCGCCGCGGTGGCCCTGCACCTGCACGTGAACCCGCCCGACCTGACGATCCGCGCCGACCCCATGCTGCTGGAGCAGGTGCTGCTGAACCTGCTGCGCAACGCGGCACAAGCCTGCACCGCCACCCCAGCGGCGAGCGTGGTCGAGCTGCGCATCGCGACGGCGCGCAGCGGGCGCGCCTTGATCGAGGTTCACGACAACGGCCCGGGTGTGCCCGAAGCGCTGCGCGAAGACATCTTCCTGCCCTTCTTCAGCACCCGGCCCCAAGGCAGCGGCATCGGCCTGAGCCTGGCGCGCCAAGTGGCCTTGACGCACGGCGGGTCGATCCAGGCCTGGGCATCACCCCTGGGCGGGGCCTGCTTCAGGCTGGTGATCTGAAGGCGGGCCGCGGCTGCGCCCGGCGTGCAGGCCCGGCCTGCGCGCAAGTGCTTGATTTGCCGGCAGAAATGGCGGGCAGAGAAAACCTTCAAAGAAACATCAGCAGGGCTTGAGGCCAGCGGGCTAACGCTTCGACAACATGGCAGGGCACGCGCAGAGACAGCTGCCGCGGCCACCCTTCCCCCTGCCTTCAGAACACCATGCCAGACCCGCAAGCCATCAAGACCAGCCACCAAGACAAGACCCTGGCCGATTGGCTGGCCGCCCCGACGGGCGCGTTGGCCGGCGTCTCCGAGGCGCAGCAGCGCCTGCTGGAAACCCTGGGCGTGCGTACCGTCTTCGACCTGGCACTGGCGCCGACGTTCAGGGCCGCGGCCGATCTGCTGGCCGCCGCGCAGGACCCGCGCCACCCGCTCAGCCGCCATGGCCTGCTGCCGGCCGGGGTGGTGGACGCTGCGCCCGGGGCGGCCGCGGCCACCCCGGCCGAGCTGATCGGCCAGAGCCCCGAGCGCCTGGCCGGAATCGACCGGCCGCTGGCCCAGGCCCTGCAGACGGCGGCCGGCATCGCGACCATCCGCGACATGGCCCTGTGGCCGCCCTACATCGCCGCCCGCGCATTGGCAGGGCAGAGCCTGCAGGCCGATCCGGAGGCCCAGTACACGGCGCCGGAAATCGTGCCGAAGTTCGGCGAATACGCCACCGACATCGCCTACTACGAGCGGCTGGTCACGGTCTCGGGCCCCGATGACGTGGCCAGGAACCTGGACGCCCCGCTGGACGTGCTGGCCGTCACCGCCCCGGCCGCAGCCAAGCCCTACCTGGGCGCGCGCCTGACCTTCCAGCAATCCTGGACGCCCGAGGCCATCACGCTGGGGCAGGTTCTGCACTCCCTGACGCTGGCGCCGGGCGAATCCACCCGCATGGCGGTGATCGACTGGACCCGCCGTTCCAGCACGGCCAGCACCGAGGACGTGAGCCAGTCCGAAGCGCTGGACAACCGCTTGAACCAGCGCAGCAGCCTGCAGGAGGTGACCTCGTCGGTGGCCATGGAAGCCCAATCTGGCTCGTCGGCCAGCTTCGCAGCCAGCGCCAGCCAGAGCGCCGCCACGGCCGGCGCCGCCTGGAGCCCCGCGGCCGCGGGGGCCGCCGCCGCTGCCGCGTCCGCCAGTGTCTCGCTGGCCACCAGCGTCGCGGCCTCGGCCGGCCGCAGCGACATGGCGTCCGACTACGGCCAGCAGATCGACCGGTCCACCGAGCAGGCCAGCCTGTCCACGCGCAGCAAGCGCGCAGCACTGGTCACCGAGGCATCGCAATCGGAAAGCGAAACGCTGAGCACGCGCGTGGTGGTGAACTACAACCACATGCACACGCTCAACGTGCTGTACTTTGAAGTGGTGCAGCTCTACCGCGTGCAGCTGAGGCTGGAAAAGGCAGAGCGTGTGCTCTTCGTGCCGATGCAGCTGATCAAGTTCGACGAGCGCGTCGTCGAACGCTTTCGCGGCATTCTCATCGGCGCTGCCCTCGGGCCCGATGTGCGCGACTGGCTGCTGAACCCCAGCGGTAACGTCAGCGCGCTCTTGCAGCCGCCGGTGGCTCGGCAGTTCGCACAGATCATGGCGGCGCTGGACACCCAGCCCGCGCCCAGGCCCTTGCTGGTTCAGCGTGCCAAGGACTCGGCCAAGGCCCAGGCGGAGATGGCCGCCAGGTTCGTGCGCGCGCGCCAGGTGCCCGGCGGGCTCAGCGCTCACAGCAGCGATTTGACGCAATGGGACATCAGCGCCGACTGCAAGCTGCTGAACGTGGGCTGGAACACCCGCAGCGGCCGTGTCGAAGCCGCAGGCGTGGTGCCCGAGACCGGCCCCACGCTGGAGCTGCGCAGCGGCATCGGCCTGGGCGCCACCACCGTGCGCCCGGCCGCGGAGCTGGGCACCGGGTTCAACGTCGCCGATCTCGCGGGCATCACGCTGAAGATCAAGCCAGCCGATGTGCCCGCCCTGCAGTCGGTCGCGCTGTACTTCATCACCGCTGCGGGCCGGGTGTTCGAGGTGCCCTGCAGCGTGGTGCTGCCGGCCAAGCAGACCACCCTGCAGCTGTTCAGCTTCACCAGCGACCCGAGCCTCATCAGCCTGACGCAGCACCTGAACGAGAACGCCCTGCACTACAGCCAGCACATCTGGCGCCGGCTGGATGCGCAGACCCTGGGTCTGCTGCTGGCGCCTTTCAAGGTCCTGGAACGCCGGCTGCTGGAGTACGCCGACACCACGCCCATCGCCGTGGCTGGGCGGCACCTGGCCTTCCTGTTCCCGGACGACAACGATCCTGCGTGGAAGGACTGGCTCAACAAGCGCCTGGGCAAGCCCTACCAGAGCCAGCGCATGGTGGCACTGCCCACCGGCGGCGTGTTTGCCGAAGGTGTGCTGGGCCGCTCGAACTGCGCTGAGAAGATCGACCTCACGCGGTTCTGGAACTGGCAGGATTCGCCGCCCCCGATGCAGGCCTCGGACATCGCCGCACTGCAGGCCGGCCAGCACACCGTGGAAAACGCGCAGCGTCCCGGCGGCCTGGAGGCACCGGTCGTCAACATCATGAACCCCCCGGCGCTGCCCGATCCCACCGGCGTGAGCGCGGTGCTCAGCGCCATGGCCAGCGGTGGGATGTTTCGCGACATGAGCGGCCTGGCCGGCACGCAAGCGCTGGCCGGCAGCGCCTTGCAGGCCAGCACCGCGCTGACCGGGCAGAGCCTCAGCGCCGTGACCGGGCTCGTGGGTGCCGTAGCGCCGCTGGGGCAGAAGGGCCTGCCGGGGGGCGGGGCGGGAGGTACGGGCGGGGGCCTTGCGGGGGCAGGGGGCGCAGGCGGCAGTGCGCTGCCGGTTGCAGCCGCCCTGGGCCCTTCGCCAGCCGCCAGCGTGGCGCGGGGCCTGGAGCGCGCCCACAGCCCGTTGACGGCCAATCCCACCGCCATCGGCGGTGGCCTCAACCAGGCCCGTGCGCTGGACCAGCAGTTCAGCGCCCCAGCTGGCCAGCGCGCCAATGCCGGCCCGGTGGCCAGCGGCTTGCTGACGAACGAACGCCGCTTCTTCGACAGCAACTTCTCCGCCCCCGGCGGGGCGGCCGACGCCCCCCCGGGCAGCGCGGCGCCGCCACAGCAGATGGGGCGGTTCCTGCCCAAGGAGCCCTTCGCCGAGAAGAGCGACACCGTCGAGATCCGCCAGGGCCTGCCCGAGGCGCTGCGTGCCCCCACCGACACCGGCATCGGCGTCGATCGCGCGCTGGCCGAAACCCCCGGGGACGTGAGCGCAGCCGCCACGGCGCGCATCAACGCGGTCTTCATCGGCGAGTTGCAGGGCCTGCTGGAACAGGCGCTGACCAGCGACGACAGTCTGTCGCGCGCCCTGCGCCTGACGCTCGACCTGCAGGCCACCCATGATGTCTACGTCGCCAGCGGTGAGCCGCCGCTGAACCGTGCGGCCCCGGCCCTGGCACGCGCCTGGCGGGCAGCGCTGGGCCGCGTGATGCGTGACCTGACGGCGGGCCGGCTGGCCGAGCTGCCGCGCCTGGTCCGCCTGGTGGCCATCGCCCAGGCCGGCCTGGACCGGCCGCTGGGCCTGAACGACGCCGAGACCGATCTGCCGAGCCAGCTGATCACCGCAGGCTTCGCGCTGCAGTTGCAGGCCCAGGCGCAGCCCGCGGGCGTGATCGGCGGCCAGGCCGTGCGTGTGGCTGGCACCGTGATGCTGCGCCACGGCACGGGCGCGGCCCAGCCCGCCGGCGGTGTGCGCGTCAAGGCCCTGGCGCTGCAGACCCTGGAGGTCAACGTCGAGACAGTGACCGACGCGACGGGCAACTTCAGCCTCAACCTCACGCACGACCCCCTGCACCTGGGCGCCGATGGCAATGGCCCGCGCACGCCCGACCTGGACCTGACGATCTCGTTGCTGGCCTTGCACCCCGCGTCTGACGCGCTGCAGGCCGAGCGTTTGCTGCGCGTGCCCGGCGTGGTGAGCAGCCGCCTGATCGGCGCTGTCTACGACGACGACGGCAGCAACGCGCTGGTGGGCAACGCCGTCATCACGCGCGCCAATCGCCCCCTGCGGCTGAGCTTCATCACGCTATCGGCCGGCGTGCCGGTGCGCGGTGCGGCGGTGCAAGCCACGGCCGTGGGCAACGTGCGCGTGCTGGAGGCTTCCGCGCGCACGGGCGACGGCGACGTGCGCGGGCAAATCAGCGTGGCTGTGCTGGCCAGCACGGGCAATGCATCCGTCTCGGTGGTGACGACGCTGGCCGACGGCCGCAGCGCCACCGCGCGGGTCGAGCTGCAGCCCGCGTGACGCCCGGCGCGAGCGCGACGTGAGCGCGTCCCTGCCCAGTGGCCTGCAGTGGCTGTTGGTCGCCACCCCGCTGGCCGTCGTGCTGACGTTGGTGGTGTCGCCCATCGCGCTGTGGTGGTACCGCCGCCGGGTTGCGCACTGGATGAGTCAGGGCCTGCCCGACGACGGTGCCCGTCCCGGGCCAGGTCACCGGTCTGACGACACCCCACCGGGCGCGCCGCTGCGCTGGATGCGCTTGGGTGCGCCACCGGCCGCAGCCACGGCAAGGTCCGGCAGCGCTGCGCGCCTGGGCGTGCTGCCAGCCCGGCTTCGGCTGCTGGCCGGCCATGCGGCCAGCGGCTTCGTCTGCGCGCTGGCGCTCACGCTGGCCTTCAGCGGGATGGTTGCGCATCTGCTCAGCGCCTGGGTGGTGCCGACTCTGCTGCTGACGGCCCTGGTGCCGACCGTGGCGCTCTTGCTCGTGCTGCAGGTCACGGCCTTCTGGCAGCGCGCCTTGGGCATCGCGGCCGCCAGCGCGCTGCCGTGGCTCTTGCCCGAAAACCTGCGCGGCCTGGCCATCGACCTGTACCAGCTGTTCGTGCTGGCGCCGCTGGCGCTGCTGCTGATCGTTGGCATGCGCTTCTGGCGCGGCGTGGCGCCCATGGTGCTGCTGCTGGCGCTGGCGGCCTGTGCGATGGCCGTGGCAGTGGCGCTGGTGAGCTCGCGCTGGTTGGGTGTGCAAGTGTCTTGGGACTGGCGGCTGGCGGGCCTGATCGCCGGTGGCCTGATCGGCTTTCAGGCCTTGCAGGCCGTGCAGCGCGCCTTCGACGCGGGGCGCTTCAGCGATCTCGAACTCTTCACCGACACCTGGTGGCTCACGCTGCTGCTGGCCCAGGCCCTGGCGCTGGCGGTGGCGTCAAGCCAAGCTGCGTACCTGCTGCTGCTGGCCGCCTATCCGCCCGCGGTGATGGCACGCCGGCTGGTGTGGCGGCTGTGGCCGCTGGCACAGCCCGATGCCCCGCCGCGCGCGCTGCTGCTGCTGCGCGTCTTCAGCGATGCCAGCCGCGTGGAAGCGCTGTTCGACGGGCTGGAACAACACTGGCGGCCCATCGGCCCCATCCACATGATTGCCGGCAAAGACCTGGCTCTGCGCAACGTCGGCCCGAGCGACTTCGTGGCTTTCGTGGCGGGCCGTTTGCGCTCGCAGTTCGTCGGCAGCCTGCAGGAGCTGGACGCACGGTTGCAAAACCTGCCCTCGCAGCGCGATGCCGACGGCCGCTTCCGCGTCTCTCACTTCTGGTGCGAGAACAGCACCTGGCAGCCGACCATGCGCGCGCTGGCAGCGCGCAGCCACGCCGTGGTGATGGACTTGCGCGGCTTCACCGCCGACCGTCAGGGCTGCCGCTACGAGCTGCTGCACCTGTCCCGCCACATGCCCGACTTGCCGGTACTGCTGCTCGTCGACAGCCCGCAGGTCTATACGGCCCTGCAGGGCCTGCTGGGCGGGATCGACAGCCACCAGGCCGCGTGGATGGTGGCCGACGTCAGCAGCGAACAGTCGACCCTGCCGCTACCCTGGCTGGCCCGCCTGGCTGGCGACAGGCCAGCCTGAGGCGATGACCTGGTGGCGTGCAGCTCCAGCATCACGGCATTGATGCTGGCGTGCTTGAATTCAATGGACCCCTCGCGACGACCACGCAGTTGATGCTGCGGTCAGTTAACGGCAACGAATCTGGCGCCCTACGGAAACGTAGGGCGCCGAATTAGTTGCTCTGGCGCGCAAGCGCCAACAACCACTTAGCGACGGGCGCGCCATAGGGCAGGTGGAAGATCTGCATGAGTTGTTGCGACTGGCCTTCCGGCGCGCCGAAGTTGTTGCACAGGACTATCCCCCGTCTCGGCACTTCCCTGCGACCGATGCTTTGAACGCATTCTTCCCCATGACCTGCGCACGGGGCACAGCGTGCCAATCGAAGGTCGGTAGAGTCCGACTTCCGAGCTTCACCTCCCCCCAGATCGGGCAAACGGGCTCTAGGCCATCGTTCTCCAGATCTCCTGACGCCGCGCAGTTGTTTCAGATATTCAGCAACGCACGCAGATTGCGGCGCTCTACCGGCGAGTAGATTTCAAGCACCAACGATTTGTCGTAATCCCCCAGTGATGCGAACACGTCGCGGTGTGCGGCGATGAGGAACGTCGAACAAAGCTTCGCAAACCTGACAAAAAGTGAGTTCAGCTTCTCCTCCTTCGCCTCACTCTTCTGAAGCGAAGCAGCACTGCCAACCGCAGCGAACCACTCGCTTGAGGCGCCATGAACTGCAGCCGAGAGAGACGAGTACAACTCGTCGTTCACTCCGAGCCAGTCCATATCCTTAGGGTCTGCCTTTGGAGCAAAGTCGACTCTCGCGCCAGCAATACGTCTCAGGTAACTAGTCCTAGCCAGATATTCTCTCAGTCCTTGCGGACTAATCTTCATCGAGAATTCTGTCTCCCGCCCAGCGCTAAGCGCCGCGAATTCCTGCGGATGATCCATGTAGTAGAGGTGTCTGTAGAGATCCTCGAGAGCACACCTCAAGCTAATCGCAGCGCCGCGGTAGCTGTAGACCAGGCCTTGTGTCAACGCCATCAGCAGGTCCGAACGCAGCTCCGCAATAAAGCCCGAGAAGACAGTTCTTCTGTAGGAAGCTGCCATGACATCTAGGACAGCCTCGGGCGCCTGAAAAGCGGTCATAGCCTGCAGGAACAATTCTCGGCTACCTTGGGCTTTCGCCCCGACGAGGGCGTACTCTCTCGACGGATTCACATCGACCTTAACCCCAGGCAAGAGGTGCGATAGCGCCAGCACGTAGTACATGGTCTTTAACCACGGATCGTCCAACCGCGGCTGCACCTGCGCTTGCTCCATGTGTCCGCGAATAGTGCGAGCAAACTCCTCTGCGAGCAGGCCCATCTCCTTCTTGCGCTTCTGATTCAGATATGGGACCTTCATCGCCTACCTTGCGCCTCAAGGAGACTGAACGAGTCGCTATCCGTAAACAAGCGGAGCAGCAGGTTCACGAAGAGCGACCGCTGCCCGTCGGGGTCAAGCTGGGCGAACAGTGGTTTGTACATCTGCACGATCTTGGACGCCGAGACTCCTCGAGCTGCCGCCTGCATGTTCGGCACGTCCAGCGTGTATGCCAAGAGGTTCTCAATCTGCGCCGGCCCTAGGCGGGCTCCTAGGCGCCCTATCGCTCTCCAAAGCTCGGGGTACAAAGGAGAGAGATCAATGTCACGCCGGTGCTTCCCATGTGCGAGCTCATTTCTAAGCCGCCGCAGACTGAGATCACCAGTCTCCACCTGCTTCGGCTCCAAGTCATTGGCCTTCTTCTGAAGGTATCCATGAATTTGCTTGAGAACCGCGGCCTTTCGGGCGGCGGAGGCATGATCTGAGGTCAGCAGGGTCGAAATCCTCACCAACGAATCGGCGATTAGGTCTGCTGCTTCGCCATCGACGCGCGCTGCGGCGTCGAGGAAGTTGCCTGTCGCTTCTGATCGAGTCATCTTGCGCTCCGCTCAGTGAACTGATCAACGAACTTGATCAGTTCATCCTTTGCATCGCCGTGTGCGGGAGTTTTGGTGAATGGCTTCCGTTGGCCGTTAGCGACCTTGTACCAATCGTTGTGAGAGATTGACTGCTTGAACACTACGTCGGACCCCCACTTACCAATAATTTCCCTCTCCGTAGCCCGCTGATTGGCCCCATCCTTGACCATCGTGAACACAACACCAATGACTTTGACCTCGACTCCGAAGTCATGCTTGTGTTCCTCTAGGATCTGCTGCATCAAATCTGTGCCATGCTTGCCGAACGTGTCGGAGATCATGGGTATCAATACCGAGCGGCATGTGTTCAGCGCGATCGTTGTTAACGCTGAGTACGTCGGCGCACAATCTACGAGTATGTAGTCGTAGCCCTTTCTAACCTCTTCAGTGATCAGTGCTCCAAGCGTGTAAGGACCAAGATTGATCCCGCGAAGAACCGAACTGAGATAAATGTCTGATGGAATGAAGTGAAGCGCTGAGCCAGCCGCAGCAGCTGAGCCCAGCGGCACGTTGAACAGATAGTCCTTTAGCTCCGGACCTGCTGCAGGGGGTAGCGCTAGAGGCACGCGAGGCTCATACGCATCAACGAAAAGGTTGGTGATCGATCGCTTCCCGCTTGCTTGGTGTTGCTTGATTTCGGCATCACTCATGCACACGAGCGTGGCGTTGGCCTGCGGGTCAAGGTCTACAAGTAGGACACGGTTGCCTCTGCCCGCCAACTCGAAGGACAGGTTGTAGCTCAGCGTCGTCTTCCCCACGCCGCCCTTCATGTTGATGATCGCCGCTAGCTTGCAAGCCTTCGCTTGTGCCTGTCCAGTCGCCACTGTGTCTCTCCGGTTCGATGAAAGCCCTAGGCCCATGCCAACACTGCGCCAATGGAGAGGGTAACCGCAGCCAGATCCGATCCTCGCAGCAGCGTCCTGCCGTAAGGCAGGCGATGCTTGCAGCGCCGGCAACGAACTCCGAAGACGCCTCTAGAGGATTGGAAGCGACTTCGCCGTGAACGCGTCCCTAGCGAGATGCGCAAGATACGCTGCACCAGCGAGAAGGCCGACCGCCCGCGCCAGCTTCTCCCAGTCGTCCTGCGTCTCCCACTTGTAGAGACGATGCATGGCGAAAGACAGGCCCACGAACACGGTCGCGCTGTGAAAGAACTTCCGATGGTTGGGATGCAGCGCCGGCTCAAGCCAGTCCGGCAGCGACGGCAAGCAGGCTGCCGCCGCACCCATGACCACTGGGGTTCCGTCAACGGTCTGTCCTTCACGACGCTGGGCGGTGGCGCACACCGCCGCGACGGCGAAGAAGTTGAACCGAGCGTGTTCGGCTGCGCAGGCCATGTTTGCCTCCTATTGGGTGCGAGCTGCACGGCTGTGCTCAGAGGCCCAGCAAGCGCTTGCGATCTTTCCGATAGAACTTGAGCGCCAAGAGCAAGAAGCTCCCGAGTGCGATCCATGCCGCCTGGTCGTAGCGTTGTATCAGCCGATCACGAATGACATCCGTCAGCGCCGCGAGTGGCCCATGGAATTCGAGCCCGCCGACCAGGGTCTGGCCTACCAGCAAGATGCCGATGAAGAAGACGACCCCGAAGGCGATCGCGAGCTGCGTCCTCGTTGAGTAGCAGAGCACGACCCAAGCCTCAGCAAGAACATTGCTCACGTTGACGCTTCCTGCTCTCGGCGCGTTACCTGGAACGCTGGATGGCCAACTTCGCCGCCTCGATCGCCGCCGGGGAGCCCTGAAACTCCACCGACCGCACCGTGCCATCGGCCTTGCGAGTGAACCGGACGGACACACTGCCATGCCGGGCAGTTGCCGCCTTCGCCTTTGCCGTGATTTGCTTCTCTATCTCTGCCGACGCGGCGCGCACCAGGTCGCCGGGCTTAGGGCCCTTGAAGTCGATCTTGATCATTTCGAGTCTTTCGGTGGACAGGGGTCGTTGCCATACGAGTCGCGCGCCCGGATCCGGCCGTCCTGGCCATGGATGAGCAACTCGCCCTGGCCCTGGCGAGCCATCTGCCGGCCGGCCTGGATCGCCTCCGCCTGGGTGTCGAACACTTCGCTCGCGCGCTGTCCGCCCTCGCGCAAGGTGCCCCAGCCGTCGCCACGCTGAACGATGTGAACGTTGTTCCGGTTAGCCATATCGGACCTCCGATGGGTTGACGGAAGTGAGTTTACAAACGATAATTTCAGAAGTCAATCTGTAAACCACAGGTCGGGAGAACTCAATGATCGGAAACCGACTCAAGAGGGCACGAGAGGCCCTCGGGCTCTCGCTGCGAGAGCTGGAGGCTGCCATCCACGGGCAAGTCTCCGCGCAAGCCATCGGCAAGTACGAGCGCGACGAGATGATGCCGAGCTCGACGGTATTGCTCGCTTTGGGCAAGGCCCTGGAGGTCTCACCCGAGTTCCTGCTCAGCGAGCGGGAGATCGAGCTCACGGGAGTGGACTTCCGCAAAGCGCCGCAGGCTGGCGTCAAAGAAGAGCGCGCGGTTGAAGCCGCCGTGCTGGACCAGGTGGAGCGCTACCTCGAACTCGAGGAGCTCTTGCCTGGTGTCGACGAACCCTGGGCAGCGCCGAACGGGAAAGAGTTTGCGATCCACCGAGTCGAGGACGCAGAGCAAGCCGCCGAGTCTTTGCGTCGACTATGGTCTCTTGGCATCGACCCAATTCCCATCATGGCCGAGCTGCTGGAGGACAAGGGCGTCAAGGTGATCGCACTGGACCTTCCAGTGAACGTGTCGGGTTCCAAAGCGTTCGTCCGGCGCCCGGAGCAGAACGATGTGCCGGTCATCGTCGTCAACCAGCATCACAACGGCGAACGACAGCGCTTCACGCTTGCGCATGAGCTAGCTCACCTGGTGCTGCGCTTCAGCGGGTTGAGCGATGCCGAGCAGGAAAAGGCAGCAGATCGCTTTGCAGGTGCCTTCCTCATGGCTAAAGACATGATGCTGCGTCTGCTCGGCAACCACCGTACGTCAATCTCATTGGGGGAGCTCGCCGAACTGAAGAAGCTGTTCAAGGTCAGCGTCGCATCGCTCGTCGTACGTTGCTCCCAGCTGGGTGTGTTGACCAAGGCCGGCTACGGTCGCCTCTGGGCTCAGATCCGGAGCCTGGGATGGAACGGGCCGGCCTCCAGCGAGCCTCATTCACTTCCCGCAGAAGTGCCTCAACGCATGGAGCGGATGTGCTTGCGGGCCGTCGCCGAAGGAGCGATCTCGGAGGCCAGAGCCGCCGAGTTGCTGAACATCAGTGTCCGAGAACTTGATCGGCGCCTGATGGGGCAGGTAGCGTGATCGACCATGATCATCCTGGTCTCGGATACCTCCATATTGATCGACCTTGAGCGAGGCGGGCTCCTGGAGCCCGCCTTCTCTTGCGGTTTCACGATGGTGGTGCCAGACCTGCTCTACGCGAACGAACTGGAAGCAGAGAATGGACCACTGCTTCGTGCGCTGGGCCTCGGCGTAGTAGCGCTGACTCCGGACGAGGTGTCGTTCGCACAGGAGTTGCGTGCGAAGCGCAAGGCGCTCTCCCTCCCGGACTGCTTTGCGCTCGCTTGTGCGATGCGCCCGCATTACGCGCTGGTCACCGGCGACAAGATCCTTCGCTCGGAAGCGCAGACCTGCATGAGCGCCGTCTATGGGCTGCTGTGGATGCTCGACCAGATGGAGGCGTCTAAAGGGATCCCGGTCAATCTCCTGTTCGAAGGCCTGACGCGCATCTCTACGCACCCGAGGTGCCGCCTCCCTCACGCGGAAGTGCGCCTGCGTCTCGCGCGTTGGGCGGCTCCCTGAACCAAGACTATCGGCGCGAACACGGGCCAGGCAGCGTCTGATCATTCCGCTGAGCGGTTTCGGCAAGTTTTCGGCACGACTCGCCACGGCAGCGGCTTGATCGTCAACCTTCGGAAGTGGACTCGTTCTCAGGTTCGGTGGACGCGTCCCTTGTTGTCTCCGGCCACCACTCCGGTGGCCAAGAAGCCCATGACGGAACCATCAAAGAGCCGGTGATGATTTCCAGGTACGGAATGGATCGTCCCAGCTCTTCTCGCACGA
The DNA here is from genome assembly GCA_027489455.1 of Rubrivivax sp. Classification (GTDB taxonomy): domain Bacteria; phylum Pseudomonadota; class Gammaproteobacteria; order Burkholderiales; family Burkholderiaceae_C; genus Rubrivivax. The sequence continues at coordinate 69,539 of JAIXZR010000063.1, read as the reverse complement.
CCTGAAGCCAAACACGGGCCCGCTCGTCGTACGGCGCGTTGTAGCTGTCCATCTCAGACTCGACCACGGCCAGGAAGCGCTGCAACCGTTCCACCTTCTCATAGGCCTCGGCGGCCTTGAAGGCGCGCTCAAGCTGCTCGCGCCGAGCTTGTGCGATCCGAAGCCGCCGCTCGGCCTTCTCAGCCTCTATGCGCCTACGCCGCTCCTCCGCCAGTCGCTCCTCTCGCCGGTTTGGCTGAGCCTCCAGCAGCAGCAGGCCGGTCGCGATGATCTCGTCCTCTAGTGCGGACAGCTTGTCTTCGGTGCCGGTCCACCCCCTCGACACGCCGTGCTCAGTGCCCTGGAACGTGAAGGTGAACGTTCCAGAGGGCAGGTAGACCCATTCCCGCGCCCACGACTGTTTGGCCTTGGCTTGCGCGAACTCGGCCGCTGTCAGCTTCACCCGCCGGTAGCCTTCCCGGAAGCAGAGTTTCAGGCGCTCCTGGCCAAACACGCATTCGATCGCGTCCGGCTCACGGTCTTTGCCAGCCTGACGGACGACCTTGACCCCTGCCGTCGCCAGCCCCTTGAAAATGCGGTCGAGGAAACCGAGCACCCAGGTGAGCGCCTCCTCCGACGCCGTCAGGATGAGCCCGTCGGGGACGTTCAGGATCCATCGGCCGTTCTCGTTCGGCGGCGGCCGTTCTCCATCGGTATACAGGCGCTGGTGCGGACTCATGCGCTCCCACCGCTTGACTCGCGCAGGCAAGCGTGAACAGTAGTCGCGTGTAGCCCGTACCAACGGATGCGGTAGCTGATCGACCTCTTTGCGGACGGGCGCAGAGGCGCGCAAAGCCACGGTCTTCTCCGCCACGGCGGCCTTGGCTTCTCGCTGCCGCACCACGTCGGCCTGCCGCTGTGCCGGTGGCACGGTCGTGAAGGACACCTCGATGTCCAGTTCTGCCTGTGGCAGTAGCACCTTTGGGGACGCTTTGCCGGCCTGGAGCTTGGCCCAGTGTCCCCGCGGCGGAACCGGTATCGCGTGTCGCCGACATGCCTTTGCAAGACCGACATCCGAGATGCCCAACTCCGCACCCAGCTTCGTCATCGGCTTGGACCAGACCAATTCGTAGAGCTTGCTTCTTTTCATTCGCCGGACTCCTGATTTCGCCGCGGGCGACCCATGTTGACCTGGTACTCTCCGAAGCACTGACCCGCTGCGAAGTCAGACCCAGGGATGGACGAGACCACTCGGTACTACCGTCAGTTTGCTTCCGATTTCTTCGACAGCACCGTCGCTGTCGACATGTCGCCCATCCGTGATCGGTTTGCGGCGATGCTCGTGGCGGGTGCACGGGTCCTCGACGCTGGATGCGGGTCGGGCCGAGACGCGAAGGCCTTCTCCGAGCGAGGCTTCCGCGTCTCGGCTTTCGACGCATCGCCCGAACTCGCGGAGCGCGCTTCCTCTCACTGCGGCTTCGCGGTGGATGTACGGACGTTCCAAGACGTCGACGAAGTCCACGCCTACGACGGCATCTGGTGCTGCGCCAGCCTCTTGCACGTCGAGCCATCGGAGATGCCCGGCGTGCTGGCGCGCCTGTGGACCGCGCTGACACCCGGAGGCGTTCTGTACGCCAGCTTCAAAAGCGGGCGAGGCAGCCGACTCCATGGCGGTCGGCGCTTCACCGACGCTGACGAATCGCAGGTGGTCGATTGGCTTGCAAACCTCCCGGCGGTCGAGCAATCCGAGATCTGGACGACCGACGACCAGCGCCCCGATCGACCCGAGAAGTGGACCAATGTGCTGGTCAAGAAGGCGCCGGCACCGCCGCGACGCTTGGTCACTGGAGATCGGGACCACTTCCTGCCGCACCTTTCCGAGGCCATGTCGCGGGCGACCGAGGTCGAGCTGGCGGTGGCGTTCATCAAGACGACAGGTCTGCGCCTGCTGCTGCCGGATCTGCAGGCAGCGATTGGAAGCAATGGCGGTCGCACGGTCCGAGTCCTGACCAGCGACTACCTCGACATCACCGACCCCGAGGCCCTGCGGCTTCTGCTGCTACTGCAGGAGCAAGGCGCCGAAGTCCGAGTATTCGTCACGGCGGGCAGCAGCTTCCACCTGAAGGCCTACATCTTCGCCCGCCTCTCCGATGGTGAACTGGTGGAGGGAACAGCCTTCGTCGGATCGAGCAACATCAGCCGCCAGGCACTGCAAGAGGGTCTGGAGTGGAACTACCGCGTCGTCTACCCGGACGACCGCGGCTTTCTGGAGGCCAGGACCAGGTTCGAGGAAATCTTCTCCCACGCCAGGACAGTTCCTTTGTCGGACGCGTGGATCGAGGCCTACGAGAAGCGGCGCGTCCCGCCGCCTCGATCGGTTGCGCCCGGCAGCCATGAACAAGAAGCGCCTCCCGAGCCGACTGAAGTTCAGCAGGCCGCGCTTGCTGCCCTCCACAAAACACGCCAGCTGGGCTTCCGGCGGGGAGTCGTCGTCCTCGCCACCGGTCTCGGTAAGACCTGGCTTGCCGCCTTCGATGCCGCCCAGGTGAATGCGCGCCGCGTTCTGTTCGTGGCCCACCGGGAAGAAATCCTGGCTCAGGCGGCAGCGACGTTCGTTCGCATCCGCCCTCGTGCCCGCGTCGGCTACTACATGGGGCGCAGCCGCGACGCTGAAGTCGATGTGCTCTGCGCGTCAGCGCAGACGCTGGGCCGCGCTGAACATCTGGAGCGGTTTGCCCCGCAGCACTTCGACTATGTGGTGATCGACGAGTTTCACCATGCGGCAGCGGCGACTTACCGCCGGCTGCTCGGGCACTTCGCGCCGGCGTTTCTGCTCGGGCTGACCGCCACGCCGGACCGCACGGACCAGTCCGACATCCTGTCGCTGTGCGATGACAACCTGGTTTTCACGCGCAACCTGTTCGAAGGCATCGAGGCCAAGCTGCTGTCGCCCTTCCACTACTACGGCATCCTCGACGAGTCGGTCGACTACCGCGAGGTTCCTTGGCGAAACGGGCATTTCGATCCCGAGGAGCTTTCGAACAAGCTGGCCACCCTCGCTCGCGCGCGGCACGCCATCCGGGAGTGGCGATCAAGGGCACAGAGACGCACTCTTGCCTTCTGCGTGTCGATCAGGCACGCCGAGTACATGGCGGCGCAGTTTCAGAAGACGGGCATCTCGTCGGCTGCCGTGTACGCCGGGTCGGCGCTCGGGCGAGCACAGGCCTTGGAGCAACTCTGCGACGGCCAGCTCAGCGTCGTCTTCTCCGTCGACCTGTTCAACGAAGGCGTCGACCTTCCCGGCATCGACACGGTGATGATGCTTCGGCCGACCGAGTCGAAGATCTTATTCCTTCAGCAACTCGGCCGCGGCCTGCGCCTCAGCGACGAGAAGACCCACCTGGTCATACTGGACTTCATCGGCAACCACCAGAGCTTCCTGCAGAAGCCGCAGGCGCTGTTCGGCGTGGGCTCGACCTACAAGGCTCTGGCCGCGTTCGCTCGCAAGGCCGAACAAGGTCGCCTTGAGCTTCCGGATGGCTGCTACGTCAACTACGACCTGAAGATCATCGAGTTCCTGAAGTCGCTAGACAGCGCCGGGACTCAGAAGGACTACGAAGCACTGCGCGCCAGCTTCGGGCGCCGGCCGACCTTGGCTGAGTTCTACCGCTCCGGTGCCAGCGTCCAGGCGATGCGCCAACAGCATGGCAGTTGGTTCCAGCTCGTCGACGCCATGGGCGACCTCCAGGAAGACGAGACACGCGCCTTGCGCGCCTTAGGGGGATTGCCGCGAGAAGTCGAGGTCACGCCGATGACCAAGAGCTTCAAGATGGTCCTGCTCGAAGCCTGGCTGGAGCTGGATGGGCTGGTCACCCCGCCATCGGTGGCAGCCCTTGCGCAACGGTGCTGGGAGGTCCTCCATCGCCGACCCAGCTTGCTCGGCGATCTGCCAGAGGCGGTCCTTCAGCTGCCCGATGGGCACGAAGCAACGTGGATCCGATACTGGCGCGACAACCCGATCAACGCTTGGATCGGTGGCAACCGCGCCGCGGCTGCATCGGCGTTCTTCCGCGTTGAGGGGGATCGCTTCTCGCTAGCACAACCCCTGCCGGCTGACGAAGCTGAGGCTGCAGGAGGACTTCTCCAAGAGCTGACCGCCTACAGGCTCGCCACCTACGAGGTACGTCGCCCCGTGGAGCCGGAGGCTTCCAATGTCATTCCCTTCGCGCCGAAGCAACGGCCGGAAGTTGAACTGCCGTACTTCCCGAATCTCAAGATCGCCTGCGGGCACTTTCGTGCAGGCAGGACCGACGCCGAGGAGCACCGCACCTTGCCCGCCGCCTACGGCAAGCTTGATGCAACGCGCCATTTCATCGCACGGGCATCAGGTAACTCGATGGATGGCGGCAAGAACCCCATCCGGGACGGCGACTACCTGCTGCTGGAACTTGTCAGCCCCAGCAATGCCGGGTCGATCACCGGCACGGTGATGGCAATCGAACGGCAGGACGAGGCAGGTGGCAACAACCAGTACCTCCTGCGGGCGGTCACCAAGACCAAGGACGGCAGCTACATCCTGAAGGCCAACAACCCGGCCTACGAGGACCTGCAAGCAACGGACGAGATGCGAACTCTGGCGCGATTGAAGGCCGTGGTCGACCCGCTCGACCTGGTCATCGGCCAACCCTTCGCGCGAGAGGACATCCCGCCGCTGTTCGGGGAGACGTTCAACCCAGGCAGTTGGAACGTCGGCCACGTGGTGCTGAACGACAAGAAGGTGCATGTCCTGCTGGTGACCTTGAACAAACAAGGCAAGGCACAGGAGCATCGGTATCACGACCACTGGATCGACGATCACACCTTCCACTGGCAGAGCCAGAATGCGACAACGCCAGGAAGCAAGCGAGGCCAGGAGATCATCGATCACGTGGCGAAGGGCATAGCCATTCACCTCTTCGTGCGCGAGACCAAGCTAGGCGGTGGCAAGGCCGCTCCCTTCGTGTACCGAGGCCCAGTGACCTACCAGTCGCACCTCGGTAGCAATCCGATGAGCGTGACGTTCAAGCTGTAGCTGGCGTGTCTATCCGAACTGAAGAAGAAGGCGGGGAACCACCGGCCGGAGCGGCAAGCAAGGCTGGAGCTGCCGGGCGCGACGAGTCGAACTACTTCGATCGCCTACTTACCCGCGCCGCGGCGGAAGGCAAGTCAACTGCTGAGGCCCGAAAGCTTGCCCTCGAGGCCTACCTGGACGGCAAGCCCAACCGCCCCGGCCAGAAGAAGTGGACTCGGTCCGATCGCGATGCCCTGTTTTGGTGGAGCCGTACAGTGGCCGAGTGCACCGAAGCGGATTGGTCAGCAGATACTGCCATCCTCGCACTGGCCAGCTACCTGAGTCAGACCAAGGTTTCGGTCCCAGGACTGGTTCGCCGTCTTGCCGGTCTCGCACCCGACGCGCTGACCCTTGCGGCTCGTCGTTCAGAACTGGTGCTGACCGACAACTCCCCGCATCGGCAAGACCTCGCAGAAGCCGGCGCCGATAGCAGTGCCGTAGCGGAGTTCTGCCGGGTGCTGGACATCTTCACTGCAGCACATCACGAGAGACTGGTCGACCTCGACCGCTGCAAGGCGGTGCTCTCCGATCTCAGCGCCTTCGACCTGCTCGTCCTGGCAAGCCTCTATGCCTTCGAGCATCTTGTACCCCACGACCTCTTCGGGAAGTCCGCGGTGGAGTCTGCCGACGAACGGGTTGAGGGCCACTGGCAAGCGATCAATCAGCTTCTTCTCTGGAAGCTCGCGACGGCCCCTGTCGGGACCACGAAGCTGGATGAGGGCTCGCTCGTCCGTTCGCTCCAGAAAAATCTCGTGCCGCTGCTGTTCCCCACGCCCGGTAACGCCAGCGATCTGCCGCAAAGGAGGCGCGCCTTCCAGGTTCTGGTTGAAGCTCAGCTAGAGCTGGACGAGTTCCTAAACCGCAGCATCGATGCCTTCCGCTACGACGACTCGGTGCGCTTCGTGCGCAAGGAGGAACACAGCCTTGAGATCGTGGAGATCAACCCACAAGACCGGGTGAAGTGGTTTCGAGACGGGAACAAGCTGGCACGCTTGCATGGCTACTGGATACACAGGGCGTTCTATGCATTCGTAAGCTCCGAGATGGCGCACCGACGCATAGGGCGGCCTGGGAACGAAAACGAGAACCGGCTGGCCTACATCCGCGCCATGCGCACGCAGCTGCGGCTCACGGAGGTCTACGGCATCGCCGACACGGTCTCGACCGAAGCCGGCGAAAAGGTGGACCTCTTCCAGGCCCTGCTTTCACTGGAGCTGACGTCGCGGTTCTTCATGCTCGACTTCATCTGTCAGTTCGCCGCCCACGCGGCGGAGCAAGGCTGGGTTGGGGGACTGCGATCGTTGGCCATGAACGGTCTGCGGGAGGGCAGCCAGAATCGATTTCCCCTGACCTGGTCCTCGCACGCCGACAAGGTGAAGGCCATCACAGGCTGGACAGTCACGGCCAAGCAGCCCGAGGGCAGCGCGCGCATGGCCGCGGCCATTCTGGACTTCTGGACGTTCGACATGGCGAACTTGGCAGAGCGGCTCCAACAAGGCACGCCGGGCTTGAGGCCTCGACTCATCGAACGCCCGGTCCTGAAGTTCGGCACAACCCTCGTTCAACTGCCATGGGTCCTTGGCCTGCAGAACAACAGCACGGCGGCCATCAACAACTTGCGCCGGCTTTCGACAGGGCGGGGTGAAACTCGCGACGAGACCCAACGCATCGAGGCCGGGGTATCGCAGCTCCTCGCGGATCGCGGCTTCCGGGTAGTGTTGAACTGGACCCCGCCGGATGAACAGAGAGACGCAGGCGAAGTCGATGTCTTGGCCGCCTTGAATGGCAGGCTCTTCGTGTTGGAGGTCAAGTCCACCTTCATCCGCCAGTCGGTCCGAGATGCATGGCTCCACCGCACAACCACGCTTAGAAGGGCCGGCCTGCAGCTACAGCGAAAGCTTCCTGTGGTGATGGCCGCACTGCAGGCGGACACTGCGCTCCGCGGGTCCTTGGGACTGGCATCCGTACCGCACCTTGAGAACGTTCACGCCTGGATCGTCGACACCTCGATCGAGTGCGACCACGAACGGTTCTCAGGCTTCCTGAAGATCTCCCTCGAGGAACTGCTTATGGCACTGCGGGACGACTGTCACTTGCTTGACGATCCCGAAGGGCTGGCCGAAGACCCAACTTTGATAGCCGGGGTTCGGCCGTCGTCAACTGAGCGTCCTCGCGACACGCTGTATCCGGACGGCTTCCGAGCAGAGCGCCTTCTCGAGATCATCGACACCGAAGCGGTCTGGGCTACCCTCTGATCGACCCCACCCCCGTCCATCTGGGTCGAAAGCACGGAGGCCTCAGGATCGGACATCTTCAAGCTGGAGCTGCGTCGCTTCCGCCTTGCAAGTGTCCGCGGCCATCCGATACCCCATCGCTCGGTAGCCTTGCTGCCGCTTCTCCCACATCCTCACCAGGGCGGGGTGCCCGGTATCGACGAAGTCGATGATCTGCACATCGGTCTTATTGGCGTGCTCACGGTGTAGCCGACCGGCGTACTGCTGCAAAGTGCCCTTCCACGAGATGGGCATGGCCAGCACCAGGGTGTCCAGTGGCGGGTGATCAAAACCCTCTCCCACCAATTTGCCGGTGGCAAGCAGAACTCTCGGCGCATCAGGCGCCAGACCTTCCAGGGCCACGGTCAGTGCTTGCCTCTGTTTGGTTGACATGCGCCCGTGAAAGATGAACAGCGGCGACACGCTGCCCTCCAACGCAGCGCCCAGGGCATCGAGGTGTTCTGTTCTCTCCGTCAGTACCAGGATCTTTCGGCCTCTCAAGTAGGCGCCGACGACGTCCTCTGCGACGGCCGCAGTCCGCTGGACGTCTGTCGCCAGTTCCCGGAAGACGTCCTGGATACCCGCTTCGGCGGCCACCACGATGGGTTTGGCGCAAATACGCGGCACCACTTCCATGTCCTTCGGGGCGCCTTCGGCCTGCGCCGCCGTATGCCGGGTCGGCCCACACTGCATGAAGATGATGGGCTGCTGGCCATCGCGCCGAATCGGCGTCGCGGTCAAACCGAGGACGTACCGGGCCTTGGCGCTCCGCAGGATGGCGTCGAACGAAACGGCGCCGACGTGGTGGCACTCGTCGACGATGACTTGACCGTGGTTCTCGACGATAGGGTCGACCTCGCCTCGGCGAGACAACGACTGCATGACCGCAATGTCGATCCGTCCAGTCGGCCGCGACTTGCCGCCGCCGATGATGCCGACCATGTTCCGGTCGACCCCGAGGAAAGCCTGCAGCCGCTCCTGCCACTGTCGCATGAGCTCTGTGCGATGCACCAGTATCAGCGTGCTCACCCCGCGCCTGGCGACGATGGCCGCCGCCGTCACCGTCTTGCCGAATGCCGTCGGCGCGCACAGCACGCCCGTGTCGTGGGAGAGCATCGCACCAACAGCGGCTTCCTGGTCTTCGCGGAGAACGCCCTGGAACTGGACGCTGATCGGCGTGCCGAGGTTTCGCTCATCCTGGGTGCGTACTTCGATCCCGTTCTCCTTCAGGAGGTCCAGCGCCGCCTGGTGACATCCGCGAGGCAAGCCGATGTGGCGCGGAAAGTTCTGCGCGCACCCAATGACCCTGGGCTTGTCCCACACCGACATGCGCATGGCCTGCGCCTTGTAGAACTCGGGGTTCTGAAATGCAGCCAGCCGGATGAGCCGGTTGGCCAACGCCTGGGGCAGGTGTTCCTTCTCTAGGTAGACCAGGTTCGACAGCGTCACAGTGAGAGATGCCGGCATGGGACCGGTGAGCTTGGTCTCGGCCGCAGCAGGCCGCTTCCACGGCTCGAGAAGGTCCTCCTCCTCGACGAATGTCACGTCCAGGGGATGCGTCCCACCAGTCGCCCGCAGGATCGTCGGCTCGATGTCGACGGCAGGCATGCGCGGCAGATCCGCCAGGTAGGCCCACTGATCGGCGTAGGGCTGCAGATGGTCATCCACAAAGACGCTGCAGCCCTGCTCCCGAGCGGCTTTCTGCAAAGGCAGGGCGATCAGGTTACCGAAGCCTCCCTTGGGCATCGTGTCCTGGTTCGGGAACAGCCGGTCATACGACGCGAGCTTGAGTTGGCGCGTCCGCGAACACGTGTGGCTGATGATGGCGGTACCCAAGCGCCGGGCATCTCTCGCGGACACCCGCCTGTCGAAGAAGACCCAGGCGTGCGCACCGTTGCCCGAACGCGAGATTTCCAGGGCCACCGGCACGCCCAATGACCGGCCGGCCTGAGCGAAGGCCTGGGCGTCCTCACGCCAGTCTGCTTCATCGAAGTCCACCGCCAGAAAGTGACAAGTGTCGTCGACGAGCAGTGGATAGCTACCGATGATGTGATAGCCGGCCAGGTGCTTGAACAGGACGGCATCGGACAAGGGGGTCAGTTCCCGATGGCCACACTCCCCGCACTTGATGCGCGGCTTCTCGCAGATTCCCGGCTTCCATTCGTTGGCGCAGGCAGGTGAATAGCCAGACTTGCCAGAGGTCTTGGCCTCCCAGCGTACGGGGAAGACATCGGTGCGCCCCCGGAAGAGGCGACCGAACAGCGCGACCTTCTCGTCGGTCGACAGCCGCGATGACGCGACGTCGGGCGCCACAGGGGCGGCCGGTGTGGTCCGCCACGCGATGCCGTGCGCTTCCAGCAGACCGATGAGCCGAGCGTTCTCGGCACGCAGTGCGGCCAGGCTGTCTAAGTCAGCGGACGCCATGCCCAGCAAGGATTTCGTCCATCTCGTCGCCAACGCCGTAGCCCAGGTTTGCCGCCAGCTTGCTGACGGCGTCAAGCCTCACCACAAGCTGCACGCGTTGTGCTTGCGGTAGTGCCGTCGTGGTCAGAGCAGCTTGCTCGAACATGCGGACCAGCGCTGCGAAGTAGCCTTCGTCCTGCAGGCCGACGTCGTTCGCGAACCCAACGCCCCGTTCGCAGAAGTAAACCGACAGTTCAGCAACCCCAGCGGGTTGGCCCACGGCCTTCTTGTAGTCTGCAACCGCCTTCTTGGCCTTGGCGATCGACGTGTCCTGCTGCTTGAATACGTCGGGCCACAACCAGCGGTCGATGGTCTCTTTGTAAGGCCGCAGCACATCGTCACCCAGAGAGAACCTGGCATGCAGAAAGACCTGGGTTTCCTTGTTGGCCGCATAGAGGTCCTGGATCAGTTCCAGAAGAGCGCCCCTGTCGAGCTCCTGCAGCCGAAGCTTCAGGTCTTTCCATGTGGGCTTGTTCTTGGGAAATGCGCTCATGGACGAGCAGCCAACCAAGCCTGCAGCTCGTGGGCGGTTTCGATCACGTAATGGTTTGAGTTCAGCTTGGGGTGGCAATCGCCAGCGGCGTAACCCGTCGGCAAATGTGTCTTCTTCGAGACCACCCAGGAGTTGATGGCGGCCTTCTGCCTTCCTTGCATAACTGACTGGGCAGGAAGCCCAACGACGCCCCCGACGGCCGCATAGGTTGCACGCTGGTGCCGTCGATCCAGTGCCACCAAGATCTCTTCCAGCTGTTCCGTTTTCGCTTTCACTGTTACCTCGTCGGGAACCCGGTATGAGCCACTGTGGCCCATACGTCCTCAACATGAACCCGCAGACAGCAGGGCACTGTACGGGGCAGGGGCTTGGGTGTCACTACCGGTCAGCCAGCCTTAGAAAGCGTCCTCAACCCCGGTGTCGGTATGTGGGAACTCCCGGATGCATATGAGCGCAAGAAGCAGCCACGCGTCATGCCTACAAGGACGTCAACTTCAACCCACTTCGCCTCGGCCGCCAACCGGTATCAGATTCATGAGCGGAATCCAAGCTCCAAGGGGATCAAAGCTTGCGATATGCATCGGTTGCCAAGGCCGATCTGGCTCCCAAGATATCGAAAGCTGCTTCTTGTGCGAAGCGGACCAGATGTCCAGCATGCAAGACAAGGACGGATCAGTTGGCAGGAGCAGGACTCCCTCCGTGTAGATGAAGTGAAGATTCCAGGCTTCCAAGCGCCAATGGGCAGGCATGCGAACCGTGGCGACTTCGCGTACTCCCTTGCTGAGGATGTAGGGCACAAAGAGGTCCCTTGCACGCATCGCCAGTTCGCGGCGCTCGGCCTTCAACAAAGCTTTACTCATTGGTACGCCTCGGTTGTGTTCTGCACTGATGGGGCTCGACGGGTCCAGCCGCAGGACTCCGATACGAGCCGGCGTGGATAGCTCGACAGCGTCCACTCATTCCGCCTCTCCTGATGGCCCCGGGACCCGTTGTACGACACCGAGAAGAGGCAAGGCACTGCACGCTTCAGTAGTCGGACTGCGCTGCAATCAACAGAGCTTTCAACTGCCACGGGGCCAGTTCCCCCTTGACGCCGCTGATGCTCGCCTCCCACGTCAGTCCAGTGCCGGTTTGATCACAGGTAACCTAACCGTCGCCATGAGGCTATCAAGAACCACCGCCGCACGTGCGGCCTCAGCCGTCGTCCTTTTTCAGGATCCTGACAGGCTCGCCTTTGCAAGAGGTACCTTCAGCCTGGGGGTCGAACTTGCGCCCTAGGTCGGCTGAGGAAGTGCGCAGTTGCCCGCTGATACCAGAGTGGCATCGAAGGATGCCGTTGCGTCCATGCGCGATGCCCATTGAGCATCGAACCATTACCTCCCGCTTGATCTCAGACTTCCAGACCTTTTTTGGGGTGACACGCGCGCCTATCGGCTGCTAACCTTCGTCCCATGCCTTCTCGACTCATACCGACCTCGCCCCTGAAGCACCGCACTTCGGCCACCTCGGCCGTTGTACTGCACTGCTTCGGCGGGGTGAGGCCGTGCGTCACCTAGCGACCTGTTGAAGCGGTCGCACGCGACCTTCTCCCACCGAAGCCCTGCCATCCGCAGGGCTTCGTCGTTTCTGACGGCGGGCCCTGCATCAGGAACCCGCCATGAGATTCAACGACAGCAAGGATCCGGATCCAGATCCGGACCGCGTTCCGCCGCACTACAGGCGCTTTTTCCTGAAGGCGCCCATCGAGCCCGGCTGGCTGGCGATCACGGACGAGAACTCACCCGGCAACGGTCCACTGATCGTGCCGTCGCGGTTGGGCCAGGAGCTCATCGCGTCTCAGCGCCCGCGGGATGAGCAGGAGCGCAAGGCCCTTGTCGCAGGCAACAGCGCCCCTGAGACCGGGTTGAGAAACCTGCTGGCCCCGCCACCAACGCCCGCGGCATCGCCCACCGGCGCTGCTCATCGCAAATCGCACCAGGTCACGCTACCTCAGGCGCCCTTCCTCGAACCCAAGCCGTCATCGTCGGGCCGCTGGGTGCGCATCTGGGATCCACGAATGGTGTTCGAACTTATCGGGCGTCACAACAGTGGTGAGGGAAGTGCTGACAGGACGGACCGCGAACGCAACGCGGCAGCCTGGCAGCAGCAGGTCAACGCCGGCCCGTGGCGCCGGTGCGCCGTCCCGCCCGATCCCTACCAGGCTCTCGAGACGCTGCGCGCGGAACTGGGCCACCTGGCAGCACTGTGCGACCGCATCGAGGAACGGCTGCTGCTGGCACTTTGCGAGGACAAGCCGTTCACCGTCCCCCCGATCCTGCTGGTGGGCCGGCCGGGTGTGGGCAAGTCGTATGCGGTCAGGCGCGTGGCCGAGATCCTGGGCCTGCCACTGGCCATGTTGGACATGAGCACCCTGCAGACCAACGGCCGCCTGCACGGCGCCGACAAGCATTGGGCTAACGCGACACCCGGCCTGCTGCGTGAATTGGTCATCGGCGGCAAGGTGGCCAACCCGGTCGTGTTGCTCGATGAGATCGACAAGACGCCGCGCGCTGGCAGCAGTCGGCACTACGCCCCGCTGGCCCCGCTGCATGCCGCGCTGGAGCCGGGGACGGCGCGCCGGACCGAGGACCAGTGCATCCCCGGGCCCTTCGATGCCAGCCATGTGATCTACATCGCGACCGCGAACCAGCTGACGCCGATCCCGGAGAGCCTGCTGTCGCGGTTTCAAATCGTCCTGTGCCGGGCGCCCGGCGTACGCGAGGCGCTGGCTGCGGCGCAGCGTATCGCTGCCGAGGTCACCGCCGGTCTCGATGGCTTCGCGCCGGCCAACCGGGCGGTGGTGACGGCGCTGGCAGAACTCACGCCGCGCGGGATGCGCCAGGTTCTGGAGGCAGCAGTCGCCAGAGCCATCAGGGCCGGTCGACGGCATCTGGAAGTGCGCGACCTTGGGTTCCAGGACGGCGACACCCAGGCCCTGCACTGACGCGTCGTTGCGTCGATCCCCGGGCGGACCGAGCTCCAGGCCTCGGCCCCACCTCTCTCAACCCTCCCGTCTACCCTCTCTACGAAGGAGTCTCCATGAGCCACCTGACGCAACTCATCGACACCTACCCCCGCTTGCTGCGCGGCAGCGGCCCTCAGATCCCGGGCTACGTCGGGGCCGGCTGGCACCCGATCGTGATGCGGCTGATGTCGGGCATCGACGCGATGCTCAGCGACGAGTTGGCCGAGGGCTTCCAACTGGTCCAGGTCAAGGAGAAGTTTGGCGGCTTGCGGTTCTATTTCAGGATCAACGGCCGCAAGGATTTCACAGTCGACATTTTCGGCGTGGGGCGGCTGCGCGTCCCGGACCAGGACGAAGAAGGCAAGCGACCGCGCCCGCCCGAGCTGGAGCGCATCCAGGCCCTGGTCCGTGAGGCCGAGCAGGAGGCGGCGCGCACTTGCGAGGTCTGCGGTGAGCCGGGCACGTTGCGGCCGGGCGGATGGGTGCAAACGCTGTGCGAGCACCACGCCGAGATCAAGAAGTCTGGCGGCCGGCTGGACCTCTGGGATGGCACCTGACCACGCAGCCCCTGCGTCGGTCGGCTGCCCTGAACAGCGCGCGTAGCTCAGACGGTTAGAGCAGCTTCTTTATAAGGGGCAGGTCGGGGGTTCGAGGCCCTCCGCGCGCACCACCACCACCACCACTCGAAACGCTTTGCCCTAAATGGCCATCACGGGCAGGCTTTGGTCTCCGAGCAACGCTTCCTAGCTCTATTGGTTAATCAAGCGCGCCAGTGACCGTATCCTCGGGAGTCCATCCATCATTTGATGTACTCATCACCATGGCAACAAAGAAAACAGGTTCCACGCTTCAGGCCATCAATGCCCAGATCGCAGCGTTGCAAGCCAAGGCCGATGCGATTCGGAAGCAGGAAATCGCCGGTGTGATCTCCAAGATCAAGGAGGCGATCACCCACTACAGCTTGACCGCTGAAGATTTGGGGTTGGCGGCATCGGGACCCAGAAAGGCAAGAGCGGTTCAGGTACCGACGTCAGGACGCAAGCCGGATCGAAGAGCTGCTGGAAGCGCTCCCAAAGGCAAGACGGCTAGGCCAGCCAAATACACTGACGGGCAAGGCGGCACGTGGAGCGGAATGGGCAAGCGGCCCGACTGGTTCAAAGCTGCTTTGGCTGCCGGCAAGAGCCCCGAAGACCTGCTGGTTAAGGGCTGATTGTCGACTGGCGCGGATTCGGCGCTCTAAGGTCTGCAAGAGACTGACTGCAGCCGTTCGGCTTTGGCCGGCGAACGTCGGCGGGCGCCGATACCTGACCTTGCCCGATCTCCATGACGGTTGTCAGGTGTACTTCGAAGCCTGCCCTTCGCTGGCGGCAGAGCTCGCAGCGGCGTCAGCCACGCGGCGGCAATGTCCGGCCAATGACTGCTTGCGCTGACCGCGAACTGGTACTTTCGACCCTGAAGCGACACCGGCGTTCCCGATCTCGCCGCCCTGAAGCTGTCGCTCGGCCACCCACTCAGCACACAGTCGCGCCTACTTCAGAGTAGACGCCTTCGTGGTCAGAAGACGAGGCCGAACACCCTGACCTACGCCAGCACCGGCGCGGTTGTCGGGTTCGGTTCGTTCAGGGTACCCTGTCCCTATCCGTGAGTGTGCTGAAGTGCGAGTGCTGTAAGTGGCGCCTGCGAGGCAGGTTTGCGGATCTCAGCAAGTGCCGTCCGCCTCATCTTCACCTCACGCCGGCGGCTCTCATTGAGCGCATCCACCGGAAGCGTTCGGGAGTCGATCTTTTTGCATGCTCGATCTGACTCTACGACACTCAATAAGTTCAAAGGTTTAGGGCCGGATCAATACATCCACGGGTCAAACGTGTTCCAATCCACCCAGCCGTAGCCACCGATATAAACGAGTCCGAGAGCGACTTGGGGTTGCGGGGTTGGAGGGACCCCAACGGCCAAGAAGATAACATTTGGAATTGCTGACTCCTGCTTTCTGATCTTTCGGAGCACGACCACTTTTTCAAACTTCCCAAGCTTTAAGCCGTGCGCAACGAGCAGCTTCATTGCTCCAGCGCCGTCGCCCTTGCTGACGAGCGTCACTAGCTTCTCGTTCTGCTTTGGGGATGATGAGATCTCTCGGAAGACACGCTTCAGTTCAGCCTGGCCTGGGCTCGCTGATTTTATTGGGGCAGTTGTAGGAGCTGCCATCTTGGCAGAGTCCTGGGCAACGGTCACCTGGAGTAGTCCTACAGAAAGGACAATTGCAGATGTCAACTGAATCACCAAAGGCTGAGCTCTCATGTTCGTGCTTTCCACAGTGAATCGGATGCATTTAAAGCTGCATCAAACACTTGCAGTCGGCGAAGTTCGATGGCTGCGCCTGCTAGTGTAAGGTAATTCCGGCAGTCAATACACTTCAATCCTAGGGCCCATCACTAAGGCTGTGGAGCGACTGGTCTTTCTTCGATTGCCTATGGACCGATGTTGATGCATAAGATTCTGCTGGTTCACCAGCCGACAGAGAAGGTATGCGTTAGAACCATATTGAACCGTAAGCGTGGCCTCAGGGCCCCATTGCGCAGCCTTGAAGTGCTGAGCACGATCAGGTGGCGCACACACGCCTGGATGTGTGCGCGTAACCCGATAGATGCACACATGGATATGCGAGTCACCAAGCGGCCGGACACGCGTCGCCGGCATTCCGATGTCATGAAGCGCGCACTCGTCGAGCGCAGCCTGGTGCCTGGCGCGTCGGTGTCGGCCATCGCACAGGAAGCCGGCATCAATGCCTCCTGTTCAACTGGCGACGACTGCATCTGCGGTCTCAACTGCCGGACGGTGGCGACGCGGCGGCGCCAGTGCTGCTGCCCGTCACCGTGACGCAGTCGCCGGCGGGCGCCGCCATGGTGGATCGCTTGCCTACGGCGGCGCCGCTGCGCGCCGTACCTCCGGGCAGCATCGAGCTCGAGATCAGCGGGGCTCGTGTACGCCTGCGCGGCGCGGTCGACGAAGCCAGCCTGCGCGCAGTGCTGCGCGCCTTGGCCAACGCCTCATGATCGGTCTTCCCTCGGGCACCCAGGTGTGGATGGTGGCCGGCCGCACCGACATGCGCAAAGGCTTCGACGGCCTGGCCGCGCTGGTGCAGACGGCGCTGGCCGAGAACCCGTTCAAGGGCCACGTCTTCGTGTTCCGCGGCCTGCGTGGCGACATCCTCAAAGTGCTGTGGTTCGACGGCCAAGGCCTGATGCTGCTGGCCAAGCGGCTGGAGCGCGGACGCTTCGTCTGGCCACAGGCCACCTCGGGCGGCGTGTCCTTGACGCCAGCCCAGTTGTCGATGCTGCTGGAGGGCATTGACGGGCGTATGCCTGTGAGAACGCAGCCTCCGGAACTGGCCGCATAACGTTGTAATTGCAATGCATTCGGGGCAGCACCGATGGTCATTGGCGTGCTCATCTCGCACACTTCATTCCTGTGTCGACGCCCACCCATCCGACCCCCACGATCGACTCGCTGCTGCGCGTCATCGAGGCCCGGGCCTCCGAGGTGGCGCTGCTCAAGTTGATGGTCGACAAGCTGAAGCTGCAACTGCTGCGGCGCGTGCGCGCCGAGTTCGGCACCTCCAGCGAACAGCTCGCGGCATAGATCAACCTGATCGATATTGATGCGGTGCCCGCATCGCCCGCGGCCGCTGCACCCAAAGCTGCGGCAGCCAACACGCCCGACATCGACCGCAGTCTGCCGGCCCACCTGCCGCGCGACGCCCAGGTCCATCGGCCCGAAGCCACGTCCGCCCACCACGACACCGCCGGCCAGCCTTGTGGCTGTACCGCCTGCGGGGGCCGGCTGCGCCAGATCGGCCAGGACGTCTCTGAGCAACTCGAATACGTGCCGGCGCACTTCAAGGTGATCCGCCATGTGCGGCCCAAGCTAGCGTGCACGTGCTGCCAGACGATCTTCCAGACCGCAGCACCGAGCCGCCCCATTGCGCGTGGTGTCGCCGGGCGCGGCCTGATCGCCCACGTGATGGTCTCCAGCTACTGCGACCACATTCCCTTGTACCGCCAGAGCGGCATCTACGCCCGCGACGGCGTGGAGATCGACCGCTCCACCATGGCCGGCTGGGTCGACCAGGGCGACCAACTGCTCGACCCGCTGGTGGCCGCACTCGGTCGCTACACGGTGGCTGCAGCCAAGCTGCATGCCGACGACACGCCGGTGCCGGTGCTCAGCCCGGGCCTGGGGAAGACCAAGACCGGCCGGCTGTGGGTTTACGTGCGCGACGACCGGCCTGCCGGATCGAAGGATGCACCAGCGGCCTGGTACCAATACTCGCCTGATCGCAAGGGTGAACATCCGCAAAGGCACCTCAAGGCGATCAAGGGCGTCCTGCAGGCGGATGCTTGTGCCGGCTGGACCCGGCTGTACGACGCGGGCCATGTGACGGAAGCGGCGTGTTGGGCGTACGCGCGACGACCTTGGTGGGATCTGTACCTGAGCACGGGCAAGGCCGAGGACAGCCTGGCGGCGCAGGCGCTGCGACGCATTGCCGCGCTGTATGCGGTGGAGAAGGACATCCGCGGCCAGCCGCCCGACATCCGGTGGGCGCAGCGACAGGCTCGGGCGGGCCCGCTGCTGGCGGACATGCACGCGTGGCTGAGCAGCCTGGTCGGACGCGTGTCGGCCAAGTCCGAGCTTGCCCAGGCGATCGGCTACACCCTGGTGCGCTGGCAGGCGCTGACCCGTTACTGCGACGACGGCCGCATCGAGATCGACAACAACGCGGCCGAGCGGGCCCTGCGCGGCGTGGCACTGGGGCGAGGCAATTACCTGTTCATGGGCTCGGACGCCGGCGGTGAGCGCGCTGCAGCGATCTACAGTCTGGTGGAGACCGCCAAGCTCAACGGCCTGGACCCGGAAGGCTACCTGCGTGAGGTTCTCGGCCGTATCGCAGACCACCCCATCAACCGCATCGACGAATTGCTGCCGTGGAACATTACGAAGGAACGCCAGGCGCAGCGACAGACCGTGCAGCCACACACGGTGGGTGCCAAGGCCGCCTAACCTCGCACCATGGGGCGGTGACCCACACCCGCCAGAGGATCGAGGCGTGAACGCGCAAGCCATCGACGCGCGGATGATCGAAGCCCTGGAGGGCGCCAGCAGCCTGCAGCTGTACCAGCTCAAGGCGATCATCGAAGGCATGCTGGCGGATCCCCGTCGCGGCTTGGCGGCACGCGCGGAGCTGCATCTCGGCCAGGCCGTTCGGTTCGTCGACTTCCGCGACGGCCAGATGCGAAGCGG
The DNA here is from genome assembly GCA_027489455.1 of Rubrivivax sp. Lineage (GTDB taxonomy): Bacteria > Pseudomonadota > Gammaproteobacteria > Burkholderiales > Burkholderiaceae_C > Rubrivivax. The sequence goes on along the minus strand of JAIXZR010000063.1, from coordinate 50,922 downwards.
CAAGATCATCGCCTTCAAAGACACCCAGGCCACCGTACTGGAGCGGGGAACGAAACGAACCTGGAAGATTCCTTGCGTGTCGATGCAGGGCTACACCGAGGCTGAACGGCAGAACAACCCGGCACCGTACGTGCCACCACCAGAGCCAGTCGCGGCAGCGACCAAGGCACGCGAGTTCCAGCCAGGCGACACCGTGACGTTCACGGATCGCGACGGAAGAAGCATCACCGGCGTGGTCGTGCGGATCAACCAGCAAACAGCCACCGTCGGCACGGGTGATGGCGGCAAGTGGCGGGTGCCGTTCCACATGCTTCGGCACGTGCTCGACATCTGAGCCACGGTGCGACCAAACCGTCAATGGGGCCCTGGGGCCACGCTTACATTGAACCAGAGTTGGCGACGATTGAGATCGCCGCCTTACGGTCGAGGTAGACAAAGTGCGTGTTGTGAAGCCTGACGAACTGCGTTTATCTGACGCCGTGGCGACGTTGAACGAAGCCAAGGCAGTTCATGGCGTCAAAAGAACTTTGTTGAACTTGGCTGCCGGGAATGCGGTGGCATGGGCAGTGTAAGTTTCAGCTGCTGGTGAGTGCGACGCTTGCGGCGCCCAGACGCTGCGCGCAGTTGATTCTGCAGAGGGCTCGGGCCGGGTTTGGGGTTCTTGGATACCTGGCGGTTGCCAGCGCAGTCGTCGGCAGGGCCGAATGACCGGGCAATGAGCGCAACTCTCGCGGCAGAGCTGGGCCGCGAAAACGCCACGACCCGATGGATGGTCTGCACTCGCCCGGCCAGTTCACGATGGCCTTCTGCAAGCGTTGGGGCCTATCAACGCCAACGCTGAGCGGTTGGAGCGCGCCTCTCCGATGAGTTGCCAGTGACCAAGCTTGCAGTGTGGACAGCATGCTATCGCGATGGCAGCCACGCGACGCATGAGGGTCAACGCGTCCTCGCGCGCATGCGAGCTGGGCGGGGGGCATGGCCAAATACTGCCGCGCCACAGCCAGGCGCTGAGTCTTGGCCGCCGGAGCCAGCAGGCCGAAGTGACGAATGCGCTTGAAGCCCACCGGCAGCACGTGCTGCAGTAGCCGAGCCACGAGCTCGGTGCCTGGGACGCGGATCGTGCGCCTGCCGCCGTTGCCGTCGGCGCGCACACGCAATGCGATCTCGTCACCGTCGATGCCCAGCTGTCGGCGTCAGCTGATCGCACCCCGTGGCTGCCTCACACTATCTTGCACACAGCGGGTGTCGTTGGCGTGGTCTTGACTGCCGCGCCACCGTTGGCTGGTGTGCCGTATTCGAAGATGGCGCCGCTCCACACGAAACCCCATGCGTTAGGCCATCCTTGCGGAATCGAACCAATGGGAGTTCCGTTCGCCGGTGGCGTGGGCGAGGTGAGTGTCCCGACCGGTCCCCGCTTGCACAAGCCGTCGGTCGTGACGCCGCCAAGTTGGTTCGAGGTATTGGAAGACCAGGCAGATGGACATGTGTAAACCGTCACTGTGCTCGCAGGGATGTTGACGAGTGTGCCAATGATTACAGCCTCAAATCCTGGTTGAGCGCTGGACCAAGGGTTATTTGGTGAAGGTGCAACATAATATACTCCAAACACCCAGTTGTTCGGGTATGGGTTAAATCCATAGCACGCCGAATTGGCCAGAAAGATCCGCGCAGTGGCACCTGATGGCCCAAGATATGGCGCTGCGGCGGCAGCACACAGATTGACGCAAACTTGTGGCGTAGTAGGCTGTGTAGCGGGTTGTGAAGCAGCTAGATTGCTATAGAGCCTCCACGAGTTCTGGTATCTAGCTTGGACTTGGCATGCGCAGTATTCCTGCGCTTGTTGGGCGTTGGTCGTTGGGTCGATGGCTCGAGCAGCTGGGGTTCGATCCGCAGCCTGTACCACTCCAGCCGCAAAACTGAATGGCAGGAACACAAAAGTCAACCGCAGACGCAACATGGAGTCTCTCCGCTTTCTCGAGAGCAGAACCGCACGGTGGTCTGTTTGCTTAATAGACTCACGCGCACGCAGCCCGATACGAACGTTAACACGCTCCCGTCCTCGGAATATCCCTCCACAAGGGGAAGCGGTCAAGCAGGTACGCTTGCCAGCCGGATTGGTGTCCTCGCTGCTTCGCCGGCGACCACTATGTCGTCGGCCCTGCAATACGCCAGGAACCCGCATAGATGCTAGCGATTCGGCCTGAATCTTGCATCCTGTTTCCCTCGAATTCGATATGCCTTAGGCCCGATTTCTGAGGGATTTGACGATGAGCACACCGGACTTCTTTCGCTCGCGGCTGGATCAGATGATCGACTTGAAGCACCCGCTGGCGGTGCTGGCCACCCGGCTGCCGTGGGCCGCGATCGAGGCGTCGGTGGCGCCCAAGCTGGCCCACCAGGTTCGGCCGGCCAAGCGCGTGATCGGCGAAGACCTGGCCGGCCGCTTTGACGGTGAGTTCGGCGGCGGTGTCAGGCCGGCCGGTCGTCCGCGTCTGCCCATCCGCCTGATGGCCAGCCTGCTGTACCTCAAGAACAGCTTCAACCTGAGCGACGAGGAACTCGTCCTGCGCTGGGCCGAGAACGTCCAGTGGCAGTTCTTCAGCGGCATGGACTACTACGAGCCGCGCCTGCCGTGTGATGCCACCCAGATCGGCCGCTTCAGGCGCCTGCTGGGGGAGGAAGGCATCGAGCAGCTGCTCAAGGCGACCATCCACTGCGCCGTCGACATCAAGGCCATCAAGCCGGCCGAATTGGAGCGCGTGATCGTCGACTCCACCGTGCAATCCAAGGCCATCGCCCACCCGGTCGACAGCCGGCTGCTGGAGATCGCTCGGCACAAGGTGGTCAGCGCCGCCAAGCGTGCCGGCATTTCATGCAAGCGGACCTACGCCCTGGAGGGCAAGGCACTGCGCCGTAAGGCGGGCGGGTACGCCCATGCGAAACAGTTCAAGCGGCTGCGCAAGACGGTCAAGCGCCAGCGCACCATCCTCGGGGTGGTGATGCGGGAAGTGCAACGCAAGCTGGACGCCGATCGGAGTGCTGTGGCCGCGGGTGGCGCCCCGACAAAGGAGCCCGGCAGCCCCAAGGCGATCAGCGATTTGACGATGTTGCTCGAACGAGCTGAGCGCATCCGCACCCAGCAGCGCAACACCAAGAACAAGCTCTACGCCCTGCACGCGCCGGAGGCAGAGTGCATCTCCAAGGGCAAGGCCAGGAACCCCTACAAGTTCGGCGTGAAGGTCAGCCTGGTGGTGACGCACCAGCGGGGACTGATGGTCGGGGCGCGCAGCTTCCCAGGCAACCCGTACGACGGGCATGTCTTGAGCGCGCAACTCGAGCAGACGACCAACTTGCTGCAAGACACCGGCCGTGTGCCCAAGCAAGTCATCGTCGACCTGGGCTACCGCGGCGTGGACTCAGACAACCCGGGCGTGCAGATCATCCACCGGGGCAAGCTCAAGTCGCTCAGCGACCACGAGAAGCGGCTGCTCTGGCGCCGCCAGGCCATCGAGCCGCTGATCGGCCACACGAAGGCCGACCACGGGATGGACCGCTGCTGGTTGCAGGGCGCGATGGGTGATGCGCTGCACGCGCTGAGCTGTGCGGCGGGCTACAACATCCGCTGGCTGCTGAGGGCAATCGCCCGTCTCGGCCTGAGAGGGCTTTCTTGCGCCTTGTCGACCCTGAGCGCGTATGCGACAGCTCTGCTGCGAGCCATGCCCGGGCCGATAAGCAAGCTCGGATGGCGCGTCACACCGATTCGAACTGCCTGGTCAGCCAACGCGCTGCCGACGCTGGGCTGGCGAAACTGAATTCTGCAGGGCCGACTATGTCGTCGGTGATGGTGCCTGGAGCCTTCCAAAGCCGTGAATGCCAGCACCAGGTTTCTCTGCCTGCCGACAGCTTGTGGAACACACCAAGCGGCCCATAACAGCTGGGCTTGGCAACCCCCATCATCAGCTAAGCCAAACCAAACCAAACCAAGACATGCCAATCTGACTTGGAGCAAAAGATGCAGATGGGCCCTAGGCACCGGGGTTTGCGTTATTGACCCCAACCTGCAATTACAGAAGCTCTGCATGCCCCCAAGTCATGCCGTTTGGGGTCATAGTTGTCCTATTGGAGTATTGGGCGTTTGGCAGACCCGCGCCAACCTGCAAGAAGGGGAATCTCCACTAATTTCTACAAAAGCCTGTCGATAGGCCGACGCTGACAAAATTCTTAGGCCTATGCAGCGGAAACCTTCAGAGCTCACTCCTCTCCAGACCTGCAAGTAGGTATGTTTATCTAGTAGTAGAACGTGCCGTTTGCGCCCGAGCAGTCAATTGCCCATCTGTTGCCAATCCAAACGTGCGTACTAGTGACATTCGGTATCAACTGTGGATCTGCGAAAACTGACGGGAACAAAATCGCCGATTGCTTAGGCGAACGAACGACAAGATTCCGTCTGACAACCTCAACTTTGCTTGCGTCTGTGAAAATCGCAATTCCGGATCGGGCACCTGGCTTCACTTTCGCGACAACGACATACGCTCCACTTGGAATGTCACCGCGAATCTTGGAACTGATAACAACCAATTGGATGGCAGCACCAGTCGCGAACTGTTCTTCGGTGATCTTGTCCAGGCCAGCTATGGGGGCATGCGCGATAGTTATTTTGTCAAGGCTAGCGTAAGCGACCTTCGCTGCTTGCACCTTGACATTGTGTGCCCTCGCTGCAACTTGAATCTCTCGACGCGCTGCCTCAAAAGCAGCTCTCGCAGCGCTATCGAACTCAGTAGAAATGCTGTCGCTCGCCATACACTGCTCCATTAGTGACCGCGAAATCGTATCCTGTAAAGCTGCCCTTAGCAATCAGAATGTCGATCGGCCTTCATCAGACTTCAAGATCAGAAAGTCAGTTGGCTTGTCTGGATCCATGTGTCGAAGAACGAATAATCTGCAAACTTGAACGAATGATCGGCTAGCCGATGTCGAGCTGCCGAGCCAAGCGTTACAAGGCCTTCCGGTCGGTTTGGCCGCGACGTCCCGTTGAGGTGTAAGGCTCTCAGCGCACGCCCGAGACTCTCAGCGTAAGGCTGGGTCCGCAGTCGATAGCCTGCGCTTGCAGCGCACCAGCAAGGGAGTCAACCCAAACAGCAGCAGACCCCAAGTAGCAGGCTCGGGCACGATGGTGATCGAGGTTACGGGCACGTCGATGATCCAATTGCCGCCTGGGCCAGTGATGTAGTTGCCGCTCAGCGTGAAGCGCAGCGCATAGGAACTTCGAACGGCGCATAGGAATTTCAAACGGCATGGAGTTTCAACGGCATGCAACTGGGCTGCCCTCTGGAAAGCCCGACTGAAGCATGGGTGGGCGGGAATTTCAACGCCCTCAGTATGGCCCAGCAGCCCAGCAAAGGGCAGAGGCTCCAAGCCGAGTCGGCTGACGGCTGAAGTGCGGCTGAAGTGCGGCTGAAGTACGCCACCAAACTCGGCTGCTACACGGGCTTGGCCGTCGAGTCGGCAGGTCACCTTGGCCTGCCTGAATCTCAGATGCCAGTGCGACCCGGGCAGGGGACATGTCGCACGGACATTGGGCCCAGCGCCACCCCGGCTGCGGGACAGCTCTGCGGCCTGCGACGTGGCGCGTTGACGGCGGACGCGGGTCAGGCGCCAACGTCGTGCCCCACCTCGCGCGCCCGGCCCTTGGGTGGCGGCTGCGGATCCAGCCCCAGGTGAGTGAGGATCTTCTCGATCACCGGCCGCTCGAGGATGGCCGCGATGATCTTGAGCTCGGCGCTGCCACAGTTCGGGCAGTGCAGCATGTCGAAGTCGAAGACGCGCTTGAGCAACCGCGCCCAGCCGATGCGGTGCGGCCGTGCCTGAGCGGTCTCGACCTCGCACTCGGCGGCCGTAGCGGCTTCGGTGGTTGGCTCCTGGTGCGCGAGTGGCCCCTGTGGTGCCACCAGCGCCCGCAGCTTGGCGTTCGGTGCCAGAACGCCGTGGAACCGGATGAAGTGCAGCCGCGGCCGCGGCACCAACGCGGCCAGCCGCTGCATGAACTCCAGCGGGCTCATCACCAGGTGCGTGGTGCCGTCGCGCCACGGCGTCTTGAGCTTGAGCACCACCTGGCCGGCGGCGTTGACCTGCACACGCTCGTCGGATAGCGCCGGCCGGCTGATGTAGCGGCAAAGCTGTTCCAGCCGCTTGCGATCGTGTGCTTCGACCCGCACCGCAGCGTGCAAGCTGAAACCGTCGATGTCGGCGCACAGCGGCTGGCGGGCCCGGTCCTCCCGCGGCATCACGCCTCGCAGCGTGAGCACCTTGTGCCCGGCGCGTGGCCCGAAAGCGATACGGTAGGCGACGGCCGCGGCCTGCAGCGGCCGCAGCGTGCGCGCCTCCTCGCCGTCGGCATCCGGCTCGGCCAGGTAGGTCTTTCCCATGTCCTCGACCAGCACCCCCCGGCGCGTGAGCAACTTCATCAGCCGCTCGATCACGGACTACAGCAGCGCATGCAGCTCGTCGTCGGTGGGCGAAGCTGCTTCGATGAAGGCCGGCGAGCCATCATCGCCGCGGCGGTACACCCCGTCCAGCACCAACCAGTGCAGGTGGATGTTGAGGTTGGCAGCGGATCCGAAGCGCTGGATCAGCGTGACGGCGCCGCCCTGGCCTTCATCGGCATTGAGTCCGGCAGCGTCCAGCAGATGCCGCGTGACCACACGCAGCACCACCTGCAGCACCGGCGTGACCAGCTCGGGCCGCGCGGCCAGCAGCACGCGCAGCGGGATCGGCAACGACAGCACCGACTGGCGCACTGGCACGTGCGGGATGACGCGGTCGACCAGGTGCGCTGCCGTCTGCGACATTCGCCGCGCGCCGCACGAGGGGCAAAAGCGGCGGCGCTTGCAGCTGAATGCGAGCAGCTTGTCGTGGCCGCACTCGCCGCAGCGCAGCCGCAGGAAGCCATGCGCCAGGATGCCGCACTCCAGGAAGGCTTCGAACTCGTCCTTGATGAACCTGGGCAACTCGGCGCCAGTGCTGGGCTCGGTGTGGGCGATGAACCTGGCTGCGTGCTGCTCTACCAAGCGGTACAGCGTGGACTGCTCAGGACGGTGGCGTTCGTAGTGGACCGGGGCGCCATCGGGAGCCCGCTGGAGCTACTGCGCCGTGGCTCGCACGATGGGCTCCCGGTGGGGTGAGCCCCCACGGTCTCAAGCCGTGCGCCGTGCCTCAATCGCCTTGATGGCTGCCAGCCGACGTGTGCCCTCCGTCGCGGGGCCCACTACGGGTGACTGCGAGATTGCCCGACCGGCAGCTTCAGGGCGGCGAGATCGGGGCGGCCTATGTCTCTTCAGGGTCGATTTGAGCCCGCCGGGCCATAGAGGACCGGTCGTTCGCGGTCCGCGGTCGCGCCGTAGTAGCGCGGGTGTCAGCTGTCCCACACATTGCTGACCCTCACGGCGGCACTGGCGGCCGGGCTGGTCGTCGGCTTCCTGGCCCTTACCGTCACTACGTCCGCCGTTGGCAAAAGGCTCCAACCGCTGCAAGGCGCACTTCGGCCTCAAGCGCTGCTCGGGGGCTCAACCCTTGAGCTGGCGACGCCGGAGGATCGAAACATGACCCTGCATCGCACCCTGCCTTCGAATCCACCCTGCTGAAACTGTTCCGGCTTCGTTGCCATGATCTTCGGCAGCATTGCCGCACGTCGATACCGACCGGGGTTCCCGGCCGTGTGTTCATCGCCAAAGGATGGCCGCAGCGGGTGGGAGCGCGAGCCGGGCGCTGACCCTGAGTCAGGGCCTCCCACAAGCCGCTTTGTCAATCCGAGATGCCGCGCAACACCACCACCGCGCACGCGCCAAGCCGAACCAACTCAGCGGGTGCCATGGGCACCGTAGCATTGCACCATGGCTCTGCTGCCACCCGGATTCATCGAGATCGCCATAGCGCGTGGCTTGGCACAGTCCTACCCGTGGCTGGCTAAGGTACAACGGCTTCCCGGCAGCGGCCTCTGGTGCCCAGCGCCGACGTGGTTGCCGGACGCAGCAAACGACGCGCAATTCGGCGAGGGCTGAAAGTCGCGGCCTCTAGCTGGTGGAGCTGGCGCTCAATCAGTCGGCCTTTTGACAAAGTATTGCCTCGTCCCATCTACCCGCGGTCCCGTCAATACCTTTAAGCCCCGCTCTGTGGCCCATGCATAGCCATCGCGGACGCGGACACCGTTTACCTTGGCCAGACTCGCGAGGGGCACGGCAAGCTGGTGAAAGGATGCCATCTCCTGAGAAGTGACGCACCAGCAGCGACGACCTTGGAGTGTTCCCTTTCGTGCGCGCAGTACCCCGATCTTGATCAGATCAGAAACAACCTCTGGCTTCACGCCAAGCCCTACCGCCACCTGCCCGAGACTCAGGAGGCTCGCAGCCCGGTTGCGCCTATCTTGCGACCACTTGCTGATTGCGGCCAGGGGCACCAGTAGGTCACCGAGAGGCCGTGGCACGTCAGACTGAACAAAGATCGCGCCAGCCACTACATCCCGCACGAAATCCGCCGTTTCCTCCAAACGAACCCAATTGCGTAGGGCAACCCGTAACGGTAACGAAGGACTGATGCTCAGCGGTGCAGCAGAACCCGCTTTGGCCGGAACCAAGGAAGATACTTGGTCTCGCAGCAGGCGCATCCCGCGCATCGTCAGCAGTTGTGCATTCACCATCGCAGCCACCCGCGACCGTGGCAAAGCCAGCATCCTGGCAGCCTCAGCCATTGAAACAGCGCCGATCAGCGTCTGCGACAAGCACTCAATGTCGGCCGCATTCAGCAGACGACGTCGCCGACCACCAGAGGTGGTGCGAACCGCGTTCAGGCTTGGCAGGCGCGCATCGATCGTCGATGCCAGCAGCTCGAAACGCCGCCCCAACTGACGCGAAAGCGTTTTGAGTGTCGGCGGTTGCAACGCTGTCCCCGGTCGCCGCAGAACCGGTCTAGCGGTCGAAAATGACTCCTGGCAAAACGTGTTCATTTCGTCCTCGACACGCTGCCGCCAGGCGACCTGCTGCAGCATCTCGACCACCTCGCGAAGGCGTGGGAATGCCTCCGCCAGAAGCTGCGCTTCTCCATCGACCCCGCCGGCACGATGTCGCACAAGCGCATCACGGAAGGCGTGCGGCCAGTTCACCGCGACCGTGGTGCCCTCCTCCAACAAGACCCTGGTGTGGGACATTTCGACCCGGGCGGCCTTCTTTCCTGGCTTGCCTGTAAAACCGTGGAGCGAAAAGGCTCCGAGCAGACAGATCGTTTTCAAGGAGACGGAGTCCGTCGACACGAGGTCGAGCAGGTCCGGGCGGACGACCGCACTCTCATTGGCTGACAGTGGGTGGCTGCACCTGCAAGCCAGGAAACTGACGGTGGTCAACCGGAGTTCGCGAGCACAGGCACTACAGCGATCGACGAGCCAACTCGCATGGCGTTCGCACCATGGGCTGGAGCCGGTCTGCCAAGCTTGCGCCCACATCGCGTCCTTGCCGTCCAGGCATCGAGGACACGCCCTGACCCTGGCCGTGGGCCAGCGTGCGCCCGGCTGAGACAACCATTGCGGTCTGGTCAGGCCGTTGTCGTGCGCGAGCCGGAGGTAGTGCCCCCAAGGACTCTCGCCCGGGAGACGCGATGAACGCACCAACAGACCATCCCGAATCGGGAGTGTGCGCAAAGCAATTACGCCGGCAACAACGGCATCTGGACCGAGACCACCCTGGGCAACTCGCGCCTAGTTGTCCGTGCGATCGGCGCCGGTTCGATCACACGACACTGCGATTCAGCTGCACCACGGCCATCACCCTCGGCCGCCAGGAGCGGAAGCTGACTGACCAAGCAACCAGTCGCACTCAGAAATGCCAGCTGCTCCGTGCGAACTGTCAGGAATTCATCAAGTCCTACCCAAAACCGAGCGAATCCGATGCCAGCCGACGACATCCAGATCCTCAGCCGACCAGACAGCATCAGATCGTAGAGGCGACGGCCTCCCCACAGACTTGCCTGTTCCCAGAAGTAGCGCGATCCCAGACTGACCCTTGCAGACGGTAGGCTGTCCTGGGAACAAGCGACACGTCGCAGGCTGCACAGCACCTGCTCCACAGCCGCTGCGTCTATCCACCGCCGCCCGCTGCGGTCCGTACTCGCCTCTACGATCCCGCTCTCGCGCAGCGGTCGCAGGCATCCGGTTTCAACCCCAATGCCTTTAACTAACTCGCGACCTCCAGTGTGTCGCAGTAAATGCCCCAGCTGCGGCAGCTGGTCGATGCTCACTGACCAACTGGGGATTCTCCCTTTGTGCCTCACAGCAGCTTGCACAACTCCCTCGCGAATGAAGCGTTGCAAGGTGGACGGCTGAACACCGAGCAGCTTAGCGGCGTGCCTGGCGCGAATGAAGCGCTTGGACAGGACGCCCGACTCGATCCACCCGCTTCGCTCAACCCTTAGTGCCGACGCACCGGCATCGCAGAGCTCCTGAGCCCAGGCCAAGAAGGGCAAGCCACCCAACTCGCTTTGCGAGGTTGCTTCCCTCCGGCGCAGCCAAAGAACAAGGCTGAGTGCCTGATTCATACACAATTGTGATGGTAGTGACTCCCACAATGCGCTGAACCAACGATCCGAACCGGCGCTTCCCAGTGCAGTCATCTCTGTAAACAATCGACTCAGCGTCGAGGAACTGCTCTCGTCAAATCGCTCAGTGACTTTGGCTAGACGCAAGAAAAGCATACCAATCATCACAAGGCGAGCAACGCGAAGCCCCTGCTGAGGGCGCTTTTCCGAGGCGCTCAGGCAGGCCGTCGCTTGTTGAGTCGATATCAGCAAGGATCGCGCCTCTCCTCCAGACTCCAGCCCATGCGAGAGCAAATCGTCGGACATGCGGGAATCGGCTTCCACGTCAGTCGACTGCGCGAAACGCACGCCGCATCTGCATACGGTCCGAGCTAGGTCAGCCCTCCTAACTGGACGCTGGCATGAAGAGCATTGGCTTCGCAGCAGGCGACGATGGACTCCGCAATGCGTGACGACTCGCAGCCGACCAACGATCTCGGCATAGTGACGTTCGGATAGACATTGGGGGCAGTAGCGAACCGGAGAAAGCGGGGGAAGCACTGTCGACTGCGGGAGTCCCATGCCAGCAAATTCCCGCAGGCCTTCGCTGACAACCGTGCCCGCGCGCATGAGCTGTTGCCTCTGCGCCGAAACGATCGGCACCACTAAGCCTTCAAAGCGCTGGAAGAGAGCGATATGAGTCGGGGGATAACCGTTCTCGTCCATGACCCGCGCAACATAGCTATCCCACCACTCTCCGTCCTTGGGGGCTGGTCTGTTCCTCAAGCTATGCATCCACCTCCTCCCTTGTTGCAGCACGAGGCGCGTAGGGTTCATTGACTCCTGTGAGAGGCAGCCCGTTGAACTTACCGGGTACAAAGGGATTGCGAGTATCCGGCGCACCTGGGTAGACGTGTTCTCGGAAGACCTGGGACAGAACATCAAGGTCAATACGAGGCTTAGGCTGCTCGGCGGCAAGCCGCACGGCCTCGACCAACAACCGCCGAATTCGACGCAGCCGTCCAGCCGTGGCCATAGCCATCAGCCGAGCGTTTGTCTTGTCGGCCAGAGGGATTCGATCAATTCCTGTCAGCAGACTGTCAAAGGCCTGAAGCGCGTGCTCCATCCTGTTCGAGCATCGCTCATCGACACCAAAGGGCTCAACGGTGATGATCCGACTCACACGGTCGGCGAGTTGCTCGTTGACCTTCAGCAGAGTCAGGACACGCGGAATGCCGACCAGAACGACGGGAATACCTGTCAGCTCCGAGGTTTGTTTGATCCAGTCACCGACTAGATAGTGGGTGCGCTCCTTGCCTCTATCGACGAGATGATTGGCCTCGTTGAGGATAATGAGCCTGACACCGCATTTTTTGAGCAACGTCCGCAACTGAAACGTCAGTTGCTCTTCTCTGCCGACGTTCCATAAGGGTGACCCCATTTCACGCAGTAAGGTTGATGCCAGCACCTTGACGCTGCACTTTGGGGGTACGTTAGCGATCAGGACGGGAATCAACGTACCAGTTTCGGTTTCCACCCTCTGATAGTCAAAGGCGAAGCGCCTGACAATCCAGGTCTTTCCTGTGCCTGTCTCGCCAACAATGCATGTCAGTTCGGGCTCGGCGGCTCGATACTCGGCCTCCACTAACCTTTTCAGCACTTTGTGTACAGAAACGACATGCTTAAACTTGAGGAAGCGAGTCCGCAAGGCTTCTTCAATGCCGGCTAAATTAAGGGGGTTCATGACTGTTCCCCCCATTGCGCCTCAATTTCAACTATATACTCCTCCGCGAGGACCGGCTGTTCCTGGCCAACCTCTTGTTCTGCGTCTTGTGTCGGCAGCGACTGGCCGCTCTTGTTTTGGACACGGGAATCATTACTCGTCATATTGGCAAAGCGCGCGCCTTTGCGACGATTTTTGAGCTGCTTGTCTCTCAACTTATCATTTGTCATCTGGCGTACTATGGCCTCACCATGGGCGGCGGACAATGGACTGGTCGGCTCTGACGCTGCCTTAGCTTTCTTCGCGGCCTTCGCTTGCTCGACAGTTAGCCCTGCGTACTGCTGATCTTTGTTAGGTACCTTGAAGTATTCGTTCTCTATCGGGTCCCAGGCGAAGATCTGGCCGGCGTCGTACTCAGGCCACTTGATCAGGACACGACTGTTGGGCGGGAGCATTCTGCGCAACGTCAACAGCCGGGGGCATACGAATATGAACGTGTTGAGATCGATGCCGTAGTGCTGCACACTTGCATCAGCGACATTTGAGAACTCGATATCGAGGTCTTCTCGGTTGGTCTTCAACTGTGGCGGGCAAGCCGCAGCTCCTTCTTGCCAAACAGCCATCGAGGTCCTGCCGTTAAGGCCGCGGTGTGGTCGCTGGTGGTAGGTCCTGCAGATCCATACGTGAATGATGCGGTCAAGATCCTCCAGGGTCAGACAGGCATCGTCCTCAGCCTTGAAGCCGATCCGTTCGTGGACCTTGGACAAGGTCGAGCCGGGCAGCCGATGGATGAACGAATAATTGAAGGTCTTGAGAAAGCGCTCAACGTGCGGCTTGTCGTTCGGTGTCCGAGACCTTGCAAATTCGACATTAACGGCAATATTCATCAGCGCATCAGCTACAGCGTCGGAATGAAACTCGCGGCCGTTATCCATCAGCACCACTTCCGGCCAGCCAAAGCAATCCCATTCGAGCTCGAGGTCCGCGTAGCGCTCCTTTAGATAAGTCTTCGGAAGCAACGCGTGCCGCAGAGCTGAGAACACAGCGGCGGTTCCATGTCCTGCCAGACTCAGGTGATAGCCCAGAACACATCGGGACAGCCGATCCAGCACGACGGTGATGGTCGGGCGGCCCAACACGATTCCTCGCTCATCTGTGACCATAAGGTCGACTGGCGAGTGATCAATCTCAACCAGCTCGAGAATGCGATTGACCCGGCGCGAGCCGAGGTAGTTGCCAAACCTTCGTTCTGCCTCTCGCTCGCCGTACCGGGCGACACAGATGTCATAGGCGTAGAGCTCCGTCAACCTGCGCTGGATAGTCCGCAAGCCAGGGGCTGTAAGCCATTCAGACTCCACTCGCAGGGTATTCTTCCGCTGGATTTCCAGGAACACCGCGTTGTGCACGTCCGCTGCGCTGCTGCGCTTCTGCCCGAGGAACACCGTCTCGATCTGCTCATGGATGATGCCCTCCACCTCGGGAGATAGGCGACTCTGTCCCTTGCCGCCCTGCTTGCCGAAGTCGCAGAAAACGGCTCGAATGTCTCGGTTAGATCGTAGGAGCTTTCTGCGCCAGCGATAAACGGTCGTTACGTGCGGAGCCCTACCGTCGCCCCGCAGCGCAGCCACCAGACTCAAGTCTCGGATGAGCTCTTCACGGGACTTTGAGAAGGAGTCGTTGTTGTGGAGTCGGACCAGATAGTCAATGCGCTTGTGTGTTTCGGTGCGCGCTGCGCTTGACATATGGTCCATTCGGGCGGGCTTGCGTACTTTCTGGCCCATACCTGCGGCTTGATGCCGGCGTTCGGCTTGGGTAAGTAATTCACCTGAGGAGAATTGCTTCATCAGCTCAAAGAGCTTGTGGTTCGAGAGCTGGCCGGTTCTCGTGTCCTCCAGTTGGACTTCAAACTTGTTGATCTGACGGACGACACGCATTGCGACGTCCTGGACGTAGATTGTCTGGTCTTTGCGAAATGGATTCATGAGATGTCCCCTCAGCGCGCTGCGGCTCCCAGCAGTTCGTCGGGATCGCGTCGCATCACGCGTGCCAGTAGTGCGTCGCATTGACGCTGGGCGGCTTTCCACCGCCGTGCAGCGGGATCGTCTTCTGGCACACGGCCCAGGGGATCCCATTGGGTGTAGTTAAGGCCTGGGCGGTAACGGCCTACGACCGGTCTTTCGCGCAACAAGACTTTCAGTTCATCTTGTAGCGGCTCGATCTGAACATCTTGCTCCGTGAGCAACAGCAGGCTTAGGCCATGCCGCATCAGCCGACTGTTTATCTCGGCGAGGCGCACTCGCGCCTCCGGCTTGCCTAGGAAGTACATGGCCTTTGTCTCGACAAGCACGAGCGTGTCCTTGGTTTCTACGAGAACATCAGGCGTGTAACGCATGGGCTTCTCACCGCGCAACTCCAGCACGGCAGGGTGTGTCCTCAGCAAACACACGTTGGAACTCACCTCGAGCACTCGCAAGACGTCCTGCTCCAGAAGGCTTTCCCAGCGGGCGCGTGTGGGGCACTTCCGCGAGGCAAACAGACCACGTGCGCGCTTGCCGGAAGGGGTGATCACAGGACGGACCTTCCTACTCGAGGTGATCTGATTTACAAGGGTTCGAAGTGCAACGATCTTTGGATGAACGCGATGCAAGGATTCGATTTGGTAGAACATGAGTTACTCCTGGCAGTCCAGACGAATGGACACCACATTGCATGTAGACAGCCCCTGCTGTGCTCCTGACCTCCGCCCGCAGATGCGAATCGCGAAGTCCTGCTGTCAGCAGATCGATGCCCGGCGCTTGGGCGGAAAGCGCGGGGCTGGGGACCTTGTGAGCAAGGTCGCCGGTTGCGGGTGAATGGCTAGTCCATGTCGACCTCCCACTGCTTGTGGGAGGCAGGACAGGCTGCAAAGGCAAGCGGTGAATGGCACTCGTTGCGAGAACGCGCCAGAGTCAGAGCGACAGGCGGGTCCGACCGCCGCACTTTCGCGACGGCCGGCGACATTCCCCTGAAGGTCAGCAGCATGGGTCAAGCTCCACGTCGACACGCAGCCCGGCCGCAGCCGTACTGTGTGTCTGGTGAAATGGACGCACGAGCGAGTTCAAACTCCCACACGGGGTGGCAGCGAAAACGCAAGGCGCAGATGGCTAAGCCCTTGACCAGCGCGGGTTGGCAAACGACACTTCGGTTGCGAGTCGGGGTGCGGCGTTTGCCCTCCCCAGAACGGGTCGGGGCTTTCGGGCTTCGGCCCGTTTCTTTTTCTACATGGCGTTCTCCTCATCCGGCTGGTCCGCCGCACGGCGGTCGGAGCGCCGAACCCTGGTTTCGAGGTGCCGCGGCAGCGGCTCGGCCTTGTCCGGGAGGTTCAGGACCTTGCCTAGAGCTTCGACCTTGGGTGCACTGAGCCGATCGATCTTCTGGAACAGGTCGAACAGGAACTCGTAAACCTCCTGCGGGGCATCGTCAGGGACCTGGTATGCGCGCCGCGAACGCTGCCTTGCTTGCTCGACGGATTCCTTGCTTCCCGCCGACAACGCCAGCGCTACCGCCAGTCTGTCCACGAATTGAGCTGGGGGGGCGACGCTGAGGTCGTTTTCCAGCGCCGACACGTATGTCCGGTGGCACCCGACCAGGTCGGCTAGGTCCGCCTGGCGCAGACCTCGCTCGAAGCGAAGACCCCTGAGGGCCGCAGCAAAAGGGCTCATTTGGATGCCGAGATGTGGGACTTTTCGCTCTCTAGAGCGGGCTTGAAGCGTAGCGCAACCGGCAGCGGGCCGCAAGCAAAAGGTTCAGCTAAGTCCTTGTCCCGTAAAGCATTTTTCGCCTTAGCTATTCGGCAAAACTAGGCAGCGGCAGCCTGCCAGCACACACTCCGCCAGCCGCTCCGTGGCCGACTCAGGGAGGGGCGATGGAAGCGCTCACTGACTTTTTGTAGCCTGGGCGATCTCAACCATAGTGCGCATAGGCTGTCTAGGCCCCTGACGAGACAGAAGCTCCAGCGACATCGGACCCGCCAAGCGTTAGATCGACAGCCTTACGTTCCAGAACTTCGCCGAAGCACGCCAGACAGCGAGCGAAGAGCACTGTAAGCAATGGGATGGAGGCTTGCAGTCCCCGGCGTGTTGAGCCGCATAACGGCAATCGATCGAGTGACGCCGGCTTCTTGGAGGCAGCCAGGACCACTGATTGACGCAGCGGAGCTGGTCTGGCGTGCGCCGAACAGCGTCGATGAGATTGAGTTCGCAAAACTGCGAGATCTCGACATTGAGGCGATGAGCCGCGAGATCGAGCTGCGGGCGCTGAAACCATTGCCAGGTACTGCATCATCACCAGGAGCCGGCCAACGCAAGGCGATCAAGGATCAAGCCTCGCTGCAAGTCCAACAGTCCTCGAGTGACCTCATGAGTTCATTCGAATTGATGCTGAAGCAAGCGGCTTCAACAACGGAGACGTGGACCTTTGGCAGGTTCCGAGTGATGCAGAACGCGACGCGCTGCGCGGTGTTGGCAACAGAGCAGCGCGCTTTCCCAATGATGTTGGTTAACTTCGACTTTCTGCACGGAGACTCGGTAACTGATCGATAAATCCCCGCGATGCCATGGATCCTTGCTGACATCGTATGGGTCCACTCCGAAGCGGACCTGCCAGACACTGTCAACCTTGTCTGCCAATTCCTCTCGCCGCGGCAAACTTCCCAGCATTGGTCGTGCGAGAAGATCGAAGCGCCCTGCCAACAGGGGTTGACGGCCGCGTGAGCGCCTTGCAGCGTCCTCAGATCTACGGTGCGGCAGGAACTGGGCGGTCTCGCTGGCGAGTTGTGTGGGCCACCATTGGTGGCTTCGCTAGCATGTCTACCTATTTCTCCGAAACGGGCAAGCCGGGAGTGATTGTCCAAGCAAAGAGCTGGTGCCTACTGTATCAGTGACCGACCCCGCCCATCGCCTTCAGCGCCGCGGTCTTCGGGTCACCATAGAAGACCGGATCCACGTGCTCCATGATGTCGGCGCTGACATCCAAAAAGTTCCGCTTGTTCTCGATCGGAATGAGCGCACGACTGGCGCCGTTGTCCTTCGCCACCTGTAGCGGTTCCGTGAGAGAGCGCAGAGGCTTGACATTCCCCTGCACGCTCATGTCGCCCAAAATGAGCAGCCCCGCACCTACCGGTGACTTCCTCATCGCAGAGTAGGCGGCAACAAAGAAGGCAACGCCCAACTCGGCCTCAACGCGGTTGGCCAAGAGATCAATCGCCTCCACATGGAGGTCTGAAACGTCAAGGTCTCGCGCGATGCCGAGTTCAGACTTCTTCGACTGCAGGTAGCTGAATGCGCGCTGGACAGACTCCTTCATGGCGCCAGCTACGCCGCCCGCCAACTTGAGCTTTCCAGAGCCTGACGAGATCGATACCTCTACACGGTAGAGCCCAACGGTTCCATCGGAGGTGACGCAAGCGCTGTAGACGGTGCCCGGGCCCAGAGGGTCGGTAGAAATCAGATCGCGCCCACCCTGCTCTGGCACACCGACGAAGCGCTCTTCGCCAGTCTCCTGCAGCGTGTACCCGAAGGAGGTCTGGTAGTACTCGAACGAGCCCATCTTCTTGAGTTGTTCCTTCACACGGCGCCGGCCCTCAAGAGCAAGCTCGAGCATCTCTCCGAGTTCGTCCTGCGCCACCTCGCCATGCGGGAACAGGATCTTGACCAACCCCGATACCGTCTTGCGTACGGCCTTGCGGTCCCGCGCGTTCAAATGGGCGCCTAGCGAGAAGTGGCGATCGATGATCTCCGTGAAGTTGTGCTTTCGCATCTCGCGAAGCGCTTCCGCGAGGTAGTCGACAACGAACCCATAGTGGCTCGTGAACATCTCGTTCCGCATCTTCGGGATCTCCCATCCCGGAAGATAGAAGTGCATGCGGTCGATGAACGCCATGTCATCACGGATGATGTCCGGCATGGGTGCGAACAAGTGTCCCGTCTGCACCATGACGTCGATCGGCTGGTTTGTGTTCCCGAACATCGCGATGCTGGCGTCACCCGATACGGCCTCCTGCCCCCGCTGGAAGGTGCCCGACTCGCAATAGGTCTTCATCGTTGTGATGACCTCCTTGGGCATCTTCTGAAGATCTGCTACTTCGTCGAAGCCAACAACGTCCCAGATCTGCACCATGCCCTTCTGTCGGCCGTTCATGTGGCCAAACAAGTTGGCCACAGTAGTACCGCCCGTGAGCAAGGCCGAATAGGGTGAGAACTCCTGAACGACGTAGCTCTTACCCGTGCCGCGCGGGCCGAGCTCGACAAGGTTGTAGTTGCGCTCGGCGAGCGGAATGAGGCGCACGAGGAAGAGCAGCTTCAGGCGGCGACTCATCTCATTGGGCTCATAGCCCATGCTGCGCATGATCAGGTCGAGCCACTCGTCGAACGTGAACTGGCTGCGAACCCGCCGGTACTCATCAAGGTCGAAGGTGGCGATCTGGATGGGCGTGAGCTTGTCGATCCAGAACGGGTTCTTGCCCTTCGACTCTTCGTCGTACTCAAAGCGCATGTCAACCTGCGACCACACGCCCCCCATCACCAGGCGTTCGTAGTCGCGCACGTAGTGCTCGGGAACATGGACATTCTTGTGGCCAAAGTTCGAGACTTCTGCCCAGTAGTCGGAATCGACCAGCCGTACCTTGACCTTGTCGATGAAGGAGTGGCGGCCGCGATCCTTCACCAGCGCCTGTGCTCTCATCGACTCGTCCGAGCGGATGTAGTTGTTGGCGAGCGTGTCGTTCACGACCTGCAGCCCCATCTGGATCGAAACCTCGTCCGACGACGCGCAGTATTTCCCGAGCAGGAACTCGAGCACGAAGACCGGCACGTTGGCGCCGACCTTCACCTTCCGGACGAGGTCTTTTCGAACCACCTTGCCTGCAAACAAGCGGTTGACCTTGTCGTCCAAGGCGTCCCGTGCGGGAGTTGCTCCATTGGTCATGGCTCAAACTCCAAGTCGAACCGGGATGTCGGTCGGCGATCGATAGAGCTCCGCGTCCGTCGCGGGGTCCTGGACCACCACACGAAGAGAGGCTGCGCTCTCGTCGCCCAGCAAGAAGGCGACGATCACAGGTTTGTTCGGTTCGAGCTTCACTGTGCTTGTAACCCGGTCGAACTCAGCGTCCACCGCCATGCCCACCGCACCGACCTGCTTGCCGGCCACCATCAACAGAGGCCTTACCTGGATGCCGGTTGAACCTAGTTGCATCTGCTTGGCCCCATAGACAAAGGTGACGCTGAAGATGCGGTTGGTCACCGCCTCAGGAAGACCGGTCGCCTCAATAGGCTCAGTTGAAGGGCGCGCCGAGCCAGGGGCCTTGGTGCGCACGGTCAGTACCGGAACCACCAACTCCTGTAGCGATGGACCACCGTGGTGAAACGCTAGGTCGCCGCCTGCTTTGAACACGCCTGTCGCGGTTGGGAACACCAGCTCTAAGTCTGAGGCGTAGCCCAACTGCGCGGCTGAGACACGCACACACCCTGGCGACGTGGCGCCGCCTCGTCCAATCCAGCAACGCCGGTGCAGCTCGACTGTGTCGCCACCGGGGACGTCGGTACGCATGGACTCGTCGCGGTCGGTGGCAAAGAACAGATGGCCGTGGTCGGCACTCACCACCGCGTGCTCGATGCCTGCCCTGGCCAGTTTGCCGAGCGCACGGGCCAGGTTGTCGATGACCGTGTCCATCACCTGGCGGGCCTGGTAGTTGAAGCCGTTCTCTCCCGCGTGATCGATCTCCTGCGAACGCACAAGAACGACCTGGGCGCCCTCGACCTTCTTGGCGAGCTTGGAGGGCTGCAGCGAGAGCAGCTCATCAAGCGCCAGGTCGACCAGCTTCGGCACGCGTGCCGCCGCATGCTTCCGGCGGGCGGCGAGATCCGGCAGGAACGCGTCGTCGATGCGCGCACCCAGCTTGTTCTTCTCCTCGACGACCGAGAAGCTCGCCGAAGCGCCGGGCATAAGCGCCGCCATACCGATGGGCGTGATGCTGGGCAGTGCACCTACGGCAGCACGCACAGCAACTTCTGATGTCTTCGGCAGCCGCTCGGCCAGTTCAACCCCCATCTCAAAGCGCATGGCATCGACGAGGAAGTACGCAGCCGGCCTGGGCTTGTCGTTCGCCACCTCGCTCCAGATTCGGGTCTGGTGCAGGGCACCAGGCACCGCCCACCCCGCCTTGCCCAGCGCCTTGGTGAATCCATTGGCCATCGCGTTGACGGCGTCCTCGTACGCCCGCCTCACGACAGCCAGCGGGCGCTCCTCCGGCTCTTCGTCGAGATTGGCAACCCATGCCTCCATGCGGCGCTGGGCTTGGTCGAGGCGGAACCAGCCGCCACCCGACTGCGTGACGTAGGCGTCCAACCACGCCGCCGCATCTCCAGAGGTCTTGGCGACGGCCGCCCGTACCTGGGCCGCCACGGAGCCCAGCTCGGCCATGCGACGTGTGGCCTCCCACTGCGCCTTCCGGGCAACGTCACGGTCGAGCCAGAAGCTCTGTTCTCGCTCAGATACGAGCGATAAAGCACTGTCGAACTTGCCATTCGCGATCAGGTCCCCGGCGTAGCGGAGCACCGCCCGCTCCTCGAACCGGAACGTGTCGATGGAGCCGAGTGCGCCAGGGGATAGCTTGGCGTTCTTGAGCCCCAGCTCGTCCTCCACGCGATCGGCGAGCACCGCGTAGACGTCTGGATGGGCCGAGCGCAGGCGTCGGGCGAGCTCGCGCACAGCCGACTCTTCATTTTTGCTCGTTGGCTTGGCCACACTGTCTAGCGAGGCTGGCAGCTCAGATGTCAGGTCAAGCCGAAACTCTCCCGCCAGCACGTAGCGCAGCAAGATGGCACGCAGTTTTGCGAGCGGCGAGTCGGCGACCAGATCCAGGCCCAGGCGCGCCTTCGCGAGCTTGACCAGCTCACGCGCCGCGTCCTTGCTCACGATCTCGGCATCGCGCGCATCGCTCGCGAGCCACGAAGCCAGCAGCCCATCATGGCCGCTTGCATCGTGGAAGATGCTCTTCAAGATCGACGGCGGCTCTGTACCCACGTTCCCGTCCGCAGCCCGGGCAAGATCCTCGTAGGCGACCTTGCGATCCAAGGGCAGCATCTCGTCGACGACACCGAGCGTGTACTTCTGAAGCAGAACGTTCTTGGCCAGCTGCTTCAGTTCGGGCTTCCAAGTGCGGCCGGCCTTTTCCAGCTCCATCAGAGCCGAGCCCTTGGCGTCATGTGACAGGCCTGGGATGTAGACGACCAACGAATCGGGCTGGTCGCCGCTCACCAGCGGCTCGACGGCAGTGCGCAGCTCGAACAGAGAGGCTGCGTACTCAGCGAGGCTCGCCTTCATGCCAGCAACACTCACCACCACGGGCTCGCTCGCGGCGCGCGGGCCACCACGCACCTCATCAACGAAAGGCTGGAACTCGCCGCGCTCGTCGTACCAGACGACGACGCGACGGTCCTTGAGCTTCTCGGCGAGCTGCTTGGCCACATAGTCGTGAAGCGGGTGCATCAGGCGTCTCCTCCTTCGATGGCGGCAGCGGACTTGCGACGGCCGCTGCCGTTGCGTCCAGTAGTCTTGCCGCTCGCCATGGGCGCCTCGAGTAGGCTCTTCAGCGCGGCCTTGACGGCAGGCGACGTGCGCTCCTTCACCAGCTCATCGACGCTCTTCGTGGGCATCTTGCGGGCGGTCCACTTACCGTCGGTGCCCTCGATCCAGAAGACATCCTCGAGTCCGTGGGAAATGGCGAGACTGCGGTCCTTGGCACACATGGGTATCACTCGCTCGGGCCAGAAGCGAATTGCCAGTCGCGACCAGTCCACCTCGCCGTTGCAGAGTTCCTTCCAGGCCGCTTCCGCCTTGGTTCGCGAGTCCCGATGGGGAATAAGGCGGAAGAACGGTGCCGTATTGACGACGATTCCGTCGCCAACGCTCGGCGCCCATAGCGGGATCACCCGATCCAGCTCAGCAGCAAACTCGCGAAGCTCAGCCACAAAGTCATCTGCAAGAGCCAATGCAGCACGTGTCGATGAATTCCCCGTCTCACCGACTTCACTTCGGGCAGTTTCAGCCGCTCGTTCGGCACGTACCAGGCGCGGCGTGAGCACCTCATGACGAAGGATGAAAAGGGTATCGGCGGTGATCGCCGGTGACAGGAGAAATGCGCCAAAGCTGCCCGACGCGGTGCCGAACCATGTGTAAAGCGGAGCACGTCGACGTCCCTTGCTGTATCGGCGTACATGGTCGGTGTAGAAGCCTGACGCACCGACATCACAAAGGTAGCTATTGATGCGGTCGACGCGGAGTGCACCGCACAGCTGCAAGAGGGGATCGGGGGCCGCCTTTGGCCAGACATGATCGAGAGCTTCGCCGAGCAGACGGTCAGCGACGTCGGGATCGGTACGATCGATGACAAAGATGGCCGACTTAGGCAACTTGATCGGATAGCCTATCGACTCAGCAGACTTGAGCAGGGTGAACGGCTGAACATCGAAGTCTCCGAGCGGCGAGAGCTTCGGACCCTCCTGCGAAAAGCACCGCGCGTCGAAGCGTCCCACCGCGACTCCGACCGCCAGCGACGTAACAGCTCGGGCTGCATCTAGCCTACGATCGTCATCCAGCACAGGCCGGTTCGGACACCACGGGCCGGCGGTAGGCGCTTCGCATTCTGCGAACTCGTCACCCATCGCAGCAAGGTCTTCCGGCCTAAACCGAAGGGCCGTTGACACAATATCATCGGCTAATGTACGCGCTGCGTAGATCCCCCGGATCAGGCGTTCGTCCTCCCCGAGCTCCGTAGTGATGAAATCGTCGAGAGACTTGGCCGAGCGCAACGCTTGCGACGGGAGGTGTTGGTGCGTGGTCTCATCGTTACGCAACAGCTGCATAGCAAGACTGCTCATCCTCTCGCCGAGCTCGCCGAGCTTCACCGCCATCTGGGGAGTGAAGCTCGGCCACGGCAGATCTCCGACTTGCCCGACGTCATACCTGTTTTGGTAAGCACCTTTCCGCCCCTGAATGGACCCGTTCGAGAAGCTCAGGATGTACTCAACTGGACGACTCGAAAGAAAGCCGAGAAGCGCCGCCGCGCTGGTCTCTTTGGGGAAGGCGACTGAGCCTATATGGCCGAAACCGATACCGCTCGGGTACGCGCGGGGGTTGAACCCTAGGACGGCCTTGGATGGGAATGTGACTCCAGGGCGACCGAAGAACTGGATGTTCTGTGGTCGCGCTTTCTCATAGGCGCGCACCTCTCGTCCATCGTGCTCCCAACGGATAACCCAGGTGATGTCGTCCCAGAAGGGACTGTATTCACTGCTCTTGGCGAAGGGCAGCCAGTCTTTGCCCGCGCCGATCCGTTCCACAGGCAGTTCCCACCAAGCACGCACGAATCGCGGGTCATCAGCGCAAGCGACCCCCTGCCTAACGTCGGCACCAGCCCCTTCCAGGGCCGGAAATCGCGTTAGGTCCGAACGTAGGTCAGTTGATATCCAATAGACCAGAGGAGACCTTCGGTATGCGCGAAGTGCATCAACGGACACTGTGTAGGCAGGTGGCCGTTCGATTCCCTCGCGTAGGTCCCTGATGCTCTCAAAGAGTGCGGTCGCCTTGTCATTTGCTCGTAGGCATCGGAAGAAGACAGCCTCGGCCTTCTCACGTACGGGGCCAACCACTGTCGCGGCGGCGCCCACACTCGCGTTGTCAAGGACATGCCCTCCCAGATGAGCGCCTAGCGCGACGGCACTCTCTTCGCCCACCAGGACCTGTTGTCTCCAGGCGGCCAACGTGTGCTTGAACCACAGCGTGCTTGAGGAGACCACACCCGTGAGCCCGCCTCGAGCCCATCGCGTAACGGACGCGTGCATGAACGCCGCACCCAGATCATCGTCGCAGCATTGCAGGTGAGGGTTGCTTGCCTTCTTTCCAGCCTTGGTTGGCTCGCCGAAGGGAGGATTCATCAAGACGACATCGAACGACTTCTCAGCGATAGTGAGAAGTCCGAGACCCTGCTCTGCGTCGTCGGAGAAGAGCCTGCGCCGAATGCTGGTGCGCCCCTCTTCGGACAAGAACAGTAAGAGTGCGTCGCGGATGCGCTCTCTCGGCGGCGCGAAGAGGCTACAGGTTGTGCCTCGCTTTGGGTTCGGATCCACGAACGTCTCCACCGGCAGCAGTAAACCGAGGTCCCCAGCAAGGTTCAGTTTCGCGACAAGAGTAGTGAAGACGCGCCCAAGCTCTTCATCGGCGAGGCGCGAAACGAATTCCTTGGTTAGCGCCTCGTCGGCAACGAGCGGCTCAGCGATGACGATGTTCGATCGGCGAATCAGAGGCCGGTCAGTTCGCGGAATCGAGAGTTCGCGATAGGCGCGCTGCACGCGCATCCACAGTGAAAGCTGGGCGATCTGCGTGCAGCGGGGGTCGATGTCGACACCGTGGAGGTTGTGCGCGACCACGAGACCAGGGAGGGCCTTTCTGAGCGCTTCGATGCTTGGATAGTCTTCAGCGAGCGTCTTGCCGGTGACCTCGCTAGCGGGGCTCTCTCGGTCCCAGTAAGCCTCCTCGTAGATTGTGAGCAGCAGATCGAACGCGTAGAGCAGGAAGTGCCCGCTCCCGCAGGCCGGATCGAGGATTCGCAAATCGCGGGGGTCCTTTTTCGAGCGTGAGGCGCCGGCCCCGCCAGGCTTGCGAACCATGTACTCGCACTTTTCCGCGAGCGAGGTCTTCGTGCCGCGCATCTCGTACCAGATGCGCCCGAGCGTGTTGTCGCTGAGAAACTGGACGACGTAGCGTGGGGTGAAAAACTGGTTCCGCACGGCCAGTTCGCGACTGTTGCGCGGCGCCTGGCTCTCCTCGCGCATCTTGCGGCGCTCGTCCTGACTATTGAAATATTGGTAGACCCAGCCGATGGTCTCGTCTTCACCCCATACACCCGCCAGTTCAGAGGTGTTCATGATGTCGAGGAGCCGCTCGAACGTCGCGCGCTTTGGCCACAGCACGCTCGACGAATCACGCCGGTCAAAGAGAACCTTCACCTCGGTTGACAGCTCATCGAAAAGCGATTCGATGTACAGCCGGTACCCCGCACTGTCGGGAAGGAGCGGCAGCCCCGGCGCCATGCCGCAGAACTCGCGGTAGCCAGCCGACTGTTCGCCCTTCGTGATGCACTCCTGCACTAGGTCTCGGGCCTCCAGCATCTTGAGGGCCACGAAACGATTGATTGTGGTGAAAGCAGAGTCGCGCAGGTAGTCGCGGGCGGCGTCGGCCGCGCTCATGCCGGTCGCACGCTTATGCTCGATGGCCGTCACGACGCGCTCGCGTACCAGCACCTGCCGGGCGTTAAGGTGCCTGCCCGCCTGGGTGGCCACTTCGCCGCTTTGGTGCACGTCGAAATCGCCCTCGAGCTGTTCTGCGAAGTCGACCTCGAGCAGCTTACGCGCCTTCTGGGTGGCACGATCGATCGCGTTGCGTGTGTCCTTGTCCATCAGTGACGCTCCGCCTGACTTTTCAGGTACTGCTCCGCCAGCCATCGCACACGCGCAGCCCCTTCGGTGGTCGGGTCGGTCTTCGCTAGGAAGGCCGCTGCCTTGGGCAGCAACATCACCAGCAGCAGGTCCGAGGAGGTGGCGTCGAGTTGGAAACGCGGTGTGACGCCCAGGTACACCGAGAGATCTCGCAGTTTCTGCTCGGCAGCAGCGGTGAGCGGCTCCGGCAACCCGATGGCCTTCAGGATGCTGTCCGGGCTTGCTAGCCGGATGGGAACCAGCGTCTCGAACAAGGGCCCGGCGTGCCGCCCGAAGTCCGCTACCCCGGGAAACCACCCGCGGAGGCGAGCCACGAAGTCGTAGACGTCGGAGAACGTTCCGCCCTGCTCGCGCTGCCGGCGCTCGGTCTCCGCGAAAAGACTCTGGATCGTGTCGTCACCCATGCGCACGGATTGCCCAAGCATCTTTAGGAACGTGCGCTCTTGCTGCGACAGCTCGCCGGCGGCTGGCTTGTAGCCGAGGTCGTGCTCGACTTCGTTCCAGACGTGGGCCATCATGCTGCACACCTGAACCTCGCAAGGCACTTCCGCCACGTTGGCGTATGTGCCCACGATGTCGGTCGGCGTCAAGAAGACTTCAAGGTGAGTGGCCCGATAGAAGTTACCGGGATCCTGGATGTTCTTGTCCTTGCGATCTGGTACCGGAGGCGCACCATTCGCGTCGACAAATCGAGCTGCGACCAGCGCTACAACCTGATCTTCATGTCGCTGCTCGTAGGTCGCAATCCGCACGGCCGACAGATCGCGAATCTGCCCGAATGCGGCATCAACATCAGCCATCGACTTCTTGCCGCTTGCAGCGAACCGCCGGAGCTTGCCCTCGAGGCTTTTGGGGCTCTTCGCACGCGAGGTCACTTGCGCGCGAATGGCATTGCCCTCGACCACCTCAGTACGACAGATCTCTGCTACCCGCGCCGCCAACTTCAAGTACCGGTCGTACTCGCGGTGATACCGCTGCACCGCCCTCTTGATGGTGTCGTCCGAAATTGTCATGCCACGCTACTGAACGATGACCTTCTTGCCTGCGCCGATCAGACGCGCACACTCCTCACGCACACCACTAAGAGCAGCTTCAAGCTGCTCTTCGGTCTCGACGCCCTCGGCGAAGTAGCTGCCCACGCTCACGGTGACGACACGTTCGCCATCGATGATGCGGCGCAGCTCAGCCATGGCGGCACTCAGCCGCGCACCGCAAGCGTCTCGGTCGGCGCGAAGCTGCGGGATCGGGATGTAGGCCTCGTCGCGCCTTTGGCCCCGCTCGAAAGGCTCGGCCAAGCGCCGCCGTTGATCCTGGTCGACTTCTGCCCAGCCCGAAGTTTTCGCCAGCTTCTCGAAGGCATCGGCGTAGGCGGCGACACGCGCATCGAGCGCCTCGGCAAATCTCCTCTGGTACTCAAGCTCCAGCGCCTTGGTGTGCTGATCGATGGCGGGTAGCTCTCTGAAGAAGGTCTCGCGTTCGAGGAGATCGGCAAGCTCCGCCGCCCGCTCGCGCAGATCGTCAGTGATGTCCGCTTCTTGGGACAGAAAACTCCACCGAGCTCCCCGTGCTTCGCGCGCTCGCTCCAGTTCTGCAAGGCGCGGCGCGGTCAACGCCTGATCCAGCTCGACCGCACGCTTGATCGCATCCTTTATGGCGCGGTGACTCGTGTTGAAGGTGGCAATGGCGTTGTCCTCCGAACCTCGCAAGATGGCCTTCATCTGACCGATGGCACCTTCGAGCAAGGCACCACCCGGAAGGCGATGCGTGGTCAGCGTGCTGAGCGCCGAAGTGACGGTGTCCTCTTGCCGCGCAACCTCTCGCCGCAGTTCAGAGACGATGGCCCCCGCATTAAGCTCCTTCACCTCACTGCCGAAGGTGTCTTTGAAGGCCTCGGAAGCCCTGACCAGCTCCTCGAACTCGACGCCCTTCTTCGGGCGAAAGGAAGCTTGTCGGAACAGGTTGTTGTTCGAGAAGGTGTCACGGGCTTCTACGCCCGTGACAGTATCGAGCGTCTGCCCTTTGCTGGTGGCCTCGATCTTGCCGGCGCGCAGCAGCGACAGCACCAGCAGGCGAACCACCTCGAAGTCCCAACCGAACGGCTCCTTCGCGAACTCATCCGCCAGGTAACGACCGCTCGCTGTGTCGCCGTAGTTCGCACGCTCATCGATTCGGTCCAACACCTCCTTCAGCGGGCCGCTCTCTGTGCGAAAGACGGTCTTGCCCTTCTCGTCTCGAAGGAGGCCGATGCCCGTGAACACGTCAGGCAACCCCTGCAGATTCTCGGCCGTGAACAGTGCGTCGGTGCCCTTCCTCACGTCCGCAGCCTTGCCGGCAGCCTCCTTGAATCGGTCGAAGACATCTGGCAGCACGGTGCCCAGCACTTCGGCCACCGTCTTGGCCACGTCGACGGCGCGGTCGTCTGGGCTGCGGTCATTGCCGCGGAAGTAGATCCGACCCGAGAGCGCCGCCAGCTTCAGCAGGCGGCGCAGCTCGTCGCTGTGACGGCGTAGGCGAACCCGCTCCTCGGCGATAAGGGCTGGTGTGTCTTCGCCCTTGGTCTCCCGCTCCTTGCGCGCCAGAACTTCCTTCGATCGGTAGAGCTCAACGGTCTCGCGGTCAATCGTTTCGGTGAGCTCGATGGCCCAGAAGACGCTCTTGCGCTCCTGCTGGCTGCGCCTGCGAAGGTCGGCTGCGAGATCCTCGAACTGCTTCCCAATTTCGGCGAGGTGCACGTGGAACACCATGTCCCCCGCCGCGAGCTCGCGCCCTTGAATGGCGAGCCCGGCCTTGAAGATCTTGGTATCGAGTAACGTGTGCGATGGCTGGGGCTGCCAGAAGCCCGAGAGCACCTCCTGGTGCAGGCGATGAGCGTCGCCAGGCTTCGGGCTGATGCCGTTGCGCAGGCGCTCCCAATCGTCCTCGGCGGGGGTGGGAATTCGGTAGCCGTCATCACTCTGGCGAACCTGGTGGGCGGCCTCCAGTGCAAGAAGGGCTTGCTTGACCGAGGCCAGTTGCGAGTCGCCGCCAACTCGTCCATGCAGTGCCGCGGCAATGTTCTCGGCGCTTCGGTGGACGCTTTTCACGTACTGGAGCAGGCATACCACCTTTGCCACCGGCTGCGCCAGCGCGTGGTCGACCAGCTTCGGAATGGCGGCGATCTTTGCGCGCACCTCGGAGCCGATGTTCCCCTCGACGAGGTCGTACACCTGATCCAGACGCACCAGCTCGCCAAATGCGC
This sequence comes from Rubrivivax sp., assembly GCA_027489455.1. Taxonomy (GTDB): domain Bacteria; phylum Pseudomonadota; class Gammaproteobacteria; order Burkholderiales; family Burkholderiaceae_C; genus Rubrivivax. The sequence goes on along the minus strand of JAIXZR010000063.1, from coordinate 21,872 downwards.
CATCGGCGAGGTTCACCGCCGGGTTGATGAGGAGCTGCTGCGCGAGTTTGATGATCGTGCGGTTGGCACCCCCCACATGTTTGCTCGCACCGCCTTGTGTACGCAGGCCCGAAACGACCTGGATGATCAGGTCGATCTGATAGGGGAGCAGGGGGTAGAGATCGATGAAAGCATCCCGCGTCAATTCGGGCAGCTTGATATCCGCCGTGAGTCGCGTGTGCTCCGTCAGCCGCCCCCGATGCCCGTCGAACAGCTTCCCGAGTGTCGCCTGCGCGTTGGCGTTCTTCGCCAGCACGCGGCGGCTTGTGACCTCAGAGATGTCGCTGGGCTCCAGGTGAACCTGCAGCGGGAAGCGGTCCATCAAGCGGGCCAGCTCGATCTTCTTGTCATCGAGACCGGAGACGAGCTCGCCGAGCTTTTCTTGTGAGGTGACGACGACCCAGTGCTTGCCACGCCCCTTCACACCGAGCTGCTGCACGATGGCCTGAAGGTCCAGCATCTTCTGGACATCACGGGCGACGAACTGGCCCACCTCGTCGACCACGAACAGGAGCGACAGGCCTGGCTTGCGCCGCTTCATCAGCTCGCCTGCTCGCTCGGCAAGCTTCCCCGGTGAGATGTCAGCCTTGTTCTTAACGGCCTTCACCCACGAGTCGGCCATGGGGTAGGTGTCTGGTTCAAGACTGTGGAGGACGCGGCTGGCCTCGGAGAGCGCAAAGGCAACCTTACCCTTCTCGCTGGACCACTCCTTGCTGAAGAGGCGCCTGTACTCGTCCTCAAACCTGCCGAGCAAGCCCTTCTCCTCGAGGCCAATCTCTAGCTCAGACAGGTCTAGATCCTTGGCATAGCCCAGGCTCTGCAGGAAGAGCCCGTACATGATCTCCGTCAGTGTCTGGTTGCCGCTGCGGATACCACGGTCCGTCGAGACGTCGAAGATGACCGCGTGCGTCGGGATCTTCTCGTTGATGGCCTTGAGCAATACTTGGAGCTTCTTGTCACCCGTGCGCTCGGCGAAGCGTTCAGCGGCCGACTCGCCGGCAATGACGCGATTGGCGACCGAGAGGCCAAGCATCTTGGCGAAGCTCGACTTACCGGAGCCGAAGAAGCCGGACACCCAGATGGAAACTCCATCTGTCGGCTTGTTCGGCGCCTCGCTGTACGCCTCGAAGATGCCGGTGTAGTGCGTGCGAATCGCGTCGGTGATGACGTACTCGCTGATTTCGTCCCGGATGATCTCTTCGTCGGTCTGATCGACCTTGATGACCTCTTCGATGCGACGGTGAATGTCGTTCGCAAACAGGGTCTTGATCGGAGCTGCAATCATCGTGGTTCTCAGAAGATCTTTGGACGGTAGTTGTGCTCAGCGTCGAGCACGCCCATGAAGCGCAGCCCTGCCGCGCCATCCAGATCGCCGGGGTAGAAGAGAACAGTCGGTACGTGCACGCGGCCTTTGAGCTGCTCGAGCAGCGAGAACGTGCGATACACGGGGAACAGTGCGCCGGTGCGCTGGATAAAGACGATGTCGCGAAGCGGGTCAGGATCTGATGGCATGCGCGATGCGACGAGGTCGACGAGCGGCGAGTACTCGGCCAGCACGGAGTGAACTGTCTCTACGGTGGTCTCGGCACCTTGTTCTCGCTCGATCGCAAACCACTCTTCAAGGGAGCGCTGCGAGCGCATTGCCTCCTCTAGGCACTCAGCCAGCGAAATGCGGCGCACACGCTTGCCCTTCTGTGCGAGGCGCGTTTCCAGAAGAGTTACCTGCTTGCGCAGCTCGAACTCATCCTCCGGGTCGTAACGGAAGAGGGCGTACGGCATGTCGTGGTACGCACTGATGCGCTGCCGGGGATCCGGTGATTCAAGCACCGGCTCGAGGTGTTCTTTGATGCGACGTACAAGATCGTTCACGCAACCATCCTCTCGGCGTATTCGCTGGCGCTCGCACATGGCAGAGCGATCTGAACGAGGCTACCGGCCACTTGGTAATCGAGCTTGCGGAACTGATGAAGGCGCAGCAGTTCATGTTCGACGTCCGATTGGCGCATGAGAAACAGGCGCCAATCCCGGCAAGCGAGGACCTTGCTGGGGCTCATGCTCTGGTCGCTTATCGCATGAAGAAGATACAGGAAGCTCTTCTCAGGCAGATGGAACGATACGAACTCTTTGGCCACTGAGCCGCGGAGCAATCCGAAGTCAACGGCCATCTTAAGAAGACCGGCTGCGACGCGCTTTGTGGTCTGCTCTGACCAGGCATGCTCTGTCAAGCCGCCGCGTTGTCCGATGCTCTCAAGATATCTCTCTACCTCGTCGAGATGGACACGGAACGCGCCTGCTTCAAAAGACGAAAAGAGCCAGATCTCGAAGAAGTCTCGGACGAGAAATTCATCCCGAGTCATGTGCCAGAGCAGAATCGGCTTCCACTCTTCGAGCGGCAGGCCTTGCTTGGCGAGCATGACGAGTGGGCGATCGCGCCCGGCAGGGTCAAAGCGGCGGTTGAGAACCTTGGCTACATCGCGCAGCCAGGTCACGCTGCTCGCGCCGATGAAGTTTTCATCACGGAGGCGATCGAGGTTCTCGCGCTTCGAGAGACCGAAGTCCCACGAAGCCATCACCGCGTAGGTCTCGTCGATCATCGAGCCCTTGATGACCGTGAAAGACGAGGCAATGTTTGCGCGCGATTCAGCCTTCACGCATCGGCCTTCCGGGCATACGGAACGGCCAGTGCCGCAGGCTCCCCGCGGGCAAAGCCGAGTGCAAGGAGAGCAACGTCCGCTTCGCTGCCCGAAAACACGCCTGGTAGAGGGACAGCACGCCCTTCCGATGTGCGTCGAAGCTTGCTGTATGCCTCAAGGTCGCCCTCGCCGACGAGCTCAGAGGCTCGCAGGACTTCGACGAGGTCAGTGCCCGACAGGGAAGCCAGATTCTCGAAAAAGGCCGCCCACTCACTGGCGTGGTCGAGCCAATGTTCCCAGCGGGCATCAAAGGCTTCTTCTATGGCCTCCGGCAAGCGCCAAAGCGTTACGCAGCCTGGAGGATCGAACACTTCACTGCAGCGATGGGCTGCAACAGCGAACACTGAGCGCGCTTGGGCAAAGTGGTGGGTTCGCGGGAACCCACGTCGGAGAGCCAGTGCACCAACGCGGCCGAGTTGGCCTCTGGTGTTCCACCACTTCGCGAGGTCCATTTCACCAAACCGTGCCACGGTAAGTCGCAGCTTGAGGAGCAGGTCAAGATCAATTTCTATCGACGTGGCGCTCACTTACAGCCTCCCCAAGCGTGATTCCTCTCAGGCGACGGAGTCCTCGTAGTTTCCGATCAGAACCATTGCGCCTTTGGCGCACACCCTAGAGCTACTAGGGTTGGTGCCAGTCGGGAGCAACAGATTGCGGATCCTTCGAAGAACTACACAAAGCTCGAAGCTTAGGCCAGTCGCAACAACTAGCGCCTTCCAGTCGCAATCTTGTGGCGGGAGTCGCAACTAATTTGGCGGCCTACGGGAAACTACAGCCTCATGCATCAATATTCGCCGCCCTCAACGCATTCGCCTCGATGAAGTCCCTGCGCGGTTCCACCTCGTCGCCCATCAGCATCGTGAACACGCGGTCGGCTTCAATCGCGTCATCAATCTGCACGCGCAGCAGGCGCCGTACGGTGGGGTCCATCGTCGTTTCCCACAGCTGCTCGGGGTTCATCTCGCCCAGGCCCTTGTAGCGCTGGCGGCCGACGGCGTTTTCGGCCTGGCCGATGAGCCAGGCCATCGCGGCTCGGAAGTCGGCCACGCGCTGTTCCTTCATCTTTTCGCCTTCGCCGCGGCGCACCACGGCTTCCGCGCCCAGCAGGTTCTTGAAGCTCAGGCCGGCTTCGCGCAGGGCCGCGTAGTCAGCGCCATGCAGGAAGTCCTGGGTGATGACGCTGGCCTTCACGTTGCCGTGGTGGCGGCGGCTGATGCGCAGGATGTGCTTGTCGGTGCGGGTGTCGAACTGCGCTTCCACCTGCGCGTCTACCAGCGCGGCCTGCAGGGCCAGGGCGCTGGCTTCGGCGGCGGCGGCGCTGTCCAGGTCCAGCTGCAGGCCGTTGCCCAGGGCGCGCAGGGCGTCCAGGTCCATCCAGTTGGCCAGGCGGTTGATCACGCTGTTGGCCACCAGATAGATGCGGGCCAGGCTTTCCAGTGCGCTGCCTTCGATGGCTGCTTGGGCGCTGCTCTCACCGTGGGGCAGCACGGTGGCGCCGTCCAGCGCCACCTTCAGCAAGAAGGCGTCCAGCTCGGCGCCGTCCTTCAGGTACTGCTCGTGCTTGCCCTGCTTCACTTTGTACAGCGGCGGCTGGGCGATGTAGATGTGCCCGCGCTCCACCAGCACCGGCATCTGCCGGTAGAAGAAGGTCAGCAGCAGGGTGCGGATGTGGGCGCCGTCCACATCCGCGTCGGTCATGATGATGATGCGGTGGTAGCGCAGCTTGTCGATGTTGAATTCATCGGGGCCGATGCTGGTGCCCAGGGCGGTGATCAGCGTGACGATGCTGTCGCTGGAGAGCAGCTTTTCGTAGCGCGCCTTTTCCACGTTCAGGATCTTGCCGCGCAGCGGCAGGATGGCCTGGAACTTCCGGTCCCGGCCCTGCTTGGCACTGCCACCGGCGCTGTCGCCTTCGACGATGTAGATCTCGCACAGCGCCGGGTCTTTTTCCTGGCAATCGGCCAGCTTGCCGGGCAGGCCCATGCCGTCCATCACGCCCTTGCGGCGCGTCATCTCGCGCGCCTTGCGCGCGGCTTCACGGGCGCGGGCGCTGTCGATGATCTTGCCGCAGATGATCTTGGCGTCGATGGGGTTCTCCAGCAGCCAGTCCGTCAGCAGCTTGCTGACGATTTCTTCCACCGGGCCGCGCACTTCGCTGCTCACCAGCTTGTCTTTCGTCTGGCTGCTGAACTTGGGTTCGGGCACCTTCACGCTCACCACGCAGGCCAGGCCTTCGCGCATGTCGTCGCCGGCCACTTCCACCTTGGCCTTCTTGGCCAGCTCGTTGTCTTCGATGTACTTGTTGATCACGCGCGTCATCGCCGCGCGCAGGCCCGTCAGGTGGGTGCCGCCATCGCGCTGCGGGATGTTGTTGGTGAAGCAGAGAACGTTTTCGTTGTAGCCATCGTTCCACTGCATCGCCACTTCGACACCGATGTTGGTGCCCTGGTCGCTGAGCTTGTCGCCCGCGGCGTGGAACACGTTCGGGTGCAGCACCTTCTTGCCGGTGTTGATGAACTGCACGAAGCCGCGCACGCCGCCGGCAAAGGCGAAGTTGTCTTCCTTGCCGTTGCGTTCATCGACCAGGCGGATCTTCACGCCGTTGTTCAGGAAGCTCAGTTCGCGCAGGCGCTTGGCCAGCACGTCGTAGTGGAAGTCGATGTTGGTGAAGATGGTTTCGTCGGGCAGGAAGTGCACTTCGGTGCCGCGCTTTTCCGTCTCGCCCACGATCTTCATCGGGCTCACTTCGAAGCCATCCCGCACTTCGATCAGGCGGTCTTGCGTGAAGCCCTGCTTGAAGTCGATGAAGTGCACCTTGCCGTCGCGTCGCACCGTCAGGCGCAGCCATTTGCTCAGCGCGTTCACGCAGCTCACGCCCACACCGTGCAGGCCGCCTGATACCTTGTAGCTGTTCTGGTTGAACTTGCCGCCGGCGTGCAGTTCCGTCAGCGCGATCTCGGCTGCGCTGCGCTTGGGCTCGTGCTTGTCGTCCATCTTCACGCCCGTGGGGATGCCCCGGCCGTTGTCGACGACGCTGATGCTGTTGTCGCTGTGGATGGTGACGACGATGTCGTCGCAGTGGCCCGCCAGGGCTTCGTCGATGCTGTTGTCCACCACCTCGAATACCAGGTGGTGCAGGCCGGTGCCGTCCGACGTGTCGCGGATGTACATGCCCGGCCGCTTGCGCACTGCCTCCAGCCCTTCCAGGATGGTGATGCTGCCTTCGCCATAGGCGGCGCTGGCTTCGTTGCCGGTGCTGGCGGCTGCGCCTTCGGCGCCGGGCACGGCGCGCTGGGTGACACCGTTCGGGTCGGCGGGTTTCTGCGGGTCGGTCATGTCGGATGTCTTTCTTGTTGTGCGCGGGCTGGCGGTCAAATCCGCATCGGCATGACGACGTACTTGAACCCCGTCTGATCCGGGATGCTGAACAGCGTGCTGGCGGTGCTGTCTTCCAGTTCCAGCTTCACCATGTCCTGGCTCATGTTGGCCAGCACGTCGATGAGGTAGGTGACGTTGAATCCAATCTCGATGGCGTCGCCGCCGTATTCGACTTCCAGCTCTTCCTTGGCCTCTTCCTGTTCGGCGTTGCTGGACGCGATGCGCAGCAGGCCGGGTTCCAGGTTCACGCGCACGCCCTTGAACTTCTCGCTGGTCAGGATGGCCGCGCGCTGCAGCGCCTGCAGCAAGGGCAGGCGGCCCAGCACCACGTTGTTCTTGCGGTTCTTGGGGATGACGCGGTTGTAATCCGGGAACTTGCCTTCCACCAGCTTGGTGACGAACTCCATGCCGCTGAAAGCGAACTTGGCCTGGTTGTTGGCGAAGCGCATCTCGATGGGCGTTTCTTCGTCCTTCAGCAGGCGCTGCAGCTCCAGCACGGTCTTGCGCGGCAGGATCACCTCTTGCTTGCTGGGCACCTCGGTGTCCAGCGGGTGCTGGGCCAGGGCCAGGCGGCTGCCGTCGGTGGCCACCAGCGTCAGCGTCTTGCCTTCGGCGATGAAGAGGATGCCGTTCAGGTAGTAGCGGATGTCATGCACCGCCATCGCAAAGTGCACCTGGTTGACCAAGAGGCGCAGCGTCTTCTGCGGGATGCTGAAGGTGGGCCCGAAATCGACGCTTTCGTTGACCAGCGGGAAATCGTCGCTGGGCAGGGTTTGCAGCGTGAAGCGGCTCTTGCCGCCTTGCAGCGTCAGCTTGTTCTGGGCGGCGCTCAGGCTCACGACCTGGTCGGGCGGCAGGGCGCGCAGGATGTCGATCAGCTTGCGCGCACCCACGGTGGTGTTGAAGCTGCTGGCATCGCCCCCCAGTTCGGCTTGGGTGCGCACCTGGATTTCCAGATCACTGGTGGTGAACTCGATGGTGCTGCCGTTCTTGCGCAGCAGCACGTTGGCCAGGATCGGCAGGGTGTGGCGACGTTCCACGATGCCAGCCACCGACTGCAGGGCTTCCAGCACCTGGGCTTGCGCTGCTTTGAGAACAATCATGTCTTCCTCTTCTTTAGAAGGTGGTAGCGGTAGTAGGCGGCCACGTTTTCTGGGGACAAGTCTATTTTCGCCTGTTCCATCAACGGTTTACGAAACCGACAAGTCTGTGGGCCCAGGCCTGTTGCCGGTGCACGCGGAAATGAACAACTCGCCGGCGGCGGCCCGATCGGTGGATAAGCAGGGTGTTGTTCCGTTCTTTTCCACAGACTTCGCGTGTGGCTGAAGCGGCCGTGTTCAACCCTTCAAGGTCTGTTCCAGCACGTGCAGCTGCTGGTTCAGTTCGGTGTTGGTGCGTCGTTCTTCGCCGATCTTGCGCACCGCGTGCAGCACCGTGGTGTGGTCGCGGCCGCCGAAGAGCTCGCCGATCTCGGGCAGGCTCTTCTTCGTCATGTCCTTGGCCAGGTACATGGCGATCTGGCGCGGGCGGGCGATGCTGGCCGGGCGCTTCTTGCTGTACATGTCCGCGACCTTGATCTTGTAGAAATCGGCCACGGTCTTCTGGATGTTCTCCACGCTGATCTGCCGGTTCTGGATGCTCAGCAGGTCCTTCAGCGCCTCGCGCGCCAGGGTGATGTTGATGTCCTTGTGGCTGAAGCGGCTGTAGGCCAGCACCTTGCGCAGCGCGCCTTCCAGCTCACGCACGTTGGCGCGTACGTTCTTGGCAATGAAGAAAGCCACGTCCTCGGGCATCTCGGTGCCTTCGACCAGGGCCTTACGGATCAGGATGGCGACGCGCATTTCCAGCTCTGGCGGCTCGATGGCCACCGTCAGGCCGGCATCGAAACGGCTGGTGAGCCGCTCGTCGATGTCCACCAGCCCCTTGGGGTAGGTGTCGCTGGTCATGATGATGTGTGCCTTCTTGGCCAGCAGGGCTTCGAAGGCGTTGAAGAACTCTTCCTGCGTGCGGTCCTTGCCGGCGAAGAACTGCACGTCGTCGATCAGCAGCAGATCGAGGTTGTGGTACTTGGCCTTCAGCTCATCGAAGGTCTTGCGCTGGTAGTTCTTGACGACGTCGCTGATGAACTGCTCGGCGTGCAGGTAGAGGATGCGGGCCTGGGGGTGGTCCTTCAGCAAGGCGTTGCCGACGGCATGCACCAGGTGCGTCTTGCCCAAGCCCACGCCGCCATAGACGAACAGGGGGTTGTACATGGCGCCGGGCGCACCGGCCACGTGCAGCGCTGCGGTGCGGGCCATCTGGTTGGCACGTCCGGCGACCAGGGTGTCGAAGGTCAGTGCCGTGTTCAGACGGTGGGTGGCCGCAGCCGGGCTGGCGTATCGCGGGGCGCCGGCCGGGGCGCCGCCCGCTGGCATGCCGGGGTGGCGCATGGCCGGCAGCTGCAGTGCCGCTGCGGCCTGCTGCTGCCCGCGATGGGTGGGGCCCAGCCCCTGGCCTGACAAGGGTGTACCCGTGCTGCCCAGGGCCAGCGGTGCGTCGGGCTCGCCCAGCCCCAGCGGCAGGCCGCCGGGTGAGATGCCTGCTGGCTGGCCGGTACCCGGGCCGGTGCTGGCCAGCGTCGCGCTTTCCAGGCGCGGGGCCAGGCTCAGTTCCAACTGCACTGGATGGCCGGCGATTTCCGACAGCACGGCTTCGATGCGGGAGGCGTACTGCGCGCGGATCCAGTCCAGCTTGAAGCGGTTGGGCACCCGCACCCGTACGCGCGTGGCCAGCTGAGTGCTGCTGTTGTCGCCATCGCCATCGCCAGGCAGGCCCGGGGTGGATGCTGGCTCGGCTTCGGCGGCCAGTGGGCGTATCCAGGTGTTGAACTGGTGCTCAGGCAGTTCTGCGGCAAGACGCTCGCAACCGCGCCGCCATAAATCGTGGCTCATTGTGGACATCTTCTTGGGTGAGCCGCCGTGAACCGCAACCCTCGCAGCCGGCGGACCGCAGTTATCCACAGTTTCGGCCGGGCCGTCAAGACCCGTTTGACGTCTTGACCTGCAGCTGAGGTTCGCAGCCCTGTTTGACCGCGAGGCCGAATGTTGAGGATAATTCCAGGTTCGCCGACGCGCCCGCAAGGGTGAGACCGGCGGGTGGGTGTCTTCGGGTTGACCTCGTCATCGCTGCCGTCATCGCTGCTGTCGTTGGGGCGGAAAGGGCACCGGTGCCGCGTCCGCCAGGTTCTGCAGCAACACCCTGCGCCCGGTGTGCCAGCCCCTTCGGCCTGGGCCGCGGCCTGTGCATCTGCCAGGTCGGGTCGGGCCGGCCGGGTGTGCCATCCACGCGCCAGGCAGGCTTCGATGCCTGCCGCATTCATTTGCTCAACATCATTTTCCAGCCAAGGACATCGCCATGAAGCGCACCTATCAACCGTCGAAGATCCGCCGCGCCCGTACCCACGGCTTCCTCGTGCGCATGAAGACGCGTGGCGGCCGCGCCGTCATCAACGCGCGCCGTGCCAAGGGCCGCAAGCGCCTGGCGGTCTGACCACGGCCTCGGGCCGTGTTGCCCATGGGCTGCAGCTGTACCCGGCGACCGTGATCCACTGCCTGCGGCAGTCGGCGGATTTCCAGCGCGTGCTGGCCTTGCCGCCCAGGTCGCGAAGTGCCCACTTCGTTGTGCATCATCTGCCGGAGCCACCCGCGAGGCCTTCGCGGCCAGGTGCCGCGGGCGCGCCTGTTCGGGCTGCTGCTGTCCCCACAACGGGTTCTGCAACGCTCATCCCCGCTTTGAACACAGAGTTATCCACAGGCTTGTCGCCAGCGTGGCCCCAGCCTGTGGATGAGTCGCCCGGTCGGGGTGCCGCCGAGGCGCTGGACGACCATTGGCTGGGCTGCGTGGTACCCAAGCGCCACGCCAAGCGGGCCGTAACGCGCAACCTGCTCAAGCGGCAGATCCGATGCCTGTTCCGCCAGCACGCCCAGGCCCTGCCTGCTGGCCAGTGGCTGGTGCGGCTGCGCATGCCGTTTGCGCTTGCGGATTACCCGTCGGCGAGCTCACGGGCACTGGCCACGGCGGCGCGCACGGAAATCGATACCCTGCTGCAGCGCGCCCGGCTGCCCCGGCCGGCGGCGGCCCTGCCGGCCATGGCCACGGCAGCGCCGTGATGACTGACGGCACCGACACCCGCCCGCAGGCCGCTGCACCCGTGCCGGCCCGTGGCTGGCGCCGTGCATGGAAGACCGTGCAGGCGCTGCCTGCCGCCGGGCTGATCTTCATCGTGCGGGCCTATCGCCTGCTGCTTAAGCCCTGGCTGGGCAACGCCTGCCGCTTCGAACCGACCTGTTCCGCTTACGCGCTGGAAGCGCTGAAGGCCCACGGCGCCGTACGTGGCGGGGCCCTGACGGGCGCACGGCTGTTGCGCTGCCATCCCTGGTGCGAGGGGGGCCTTGATCCGGTTCCTTCACACTTCAGGCCGCTGCACGCGTTGGCGCGCTGGCGGCCGGGCCGGCCCGGTGCCGGCCTGTTCACATCGCTGCTGACCCCGTCCGAGCCCGTGGCCGGCACGCCAGACGCAGCGGCGCCGCCGTCGGCCACCGCGTCGAATGGCGGCAAGGCTTCTGAAGCATCACCTGTTTTCTCCCGGACCTCTCCATGACCGATATGCGCCGCACCCTGCTGTGGGTGGTTTTCACGATGTCCCTGGTGCTGTTGTGGGACGCCTGGCAGAAGCACACCGGCCAGCCTTCGATGTTCGGCGGGTCAGCCCGGCCGGCGGCGAGCGCGGGCGCTGCGCCTGGAGCGGCTTCGGGGGCGGCCCCTGCAGCACCCACCGCGGCCGGCGCCTTGCCCGCGCCGGCGGCAGTGCCAGGCGCCACGGCATCCGCCGGCGTGCCGGCCGCGCCGGCAGCCCCGGTGGGCAGCGAAAAGGTCGTCATCACCACCGATGCGGTGAAGGCCACTTTCGACACCCTGGGCGGCACGCTGGTGCGGCTGGAGCTGCTGGGCTATGCCGACCACAACCGCAAGGGCGAAAACGTCGTGCTGCTGGACCAGAGCGGCAAGCGCCTGTACGTGGCGCAGACCGGGCTGGTGACGTCCCAGGCCGGCGTGCAACTGCCCAACCACCAGAGCCTGATGACGGCGGTGCCGGGCGAACGCACGCTGGCAGCCGGCGCCGACGAGATCACGCTGCGCTTCGAATCGCCGGTGGTCGACGGGCGCCAGCTGGCCAAGACCTACACGCTGCGGCGCGGCCAGTTCACGGTGGGCGTGAAGCACGAATTCATCAACGGCGGCAGCGCCCCGGTGTCGCCGCAGCTCTACCTGCAGCTGGCCCGCGACGGCACCCCGCCCGAAGGCGAGAGCGCCTTCTACTTCACCTTCACCGGCCCGGCGATGTACACCGAGGCCAGCAAGTTCAAGAAGATCGACTTCAAGGACATTGCCAAGGGCAGCGTCACCATGGACAAGACGGCCAACAACGGCTGGGTGGGCATGGTGCAGCACTACTTCGCCAGCGCCTGGCTGCTGCAGGGCAACCAGCAGCGCGAGTTCCGCACCGCCTTCATCCCGGCCACCGCCGGGCTGCCCGACCACTACACCATCGCGATGGTGGTGCCGCTGGGTGACGTCGCCCCGGGTGCCACGCAGGTGCACGAATCGACCCTGTTCGCCGGCCCGCAGGAAGAAAACAAGCTCGCCGCCCTGGCCCCGGGGCTGGAGCTGGTGAAGGACTACGGCTGGCTCACCATCCTGTCCAAGCCCTTGTTCTGGCTGCTCACGCAGCTGCACAACGTGCTGGGCAACTGGGGCTGGGCGATCGTGGCCCTGGTGGTGGTGCTGAAGGCGGCGTTCTACTGGCTCAATGCCAGCGCCTACCGCAGCATGGCCAAGATGAAGGCCATCACGCCCAAGATCACCGAGATGCGCGAGCGGCTGAAGGACAAGCCGCAGCAGATGCAGCAGGAGATGATGAAGATCTACCGCGAGGAGAAGGTCAACCCGCTCGGCGGCTGCTTGCCCATCCTGGTGCAGATGCCCTTCTTCATCGCGCTGTACTGGGTGCTGCTGTCCAGCGTGGAGATGCGCAACGCGCCCTGGATCGGCTGGATCACCGATCTCTCGGCCAAGGACCCGTGGTTCATCCTGCCGATCCTGATGACGCTCTCGTCGCTGGCCCAGGTGTGGCTGAACCCGACCCCGCCCGATCCGCTGCAGGCGCGGCTGATGTGGATCATGCCGCTGGCCTTCGGCTTCATGTTCTTCTTCTTCCCCGCCGGCCTGGTGCTGTACTGGCTGACGAACAACCTGCTGTCGATCGCGCAGCAGTGGTTCATCAACAAGCAGCTGGGCGTGCTGGGCAAGTAGCGGCACACGGTGGGCACGGCGGCCCGGGCACGATGATCGGCCGGCGCGACCCCATCGTGGCGATTGCCAGCGCCCCGGGCCGCGGCGCCGTGGGCATCGTGCGCGCCTCGGGGGCCGATCTGGCGCCCTTGATCCAGGCCGTCTGCGGCCGCGCGCTGGTGCCCCGCATGGCGACGCTGCTGCCCTTCATCGGCAGCGAAGGCCAGATGCTGGACCGCGGCCTGGCCATCCACTTTCCGGCGCCGCATTCCTACACCGGCGAAGACGTGCTCGAGCTGCAGGCCCACGGCGGCCCGGTGCTGCTGCAGCTGCTGCTGGCGCGCTGCCTGCAGGCCCAGCCCGGGCTGCGCCTCGCCGAGCCGGGGGAGTTCACCGAGCGCGCCTTCCTCAACGACAAGCTCGACCTGGCGCAGGCCGAAGCCGTGGCCGACCTGATCGACGCCAGCACCGAAGCCGCGGCCCGATCAGCCGCGCGATCGCTGTCCGGCGCGTTCTCGCAGCAGGTGGGCGCGCTGGCCGAGCGCGTGCTGCGGCTGCGCATGCTGGTGGAAGCGACGCTGGACTTTCCGGAAGAGGAGATCGATTTCCTGGAGAAAGCCGGCGCCCGCGCGCAGCTCGACGGCATCGAGGCCAGCGTGCGCGAAGCGCTGGCCCGCACGCGCCAGGGCGCGTTGCTGCGCGAAGGCCTGCAGGTGGTGCTGGCCGGCCAGCCCAATGTCGGCAAGAGCTCGCTGCTGAACGCCCTGGCCGGCGCCGAGCTGGCGATCGTCACCCCGATCGCCGGCACCACGCGCGACCGCGTGAAGGAGACACTGCAGATCGACGGCGTGCCGCTGCACATCATCGACACCGCCGGCCTGCGTGAAGACGCCGCCGACGAGGTGGAACGCATCGGCATGGCGCGCAGCTGGGAATCGATCGCCGATGCCGATGCCATCGTCTTCCTGCACGACCTGACGCGCCAGGGCGAGCCCGAATACGAAGCCGCGCAGGCCAGCATTGCCGCGCGGCTGCCGGCGGGCGTGGCGCGGCTGGACGTGTTCAACAAGGCCGATCTGGTGCCTGCCGCGGCACCGACGGCAAGCCCCGGCGCCAGCGCCCCCATCGTGCTGTCGGCCCGCACCGGCACTGGCCTGGCAGCCCTGCGCCAGGCGCTGCTGCAGCAAGCCGGCTGGCAGGCCGCGCCTGAAGGCCTGTACATCGCCCGAACGCGCCATGTGCACGCCCTGCAGCGCACGCTGGCGCACGTGCAGAGTGCCCAGGCCCATGCGCAACAGCGCGACGCCGCGCTGGACCTGCTGGCCGAAGAGCTGCGGCTGGCGCACCAGGCGCTGGGCGAGATCACCGGCCAGGTCTCGACCGAAGACTTGCTGGGCGAGATCTTCAGCCGCTTCTGCATTGGCAAATAGACCGCCACTTCGAAAGGCGCGCCCTTGATCCAGATCCTCTCCGTCAACCGCGCCCTCGCGCGCGAGGTGCAGATCGACGGCCGGCGCCTGCGCACGGCGATCGGCAAGCAGCCGGTAGCCGGCGCCGTGGCGGTGCGGCGCATGGGGCTGGAGGGCGACGAGCAGGCCGATCTGTCGGTGCACGGCGGCTTGAGCAAGGCGGTGTATGCCTACCCCAGCGAGCACTTCGCCTTCTGGCGCACGGTGCGCGCGCAGGCGCAGGTGGGGCTGTGGGACGAGGAGATCCCGCCCGGCCTGATGGGCGAGAACCTGACGCTGGCCGGCATCACCGAAGACCGGCTGTGGGTGGGCGACCAGCTGCTCGTCGGCGGCACGGCCGATGCGCCGGGCTGCGTGCTGGCGGTGAGCGAGCCGCGCTTTCCGTGCTTCAAGTTCAACGCGGCGATGGGCTTCAAGCACGCCAGCAAGATGATGGTGCAGTCGGGCTACTGCGGCAGCTACCTGGGCGTGATCCTGCCCGGCGTGGTGGCGGCTGGCGACACCGTGCGCCTGCAGCCCGGCCCGCGCGAGGTGAACCTGCGCGACCTGTTCAAGGCCCGCGCCCGGCCCTGAGGGCGCGCGCCAAAGGCCCGTGGCCCCGGCCGGGCATGGCACCATCGCGCGATGCTCGCCTACCGCCATGCCTTCCACGCCGGCAACCATGCCGACGTCCTGAAGCACACCGCGCTCGTCGCCGTGCTGCGCTACATGAACCTGAAAGACAAAGGCTGGCGCCTGGTGGACACGCACGCCGGCGCCGGCGGCTATTCGCTGCAGGGCGAATACGCCGCCAAGCGCGCCGAGTTCGAACAGGGCATCGGCGCGCTGTGGTCGCGTGACGACCTGCCCGCGCCGGTGGCCGATCTGGTGGGCCTGGTGCGCCAGTTCAACGGTGGCAAGGCCCTGGCCCAGTACCCCGGCTCGCCCGCGCTCACGCACATGCTGATGCGCCCGCAGGACCAGCTGCGCCTGCACGAGCTGCACCCCACCGACCACAAGATCCTGGCCAGCTACCTGGGTGAGCAGCCCGGCGTTGAAGTGGCGATGAGCGATGGCTTTGCCGCACTGAAGGGCCATCTGCCGCCCACCACGCGGCGTGGCGTGGTGCTGATCGACCCCAGCTACGAGATCAAGACCGATTACGCCCGCACGCTGGCCGCGCTGCGCGAAGCGCTGGAGCGCTTTGCCGAAGGCGTGGTGATCGTCTGGCTGCCGCAGCTGCAACTGCTGGAAGCCGCGCAGCTGCCCCAGCGGCTGAAGGCCAGTGCCGAGAAGCTGGGCAAGAAGGGCTGGCTGCATGCGCGGCTGACGGTGGCGCAAGCGGATGAGCGCGGCTTCGGCATGCTGGGCAGCAGCGTGTTCATCGCCAACCCGCCGCACACCCTGGTGGCCGATTTGCGGCCGGCGGTGGCCTGGCTGGCGCAGGCGCTGGGGCAATACGACGGTGCGCACGGCATGGTGGAGGCGGCGTGATGTTCGGGTTTCGACGTTCGGCTTTCGTGCGCGTGGCGCCGTTCGCCGTCTTCATGGCTTTTCTGGCGCTGCGCGGGGCGGCGCCTACCGATGGCAGCTGGGGCTTTGACGTGCGCTGGCTCTACGGCGCGCAGGTGCTGGCCACGGCCGCGCTGCTGGCCTGGTGGTGGCGCGAATACGGCGAGCTGACGCGCCAGAACCTGCCCACGCTGCGCGAGACCGCACTGGCCGTGGCCGTGGGCGTGGCGGTGTTCGTGCTGTGGGTGAACCTGGACGCACCGTGGATGACGCTCAGCCCCCCGGGCAGTGCCGATGCCTTCGTGCCGCTGAACACCATCGGCGATCTGCACTGGCCGCTGATCATCACCCGCTGGGTGGGCGCGGCGCTGCTGGTGCCGGTGATGGAAGAGCTGTTCTGGCGCAGCTTCCTGATGCGCTGGCTGCAGGCCCCGGCCTTCGAGGGCGTGCAGCCCATGCAGGTGGGCCTGAAGGCGGTGGTGCTGAGCACCTTCGTCTTCGTGCTGGCGCACACGCTGTGGCTGGCGGCCATCGTCGCCGGGCTGGCCTATGCCTGGGTGTACATCCGCACCGGCAAGCTGTGGGTGGCGGTGATCGCGCATGCCGTCACCAACGGCGTGCTGGGCATCTGGGTGGTGATGACGGGCAACTGGCAGTTCTGGTGATCCGCCCCGGCCTTCAGGCGCCGCTGGCCGGCGCTTCCAGCCGGTAGCCCAGGCCGCGCACGGTGTGGATCAACGGCGGCGCGCCGTCGACGTCGATCTTGGCGCGCAGCCGGCGGATGTAGACGTCGACGATGTTCGTCAGCGGGTCCACGCTGGCGCCCCAGACGTTGGCCAGGATGCGCTCGCGGCTGAACAGCCGGCCGGGCGTGGCCATCAGCAGCTCCAGCAGCGCCAGCTCCTTGGCCGTCAGGGCCAGGGGCTGGTCGCCGCGGCGGGCTTCCATGCGTTCGCGGTCCAGCACCAGGTCGCCCACCACCAGGCGCGGGCTGCGGGCCTGTGGCGCGCGGCCGCGGCGGGCCAGTGCTTCCAGGCGTGCCAGCAGTTCCTCGAACTCGAAGGGCTTGCACAGGTAGTCGTCGGCGCCAAGGCGCAGGCCGGCGACGCGGTCTTCCAGTGCGGCCTGGGCGGTGAGCATCAGGATGGGCAGCGGCGCGCGCGCGGCGCGCAGGGTCTGGCAGATCTCCAGCCCGCTCAGGCCGGGCAGCATCACGTCCAGCACGATCAGCGTGGGCTCGTCGCCCTCGGCCGCGGCGCGCGCGGCGTCCTGCGCCAGGGCCAGGCCGCTGGGGCCATCGGCGGCGTGCTGCACGCGGTGGCCCTCGGCGCGCAGGCCGCGCAGCAGGAAGCCGGCGATTCGCGCGTCGTCCTCGACGATCAGGATGTTCATGCCGCCCGCTCCAGGTCGTCTGGATCGTCCAGCGCCGATCCAGCTGGCGCGGCCGGCAGCACCAGTCGCGCCAGCGTGCCCTGGCCTGGCGGGCTGGCCAGCTGCAGCCGGCCGCCGTGGGCCTGGGCCAGCGCGCGGGCGATGGGCAGGCCCAGGCCGCTGCCGTCGGGTCGGTGGCGGCGTGCGGCGCTGCCGCGGAAGTGGCGGTCGAAGACCTGCGGCAGCTCGTGCGCGGGGATGCCGATGCCCTGGTCTTGCACGTCCACGCACCACTCGCTGCCTTCGGGTCGCAACTGCACGCTGACGGTGCCGCCGGGCCGGCTGTAGCGGATGGCGTTGTCCAGCAGCGCCAGCAGCAGCTGGCGCAGGCGCTGGGCATCGCCCAGCACCAGGCTGTGGCCGCGTGCGGCGTCTTCGGCCTGCAGAGCCACGCCGCGCTCCGTCGCCAGCGCCTGGGCCTGCGCCACGGCCTCGGCGTAGGGCTGGGCCAGGTCCAGCGGGCGGCGCACCAGGGACAGCGCATCGATGTCGCTGCGCGCCATGGCCAGCAGGTCGTCGATCACGCCGCCCAGCTGGCGCGATGTCTCGACGATGCGCGTGAGCGCGGCGCGGTACTCCTCGGCCGGGCGGTCGGCCCCGCGCAGGGTGACTTCGGCTTCGCCCCGGATGGCCGTGGTGGGGGTGCGCAGCTCGTGGCTGATGTCGGCAAAGAGCTGGCGGCGGCGCGCCTCGGCGTGCTGCAGGGCCAGCAGGGCTTCGCTGAGTTCGGCGGTGCGGTCTTCCACCTGGGCTTCCAGGCGCTGGCGATCGCGGGCCTCGCTCTGGCGGTGCTGTTCCAGCTCGGCGGCCATGGCGTTCATGCTGCGCGCCACGGGGGTGAACTCGTCGGCGCCCTGCTCGGGGATGCGGTGCTGCAGCTGGCCCTGCTGCAGCGCCAGTGCGCCCTGGCTCAGCTGGTCCAGCGGCCGGCGCAGCGCCCGGGTGAAGTACACCGCCGCGGCCAGTGCCGCCAGCGCCAGCGTGGCCGCCGTGCCCAGCCATAGCGCGCGCATGCGGCCCAGGGCGCGGTCGGCCGCAGCGCGCTCGCGGGCCACGGCGGCGGCTTCGCGGCGGCTGCTGTCGGCCAGCAGCTGGCGCAGATCGCGGCCCTGGGCGCGGTCGAACACGGCCGAGAGCGCCTGCCAGGCCTGCCCCGCATCGGCCCCCGGCTGCAGCGGGGCGGCGCCGTTCACGGCCTGCTCCAGGTCGCCCAGGCTGTCGGCCAGCACGGCCAGGGCGTCCTGGCGCTGCAGGTGTTCCTGGCGCGAGGCGGCGCTGTCGTCCAGGCGCAGCAGTTCGGCCGACAAGGTCTGCAGCCGCTGTACCTGCTGGCGCATCTCGGCCTGCAACTGGCCGCGCAGGGCCGGGCTGGCGCCGGCGCCCTGCTGGTGCTGGGCCACCCAGGTGCGCAGGCGCTGCTTGGTGGCCGAGAGCTCGACGAAGCCGCGCTGGATGTCGCTGGCCACGCGGCCGCGCTGCACCTGGTGCTCAGCCACGCCCACCGCGGCCGTGGCCGCCAGGCCCTGCAGCACCACGGCCGTGGCCAGCAGCGACAAGGCCAGCAGGAGGCGGCGACGGAACATGCACGGATTGTGTGGCGGCCCGGCGGCCGAGGGCGCGCGTTCATCTGCCGTTCATCTGCCGCTCAGGCGGCGCTCATGCAGGGTTCAGCGCGGGTTCAAGGGCTGCGCGTGCAATGCAGGCGTCGACTCGACACCACTACATCCACGAAGGAGCACCCCATGAAGCAACTCACTCTGCTGGCCGCGATGGCCGCCGCCTGTGCCATCAGCCTGCCCGCCGCCGCCAAGGGGCTGGTCGTCAACCAGGCCGTGACGGAAGCCGAAGTCGCGGCCATGCAGCAAGCCTGGTGCAAGGCGCTGGTGGACATCGCCCAGACCCACCAGCGCAGCGGCCAGCCCGCGGCCAAAGCCCTGGCCGAGAAGGTGCTGGACAGCGCCTACGGCTACCAGATGGGCGCGGTGCTGTTCAAGCCCACGCTGACGACCAATCCGCAGACCTTCCGCACCAGCCGCGATGGCGCTCTGGCCTACTTCGTGGGCGGCAACCCGGCCTTCCCGAAGGACACGGGCTTTGCGCTGAAGGGCTGGCAGAAGTGCGAGGTGGACAACGCCGCGGTCTTCATCGCCGGGGACAGCGCCACCACGATGGGCAAGGTGCGCATCACGGGGCCGGACGGCAAGGTCACCACCGTCGACAAGACCTGGAAGTTCGTGAAGGACGACGCCGGCAAGCTGCGCATCGTCGTGCACCACTCGTCCCTGGAATACGCTGGCAGCTAAAGCGCGACGGGGCCGGCCAGGGCGCGGCTAGACGCCGCGTGCCCGGTCGGCCTTGAACTGCTGGCGGAAGGCCTCGAAGCGCCCGGCCTCCAGCGCCTCGCGCACCTCGCGCATCAGGTTCACGTAGTAGTGCAGGTTGTGGATGCTGGCCAGCATCGGCGCCAGCATCTCGCCGCAGCGTTCCAGGTGGTGCAGGTAGGCCCGTGAGAAGCCGCCGGCACAGGCCTGGCAGGCGCAGCTCATGTCGATGGGGCCTTCGTCGTCCTTGTGGCGCGCATTGCGGATCTTCAGGTCGCCGAAGCGCGTGAACAGGTGGCCGTTGCGCGCATTGCGCGTGGGCATCACGCAGTCGAACATGTCCACGCCGCAGGCCACGCCTTCCACCAGGTCTTCGGGCGTGCCCACGCCCATCAGATAGCGCGGCTTGTGCGCCGGCAGCCGGTGCGGGGTGTGGGCCATGATGGCCAGCATCTCGTCCTTGGGCTCGCCCACGCTCACGCCGCCGATGGCGTACCCGGGCAGGTCGAGCGCCACCAGCTGCTGCAGCGATTCTTCACGCAGACCCGTGTACATGCCGCCCTGGACGATGCCGAACAAGGCGTTCGGGTTGCCCAGGCGGGCGAACTCATCGCGGCTGCGCGCGGCCCAGCGCAGGCTCAGTTCCATCGATTGGCGGGCCTGGTCTTCGCTCGTCAGGACGCCGTTCGTCTGGTAGGGCGTGCATTCGTCGAACTGCATCACGATGTCGGAATTCAGCACCGTCTGGATCTGCATGCTCACCTCGGGGGTGAGGAAGAGCTTGTCGCCGTTGACGGGGCTGGCGAAGTGCACGCCCTGCTCGGTGATCTTGCGGCCCTTGCCGTCGGCCCCGCCCAGGCTCCAGACCTGGAAGCCGCCGCTGTCGGTGAGGATGGGCGCGTGCCACTGCTCGAAGCGGTGCAGGCCGCCGAACTTTTGCAGCACGTCGAGCCCCGGGCGCATCCACAGGTGGAAGGTGTTGCCCAGGATGATCTGCGCGCCCATCTCGCGCAGGCTGCCCGGCATCACGCCCTTGACGGTGCCGTAGGTGCCCACGGGCATGAAGACGGGTGTTTCGACGACGCCGTGGTTCAGCGTCAGCGTGCCGCGGCGGGCATGGCCTTCGGTCTTGTGGAGGTCGAACTTCAGCATCCGGGCATTGTCGCGGCCCGTTCCAGCAGCATGGCGTCGCCGTAGCTGAAGAAGCGGTAGCGGCTTTCCACCGCGTGCCGGTACAGCGCCATGATGTGCGCGTGGCCGGCGAAGGCGCTGACCAGCATCATCAGCGTGCTCTTGGGCAGGTGGAAGTTCGTCACCAGCCGGTCGACGACGCGGAACTCGAAGCCGGGGGTGATGAAGATGTCGGTGTCGCCGGTGTAGGGCGCCAGAGGCTGGCCGTTGCGGGCGGCCTGTAGCGCGGCCGATTCCAGCGCCCGCAGCGTCGTCGTGCCCACGGCCACCACGCGGCCACCCGCCGCACGCGTGGCGTGGATGGCGGCCACGGTCTCGGCGCCGACCTCGAACCATTCGCTGTGCATGCGGTGCTCGGCGATGTTGTCCACCCGCACCGGCTGGAAGGTGCCCGCGCCCACGTGCAGGGTGACGGCGGCGGTCTTCACGCCACGCGCGGCCAGCGCGGCCAGCACGGGCTCGTCGAAGTGCAGGGCCGCCGTGGGCGCGGCCACCGCGCCGGGGCGGCTGGCGAAGATGGTCTGGTAGCGGGCTTCGTCCTCGGCCGTGTCGTCGTGGGTGATGTAGGGCGGCAGCGGCACATGGCCGTGGCGCGCCAGCAGTACCAGCGGGTCGTCGGGGAAGCGCAGGTGGAAGAGCGCGTCGTCCGGCCCGGCGCGGCCCAGCACCTCGGCATCGAAGGCATCGGCAAAGCGCACGATGCCGCCGGCGCGCGGCGATTTGCTGGCCCGCAGGTGGGCCCAGACCTCGTGGCCCGGCAGCACGCGCTCGATCAGCGCTTCGACTGCACCGCCGGTGGGCTTCTCGCCCAGCAGCCGGGCCTTGATGACGCGCGTGTCGTTGAAGACCAGCAGGTCGCCCGGCTGCAGCAGGCCGGGCAGGTGGCGGAACGTGCGGTCCACGGGCGTGGCGCCGGTGCCGTCCAGCAGGCGGGATGCGCTGCGCTCGGCCGCGGGGTGCTGGGCGATCAGCTCGGGCGGCAGGTCGAAGTCGAAATCGGCCAGGGTGTGGTGTGCGGGCATGGGGGCGTCGGAGCCAGCGGGGCCCAAAATTGTTCCATGCCCACCGCGCCCGTGCAGCCCGCCGCTGCGCCGACCCCTCCGGCGCCTGCGGGCGCCGCCGCACCTGCCCTGTCCGCCCCGCAGCGCGCCCTGCGCAAGCTGGGGCTGCTGCGCGACATCGACCTGGCCCTGCACCTGCCGCTGCGCTACGAGGACGAGACCCGCATCGCCCCCATCGCCAGCCTGCGCGACGGCAGCGTGGCCCAGGTGCAGGGCACGGTGCGCGAGGCGCGTGTCGAGACCCGTAGCCGGCGCCAGCTGCTGGTGGTGCTGGAAGACGGCAGCGGTGGCGAGCTCACGCTGCGGCTGCTGCACTTTTACCCGTCGAACCAGAAGACCCTGGCCGTGGGCGCCACCATCCGCGCCCGCGGCGAGGTGCGCGTGTGCTTCTTCGGCCGCGAGATGGTGCACCCGGTGTTCAAGGCCGTGGCACCCGACGCGCCGCTGCCGCAGGCGCTGACGCCCGTC
>JAIXZR010000230.1 GCA_027489455.1 Rubrivivax sp. | reverse complement strand
TGTTGGTGCCGGGGTTGGTGATGGCGTTCAGCGCGCGGGCGTGCTTGATGATGCCGCCGATGTAGTACAGCGCGAAGTCCGAGAGGCCTGCGTAGCCGTCACCGGCAAACAGGTTGACGCCGTCCTTCCACACGCTCTGGTGCACGTGCATGCCGCTGCCGTTGTCGCCGACGATGGGCTTGGGCATGAAGGTGGCCGTCTTGCCGTAGGCGGCAGCCACGTTGTGGATGACGTACTTCTGCAGCTGCACCCAGTCGGCGCGCTGGATCAGCGTGCTGAACTTCGTGCCGATCTCCATCTGGCCGGCGTTGGCCACCTCGTGGTGGTGCACTTCGACGGGGATGCCCAGGCTCTCCAGGATGAGGCACATCTCCGAGCGCAGGTCCTGGCCGCTGTCGACTGGGGGCACGGGGAAGTAGCCGCCCTTCACGGCCGGGCGGAAGCCGCTGTTGCCGTGCTCGTATTCCTTGCCGGTGTTCCAGGCAGCTTCTTCGCTTTCAATCTTGCTGAAGCAGCCCGACATGTCGTTGGACCAGCGCACGCTGTCGAAGACGAAGAACTCGGGCTCGGGGCCGAAGTAGGCGGTGTCGCCCAGGCCGCTGCTCTTCATGTAGGCCTCGGCGCGCTTGGCCAGGCTGCGCGGGTCGCGCTCGTAGGGCTTGCCGTCGGCGGGGTCCAGCACGTCGCAGGTCAGGATGACGGTGGGCTCTTCGAAGAACGGGTCGACGTTGGCGGTGTTCGGGTCCGGCATCAGCAGCATGTCGGAGGCTTCGATGCCCTTCCAGCCGGCGATCGACGAGCCGTCGAAGGCGTGGCCGGAAATGAACTTGTCCTCATCGAAGTGCGAAACAGGCACGGACACATGCTGTTCCTTGCCGCGGGTGTCGGTGAAGCGGAAGTCCACGAACTTGGCTTCGCTCTCCTTGACCAACTTCATCACGTCGGCAACGGTTTTTGCCATTCAAATCTCTCCTAGCGGGGCGCGGGGTTTGGGGTGGTTTTTGGGGTGTGCCGACGAACACCCTGGGACAGAGGCAGCGTTCAGGCGCGGGCAAATCTAGCAGAAAGCATGCCCGTAGCCGCCAGCGGGCGCCAGCCCGGGCGGCGCCGCCGCGGCGCGTGCACGATGGCGGTGCACCAGGATCACCGCTGGATACGCACAGCCTTGAGGCGTTATCGCACCATCTCAGGGCCCAACTGCGCACCGCGCGCCAGCAGCCCGTCGCGCAGCGCTGCAAAAGCGTGCGTCGGGTCGGCTGCGGCCTTCACGCCCAGCTCGATGTGCCGGCCGTACTGCGGGTGGTCCACGCTGGGCAGGCTGAAGACCTTGACGCCAGCAAAACGCGCCTCGATGTCCTCCATCAGCGGCGTGAGGCTGGCTTCCATCGCGCCGAACACGATCACCGAGCGCTCCACCTGCCGCGCGCCGCCGTGCAGGTGCGCGTAGCGCGTGTCCAGCAGCCATTCGATCATCGGCCAGGCCATCACCGGGAACCCGGGCACGAAGTGCACGTCGCCCAGGCTGAAGCCCGGGATCTTGTTGTACGGGTTGGGGATGATCTGCGCCCCGGCCGGGAACACGCCCATGTTCAGGCGGTGCAGGTTGTCCGGGCGATCGGGGTCGAAGGGCTGACCCTGTTCCTGCGCGACGTCGCGCATGCGCTCCAGGATCAGGTCGCGCGCCTGCGGGTGCAGTTCCAGCGCCAGGCCGGCCGCGGCGGCGGCGCACTGGCGCGTGTGGTCGTCGGGCGTGGCGCCGATGCCGCCGCAGCTGAAGACCAGGTCACCCCCGGCCAGCGCGTCGCTGATCGCGCGCGTGATGCGCGGCCTGTCGTCGCCCACGTAGCGCGCCCAGCTGAGCATCAGCCCGCGGGCGGACAGCAGTTCGATGGTCTTGGCCAGGTGCTTGTCCTGGCGCTTGCCGGAGAGGATCTCGTCGCCGACGATGATGAGGCCGATGTCCATGGTGGGCAGGTCAGTGGGGCGGGCAGGTTGGCTTGGCTGCCATTGGAACCGATACCGCCGGGCCCGGCGCTGCGGCTGCCCGCCACTGCTGCAGCGCAGGCAGCAGCGGGTGCGCCGCCCACAGCGCCGCGTGCCCGTAGACGGCCAGGGTCCAAGCTGCCGCGGCCACCGCCAGCAGCGGCGCGAAGATCAGCGCCGCCGGCTGCCACACCCACAGCAGCCCTGGCATCGCCGCCAGCGCGCTGCTGACCAGGCCGACGGCCAGCAGCGGCCCGCGGTGCATTCGCAGCAGGGCCGCCTGCTCCTGGGGGCTGGCCCAGCCGGCCAGTACGGCCGGGCCCAGCAGACGCGCTGCCAGCCAGCCTGTGGCCACTGCCGGCAGCATCACCCCCAGCGGGGGCCACAGCCACAGCGGCAGGCTGGCCAGCGGCGCCAGCAGCGCCAGCGCGGTCGGTGCCCAGGGCCAGGCGGGGTGTCGCACTGGCGCGCCGTCGGCCCCGGCCCGGCGGGCGGCAGCGTCATCGCGCGTTACCGCGCCCTGGTGGCCCGCAGCGCCAGCCAGGCCTGGGCAGCGCCGCGCCACCACGTGCCGCGCCGCCGCCGGCGCCAGCCAGCGCGCGGCCAGCAGCAGGCCGGCGATGACGAACAGCGGCTGCGCCAGCGCCACCACCAGCAGCGGCGCCAGCACGCTGCGCAGCCGGGACAGGCCGCGGGCATCCAAGCCATCCAGCACCGGCTGAAGCAGGCCGGTGGTCTGCAACAGGCCCCGCGCGCCGTCGATGGCGGCTTCCCAGCCCAGCCAGCCCAGCAGCGCCACGCCAGCGCAGGCCAGCAGCAGCAGCGGCAAGGCCTGCAGCAGCAGCCGCGGGTGCAGGCCGTCGATGGCGGCGCGCACTGCGGCACCGGCCATCCGGGCCAGCGCGCTCACCGTCCGGCCAGGCGCCGCAGGCCCAGCCACTGCTGGGCCCAGAAGCCGCGGCCGTAGTCGCGGCCCTGCAGCTGGTCGCGCACGCCCGTGGGCGGGTAGCCGTCGCCCCAGCGCGCCGTCCCCAGCAGCATGTCCCACAGCGGGAACAGCACGCCGTAGTTGCACCCGCCCAGGCTGCCCGGGCCGTGCGATTCATGGCCCAGCCCGATGGCGTGGTGCACGCGGTGGAACTGCGGGCTCACCAGCAGTCGCTGCCCCACCGGGCCGAAGCTCATGCGCACGTTGGCGTGCGACAGGCTTTCCGCCAGCTTCTTGCACGCCACCAGCGCCACGAACTGCTCCGGCGGCACGCCAAGCAGCAGCCCGGCGAGCACGAAAGCGCTGTCGCGCAGCAGGTCGTCGAGCAGGTGGTTGCGGCTGTCGGACCACATCGTCATCTGCCGCTGGCTGTGGTGCAGCGCGTGCAGCTGCCACCACCAGCCCAGGCCGTGCTGGGCGCGGTGGATGGCGTAGTCGATGGCGTCGAAGATCACCTGGTAGATCAGGAAGCTCACCAGCGCCAGGTCCGTCACGCCCGGCCAGGCAGCGTCCAGCGACCAGGCCGGCAGCCCGGCCACGCGCAGCTGCCCGACCAGCGCATCCCACAGCGGCGTGACCAGGAAGAACAGGCCCACCCTGAAGAGCCCCAGCCGGTGCACCAGCGTGTAGACGATGTCCACGCGCACGGCGGCGCGGTCGGTCACGGGCTCGGCGGGGCGCCAGCGCTCCAGCGCGCGGAACACCAGCAGCATCACCGCCAGCTGCAGCAGGCCCACCAGCAGCCAGCCGGTGGCGGTGTAGGCGTCTTCCAGCAGGTTGCCCCAGCCCAGGCCGTACACCAGCGGCTGCACGATGGTTTCGAACAGCCACTGCTGCGCCTGGGCGAACGCGGCCAGCGGCGCTTCGAGCCAGGGGGTGACGATCGACATGCCCGGCCGTCCTCAGCGGCCCGCCGCGGCCTGCGGGGCCGCGCGGCTGGCGGCTGCACCGTATTGCGGGTGCTCGCGCAGCGTGGCAAAGCACAGGCCGCGCGCCTTCAAGCCGGTGATCAGCGGCTCCAGCACGGCCGGGGCCCAGGCGTCCTGGCGCGACCAGATGCCCAGGTGGGCCAGCAGGATGTCGCCCGGCCGCACGTCGCGCAGGGCGCGCGCGAGCAGCTGCGCGTTGGGGTAGCGGTCGCTGGGCAGCTCGTCGCCCAGGAAGCCCGCTGGCGACCAGGGCACGTGCGTCCAGCCGCAGGCCGCGGCGGCCTGCAGCAGCGCGGGCGATGTCTTGCCGCCGGGGGCGCGGAAGATCGCGCCCATCGCCTGCCCCGTCATCTGCGCGAAGCGCTGCGCCGGGCGCGCGAGTTCGCTGCAGTAGCCCGCGGCGTCCAGCACGCGCGGCCGGCCGGCCGCCGGGCCGGCGGTGGGGCGCATGCGCCAGGCGCCAGGCAAGTCGGCCTGCCAGACGTCGTGGTCCCAGGTGTGCGAGCCGAAGGCGTGGCCCTCGGCGGCGCGCTCGCGCCACCAGGGCGCCCAGGTGTCGTCCAGGCTGCTGCCGCCGGCCTGCGTGCGTTCATTGGCCAGAAAGAAGGTCACGCGCACCGCGTGCTTGCGCAACACCTCGGCCACCAGCGGCGCGATGCCCATGTGGCCGGTGTCGAAGCTCAGGTAGACCGGCTTGTCGCAGCGGGCCTCGGCAGCCGATTGCGCCGGGCCGGCCAGGCCCAGCCAGGCCAGGCAGGCCAGCACCCAGGCACCGGCGCGGGCCGGCGCCGCGCCGCAGCGGCTAGCGCCGCGGCGCATGGTCCAGCGTCCAGACGCCGTGCGGCGAACGGCCCACGGCCACCTGCCGGATCACGGCGCGCTTCTCGATGTCGATGTAGGTGAGCTTGCGCGCCCAGCGCGAGGTCACTAGCAGCGTGCGGCCATCGGCCAGCATGTCCATGCA
>JAIXZR010000047.1 GCA_027489455.1 Rubrivivax sp. | reverse complement strand
TACGGTGCCGCTTCGCGAACTCGCCCGGATCGGCATCGAGGAAGGTCCGAACCAGATCAATCGCGAGAACGGCAAGCGTCGCGTGGTGGTGACGGCGAATGTCCGCGGCCGGGACCTCGGCTCCTTCGTCGCAGAGGTGCAGCAGCGCGTCGCTGCCGAGGTGGAGGTGCCGCCGGGGTACTGGGTGGAGTATGGCGGGACGTTCGAGCAGCTGATCTCGGCCACGCAGCGACTGTCGATCGTCGTGCCCATGACGTTGCTGCTGATTCTCGGCCTGCTCTTCTTGGCCTTCGGATCAGGGCGCGATGCGCTGGTGGTGTTCTCCGGCGTGCCCCTCGCCCTCACGGGCGGCGTTGCGGCCTTGCTGCTCCGCGACTTGCCACTGTCGATCTCCGCAGGCGTGGGTTTCATCGCCCTCAGCGGCATCGCGGTGCTCAATGGCATCGTCATGCTCAGCTTCATTCGCCAGCTTCGACTGGACGGCATGGGGCTCGACGAGGCGGTCCGGGAGGGCGCGCTGACGCGCTTCCGCCCGGTGCTGATGACCGCGCTGGTGGCGAGCCTCGGGTTCGTGCCCATGGCCTTGGCCGTCGGCGCCGGGGCCGAGGTGCAGCGCCCGCTGGCCACCGTGGTGATCGGCGGCGTTTTGTCGTCAACGCTGCTGACGCTGTTCGTGCTGCCGGTTCTTTACCGGCTGGCGCATCGGGCGGATGAGTCGGTGGACCGTCTGCTCCGAGGATGACGATGGACGAGCCCGGACTCCGTGTTCCGGGCTCGTCATGGCGGCGAAACTGAATCGTAGCGGGCATCGCGCTGTGTGAATGGCCAGCGCAGTTGCCCGCCATAATCATCGGGAACGCGCTGATCGCGTAGTCCCACCTCACCGGCAATCACGCCGTTCGGCTGATCGTGGAATGTGCGGCCGAGGTGATCCCAGATCATCCAGAACTCGCCGAAGTTGACTTGGGCGTCCTCGTACTCGCGCTTGTGGTGCCAGCGGTGGATTTCAGCCACGCCGAGGACGTAGCGAAGCGGCCCGACGCGGTAGTCCACGTTGGCGTGCTGGAAGCCGAGGTGGATTGCCAACAGCGTGAGCCATGCACTGACGACGAGCGGCGGCGCGCCTAGTGCGACGACGACGATTAGGCCAGGGCCCGCCAGCACCAGCGCGCTCAAGGGATGGCGACGCTCACCGTTGAGCCAGTACAGCCGCTCAGGGGCATGGTGGATGGCATGAAGCCGCCAGAGCAGCCCTACGCGATGGCTTGCGCGATGCATCACGTACAGGCCGAGGTCCATCACGGCACCTGCCAGCAGAATCTGCGCCCAAAGCGGCCACGCGTCCGGCCACACCGAGACCGCATCGAGACCCAGCGCATGCAGCGCGAACGCGCTACCGCCGAGCAGGCTGAAATTCACCGCGGCGTGGACGATGTCCGCCGCCAGATCGCCGTGGTCCAACTGCCACGCCCGCTGATACGGGATGACCCGCTCGAGAGTCGCGATCACAGTAAGCGCGATGACAGCGGTGACCGCAAAACCGGGCAAGGCCCACTGCCACGACGATGCGATCCAGAGAACGGCGGCAATGCTTAAGCCCATCACCAGCGGATAGGCGCCGTAGCGAAGCAGTGCAATGGCCATGACGAGCGTCCAGAGTGTTTCGGAATCACCAGCGTGGCGTCGGCGGCCCGCGCCGTCTTGAACGAAGGGGCTGACTCAGTCCTGTCGTAGCAGTGCAACCACGGCGCTGGGGGGCACACCGAAGTGCCGGCGCATCGTCCGAGTCAGGTGGGCGGCGTCAGCAAAGCCGGCGCTTTGCGCCGCTTCAGTGAGGTTGGCGCCGCGGGCGGCCGATTCCAACGCACGCTGCAGGCGCAGCCAGCGCACATACGGCCGAAGCGGCATCCCTACGCGCTCGCTGACGAGGTGCCGGAACCGGCTGGGCGACAGCGCCGCGTCAGCGGCCAGTGACGTCAAGCTTGTCGCGTCCTCCAGCCGACGAGCGAGTGACGCGATGACGCGGTCAACGCGATCTTCGCGCTCCAAGGTTGAGGCTATTGTTCCCTCTGAGATGCCCAAGGCCTCGAGAAGCGGACGTGGGCCTGCCAAGGACGCTTCGGGCCAGCGGACCAGCAACGCCTGTCGTTCAATGTCCGAAAACGTTCGCAGTCCTCCAAGGCATCGGCCTGAGAGCGCCTTCCCCGCAGCGCCGGTCGCTTCGACGTAGAACAGCCGCATGTGCCCCGGATGGAGGCGATGTAACACGCCGGCGTCGATGAGAATCCCCGGAGCCCCCACGGCCTCACGCTGCCCCACTTCGACAACGACGTCGCCGGCCTCAGCCACTGCGAGTTGAAGGGTGTGGTGGGCATGCGCGTGGTTGTCGCCTGCATGGCCCACGAACGCGGCCCAGCCTGCACCGATCGATGCATTACCGCGCCACGCTGCACGGTCGGGTTCGGTCATGACCAGGGGCCTTGAGAGTCCCGGCGCCGACCTCGCGGTCGACGCCAGCGACTCGTTCGATCAATGACCGTCGTGGCTTGCGTGCATGGCGTCGAACTCCGTCCTGCTGACCTTGCCATCCTTGTCCTTGTCCATCATGTCGAAGTGACCCGCCATCGGATGGTCCTTCGGCAGCTCGGTCTTCTCGAGCTGGCCGTCACTGTTGGCGTCGAGCGTGGCGAAATCCGGCGCCATGGCGGCATGGGCATGACCTGCGGCCTCGTGGTTGGCGTGCTGACGATCGCTCGCGAAGCTCTGTGCTGCGCCCAGCACAAGGGTCAGTGCGAACGTGATCTTGAGGGTGTTGCTCATGGGATTCTCCTACTCCGAGAGAGGGGGATCTTCACGCCGCGCCGGAGCATCGCCGCGATGAAGCGTTCACAGCGTCTGCTTGCGCAGACGCAATGCGTTGAGGACAACCGAGACCGAGCTGAGGCTCATGGCCAGTGCGGCCACCATCGGACTCAGCAATGGGCCGTCGAGAAGGAACAGCAGGCCTGCCGCGATCGGCACGCCGGCGGCGTTGTAGGCGAACGCGAACACGAGGTTCTGCTTCATGTTCGCCACGGTCTGGTTCGAGATCCGACGCGCCACGGCGATGCCTTGGAGGTCGCCCTTGACCAGGGTGAGCTTGGCGCTCGACATCGCGACATCAGTCCCCGTGCCCATCGCAATCCCGACGTCAGCCCGCGCCAATGCGGGGGCATCATTGATGCCGTCTCCCGCCATGGCCACGCGCAGGCCGCTGGCCTGAAGCGACTCTACGAGTCGAAGCTTGTCTTCCGGCGTGACCTCACCGTGGATGTCGGTGATGCCCAAGGCCCTGCCTACGGCTCGTGCCGTGGCATGCCCGTCGCCCGTGGCCATTACGATCCGCAATCCGGCAGCCCGAAGCTCACGAATCGCATCGGGCGTCGTCGGCTTGATCGGATCCTTGACGGCCAGCAGCCCGGCCAACTTCCCGTCGACCGCGAGGTGCATCACGCTCGCCCCGTCTTCTCGAAGATCGTTGGCCTGAGTCGATAGCGGATTCAACGCAACCGCTTCCCGAGCCATCAGTGCCTCGTTGCCCAGCATCAGTTGCATGCCGTCGACACGCCCTCGGACACCGATCCCGGAGTCGGAAGAAAAGTCCTCCGCTTGGGCCAACGCGAGATTCTGCCGCCGCGCCTCTTCGACAATGGCCGTGGCTAGCGGGTGTTCGCTGCCGAGGTCCAACGACGCCGCCCACCGAAGCACCTGGTCCTTGGAGAAGCCCGGCGCGGGGAGAACGGCGCTGAAGGCAGGACGACCCGCCGTCAGCGTGCCGGTCTTGTCGATGACCAGCACCTGCACGTCCTTCAGCTTCTCGATCGCTTCGGCATCGCGAAAAAGCACGCCGGATGAGGCGGCACGACCGGTCGCGACCATGATCGACATTGGCGTGGCCAAGCCCAACGCGCACGGGCACGCGATGATCAGGACGGAAACCGCGTTAAGCACGCCATAGGTCCACGACGGCTCTGGGCCCAGCCAGCCCCAGGCAAGCAGCGTCAGGGCCGCGATCGCAAGAACAGCGAGCACAAACCAGTACGCCACGGCGTCGGCCATGCGCTGCATCGGGGCTTTCGATCGCTGGGCGGCGGCGACCAACTGGACGATCTGGCTCAGCAGCGTGTCGCCACCCACCCGGGTGACTTCCACCACCAGCGCGCCGTTCGCATTCAGCGTGGCGCCGATAACGGCGTCGCCAGGACCCTTTTCGACCGGGATCGGCTCGCCGGTCAGCATGGACTCGTCGAGGTGTGAACGCCCCTCCAGCACGCGACCGTCGGTCGGCACCTTCTCGCCGGGTCGTACACGCACGCGATCGCCGACATGCAGTTCCGCGATCGGGACGTCCTCGTCCTTGCCGTCCTCGCGCACGCGACGAGCCGTCTTTGGCGCGAGGTCGAGCAGGCTTCGGATCGCCGCCGAGGTCTTCGATCGTGCGCGGAGCTCGAGGATCTGTCCCAACAGGGTCAAGGACACGATGACCGCTGCGGCCTCGAAATACACGCCCACGCGGCCGTGTTCGACGAAGGTTCTAGGGAACCAATCCGGCGCCAGGGTCGCCGCCAGGCTGTAGCCGAACGCCGCAGCGACCCCCACGCTGATCAAGCTCCACATGTTCAACTGCCGCGTCTTGAACGACACCCATCCCCGGGTGAAGAACGGCCACGCTGCCCACAGCACCACGGGCACGGTCAGCACCAACTCGACCCACGTGCGCGCCGCGGGCGACCACTGGGGCAGACGATGACCGGCCATCGCGATCACCAGAACCGCGACCGTCAGCGGGAGGGTCCACCAGAACCGGCGCTGGAAATCGACCAGTTCGGGCGAAACGTCGTCGGCGTCCGCCTCTGGCACCAAGGGTTCGAGTGCCATGCCGCACTTCGGGCAAGCGCCCGGTCCTCGCTGACGCACCTCAGGATGCATGGGGCACGTGTACCAGGCACCGGTCGGGATAGCGACCGCAGGCGATGCCGATGGCGCCGGCGCGCCGGCGTGCGTCGGTGATGGGTGGTGGTGCCCTGGGGGATGGGTGTTCATGGCGTGTCCTCAGGGCGGCCCGTGCTCAGAGAAAGGCGAGACGGTGCCGTCCTTGTGGACGAGAAACACCGTGTACGGCCGCACTTCACCCGACGGAACTTCCATTCCGGGCGACCCCATTGGCATGCCGGGAACGGTGAGCCCGAGGGCGTCCGGCCGCTCCTTCAGCAGCCGCTGGATGTCCGAGGCGGGCACATGCCCTTCAATGAAGTAACCCTCCACCTCGGCCGTGTGGCAGGAGCCGTAGCCGGCCGGCACGCCCACGCGGCGCTTCACCGGTTCGATGTCGTCCGCCAACTGGATCTCGGCACGAAAACCCGATGCCTTGACGTGATCCACCCAGAGCGCGCAGCAGCCGCAGGTGGGGCTCTTGTGGACCGTCAGGAGCGGGCTTTCGGCCGCAGTGGTGGGAGAGCTGGAGGCTGCCGATGGAGCGGCCTCCCCAGGCGTGGCGACGCTGCAGCCGGCCATCGCCATCGACGCGGCCAACGTCATTACCGTGAGCCAACGGTTCATCGCGGTGCTCCTTCGGTGCGACGCGCCGAAGACCAGTGGATATGGACGATCCGCCAGGCATCACCGATTTTCTGCAGCACCATCGTCTCGGCGCTGGCCAGCGTCAGCGGCTTGCCGTCACGCTCGACGTGCAACTCGCTCTCGGTCGCGATCCAGGCCATGGCGCCGTCGACCTTGGTGGTGCGAGCGGTCTGGCGGACGTGGGCGTCCTTCAGGAAGGCGGCGTCGGAAAGGGCGTGGCCGCCGAGGTACTCCTCGGCGGAGCGCTCGGCACCGCCGCCCTCGAGGATCAGCACGTCCGGAGCAAGGAGCGTCCGGAGCGTCGGCACGTCACCGGCTCGGAGTGCCGCGGCGAAGGCGTCGACCGTGGCCTCCGGAGTCGTTGCCGCTGGGGCGGCCGCCGGTTGGCTGGGCGTGCTGACCGACGGGGCCGCATGGGGCGCGTTCTCGTGGGCGAATCCGAGGCTCGGTGCCGACAGCAGCATCAGCGCGCCGGCAGCGTGGATGAAAGTCTTCATGGTGTTCTCCGAATCAATGCGCGTGCGGCGGCGCGTTGGGGTCGTCGTGGTGGTGGTCATCGGTTTTGGCGGCTGCGGCTGGTCCTTCAGCGGCGGCGCCGTGGTCGTGGGCGCCATGGTCATGGCTGCCGTGGTCATGAGCGCCTGCGTCATCGCCACTGGATTCGCCGTGATGGTCGGCCTCGCCGGCCGCATCGCGGTGGTCATGCGGCATGGACTCTCCGCCGCCGTGCGAGTGACCGTCGCTCGAGGCCACGAGGTCGCGATACGCCTCGGGCGTCATGCCGGGCATGGCCTGAAGGAAGGCGACCATGTCCCAGATGTACGGGTCATCCATGCTCTTGCCCCACGCCGGCATCCCGGAGGCCTTGATGCCGTGCTTGATGACCCAGAAGGCGTTCTCGGGCGAGCGGATCGCCTCGGCGGGCAAGTTGGGCGGTGCTGGATACAGGCCCTGGCTCAACTCGGTGCCCGACATGCCCGGCGCCAGGTGGCAGGCCACGCACATCGAGGCGTAATTGCCTGCGCCCCGCTTGAGCTGTTCTGGATCGCCCAGGGCGGGTACCTCGATGCCTTCGGCGCGCACGGCGATGCCGCGCTCGCGGGCGAACTCCAGCAGCGCGTACACCGGGGCGCTGTGCGGCTCGTCGGCACCCGGATGGACCCAGCCGAAGCCCAGCGTGGCCGCACCGGCGACGCCCGTGACGCCGATCAGAACGGCGGCGGATTTGAAGAAGTTCATGGGCGTCTCCTCATTCGCCGCGGCGCGGCGGGTTGCCGAACGACGGGTCGCTGCTGATCTTCCGCGCCAGCGTGCCCGGGGGATTCCGGTACCAGCCCGGATCGCTGTAGTCGCCGGGGCGCACGTCATCGCGCACCTTGACCACGGTGAACATGCCGCCCATCTCCAACGCACCGAACGGACCGGTGCCGGCCATCATCGGCAGCGTGTTCGGCGGCCCCTGCATGTGGCCACTGTCCGTGTGCTTCTGGTGCTCGGCCATGCCGAACTCACCCATCGCCATGTAGCCCGGCAGCATCTTGCGGATGCGTTCCTCGACGCCGCGCTGGTTGACGCCGATGGTGTTGGGCAGGTCGTGGCCCATCGGCCCCATCGTGTGGTGCGACATATGACAGTGCAGCGCCCAGTCGCCGGGCACGGCCGTGAACTCGATGTCACGCATCTGGCCGACGCCGACGATCTCGGTCACTTCGCTGCGCCACTGGCTTCTGGGCCACCGACCGCCGTCACCGCCGGTCACGTAGAACTGCACGCCGTGCAGGTGGATGGGGTGGTTCCACATGCTCAAGTTGCCAATGCGGATCCTCACCCGTTCACCGGTGCGTGCCACGAGCGACTCGATCGCCGGGAAGACCTTGGAGTTGAAGGTCCACAGGTCGAATTCCTGCATGATCGCGGGGTCGGGCCGCCTGGTGCCCGGATGCAGCGCGAAGTTGTGGATCAGGAAGGCGTAGTCCCGGTCGACCGGCGCGATGTCGGCGTCCTTCGGGTGGATGATGAAGAGGCCCATCATCCCCATCGCCAACTGCACCATCTCATCGGCATGCGGGTGGTACATGTGCGTGCCGTGCTGCTGCAGCGTGAACTCGTAGACGTAGGTCTCTCCCGGACCGATGCTGGGCTGCGAGAGGCCACCCACGCCGTCCATGCCCGAGGGCAGGATCAGGCCGTGCCAGTGGATCGTCGTCGGCTCCTTGAGGCGGTTGGTGACGAAGATCCGGACGCGATCGCCTTCGACGGCCTCGATCGTCGGGCCCGGCGTGCTGCCGTTGTAGCCCCACACGGTGGCCTTCGAGCCCGGTGCGAACTCGTGCTCGATCTCTTCGGCCACCAGATGGAACTCCTTGACGCCACCCTTCATCCGATGCGGCAGCGTCCAGCCGTTGAGCGTCCTCACCCGGCCAGCACCGCTGCGGCGCGGTGAGGCAGGCGGTGCCGTGGGCGTGGGCATGCCATGGCCTGCGTGGCCACTGTGATCCTGGGCAGCGACCAGGCCGGTGGCGGCAACGCCGGCGAGGCCGACGCCGGTCGTGCGCAGCAGGTCTCGGCGGGAAATGCGGTTCATGGCGTGTCTCCCTGGCCATCGTGGTGATGGCGATGGTCTTCTGGCGTATCCGCGGGCTTCTCGTCTTCGGCAGACGGCGTCGCCGTGTTCTCGGTCGTGGCCGCGGGCGCTGCGCCGTGGGCGCTGTGGTCCATCGCCGGCATGGCGTGCGCCGAGTGATCCATCGGCGCTGCCATCCCGTTCGACATGCCATGGCCGCTGTGGTCCATGCCGGGCATCGCCGGGGCGTTCGGAGTGAGGATGTCGATGACGCTGGGCGTGGGCTCACCCTGTGCGCGGTCGCTGGGCAGGCGCTGGCCCACCGATCGACTCAGCTCGATCCGCGCCAACCAGTAATCCCGCACCGATTCGAGATAGGCCTGGTAGGCGTCGTACTCCTCCACCTTGGCCTGCACGAGTTCGAACACGCCGATCAGCATGAAGTTCTGTTCCTGCTGACTGCGCTCGACGATCCGTTCGCGCTGCGGGATCAGCGCCGTGCGATGCACCTCTACGATCTCCCGGTGATCGGCCAAAGCACGGGCGCCCACGCGAACGGCATTGCGCGTGTCGAGTTCTGCCTCGCGCAGTCGCGCTTCGGCGTCCGCGAGTTGCGCCTGTGCCCGCGCGAGCTTGCCCTGGCCCTGATTGAAGATCGGCAGCTCAAGGCCGACGCTCGGGCCCGTGAGGCGGCTGCCGTCGGCGTCCTTCTCCCGCTCGGCGCCGGCGCTCACGCCACCGACCCAGCGCGTTGCGCGGGTGGTCTTGAGCGAGGAGCGGAGTCGATCCGCCTGGAGGCGTGCCGCCTGCAGTTCGAGGTTGGACCGCTCGGCGAGCGCCAGCAGCGCGTCCACGTCGTCCTCCGCGCGGACCGGCAGGGGCAGCCGATCGGCCAGGGACCAGGCGCCGTCTTCCGGCCCCAGCCCGAGCAGGTTGCCGAACGCCAGGCGTTCGCGAAGCGCTTCGGCACGTGAACGCGCCGCATCGATCTTTGCTTGGCTGGCGACCGCCTGTTCGCGCTTGAGCTGCAACTCGCTGATGTTGCCGGCATCGAAGAAGCGCTGGGCCAACTCCCCCGCGGCATCGGCGCCATCGGCCACCGCGGCCCGCATGTCGGCGACCTGCTGGGCCGCGACTGCGCGGACCCAAGCGGCTTCGGCCTCGGCGGTCAGTCTGATGACCGCCTGCGCCATCTCGAGCGACTGGCGTTCGTACTCTTGGCGCGCCCAGCGCGACCGCAGGGGAAAGAGCAGAACATCGACGAAGGGCAACGAAATGCCGACCGTCTGGGTGTGGCCCTCGCCGGGGCTCAGGTTCATGCGGGACACCGAGAGGCCGGGATTCGCGATTTCGACAGCCTCGATGACGTCGGCCCGCTCCAGCCCGAGACGGGCGTAGGCGACTTGCAACCGCGGACTTTGGCGAAGCGCGATGGCCACGCTGGTGTCGCGGTCCAGGGGCGCCGACAGCAGTGGGCCAAGGGACGATTCGCCATCTGAAGTTGCATTCAGGGCGGGGACGGGGTTGCTGCGGGCCTCGAGCAAGGCCGAGACGCGCCCGGCGTCAGGCTGGGGCGCCAGCGTGGCGCAGCCGCTCAGCGCGCTGGCCAAAGCCACGGCGAGTGCGCCGCGACGAAACGTTCGATTCATGGTGATCTCCGGGTTCAACGACGTCAGACGTCGCGAATCAGCCGCCCGGGAAACGTCCGGGCAGCGCTATCCAGCGGGCTGCAGCCCGCTCAGGAGATCTGTGCGATGGGTGGTCGAAGCGAGGGGTGATGCGTCGCGTCGGGATGCGAGGGCGTCAGCATCGGCGCCGGCGCCGCGGCCGACCAGCGCGGTGGCACGTGGTGTACGCCGGCCACAATACCCTGACTGGCGTGGACGCACGCGCAGGCACAGCGTCCGTCGTCGCAGCAGGCCGGGCCGTCATGGTGAGCATGATCGGCCGCATCCACGGCCAGCGTGTTGACGCAGTGCACTTCCGGGGCCGGAGCCGTCCCGACAACCGCCGCATTTATGGCGCCTGCCGCCATCTGCGCCGCCATGGCCGAGGCAGCCACGCCGTTGACCACGAGGGTCAAGGCGAGCAGCCAGTGGGCAATGAGGCGGGAAAGCGACATAACACCAGTCTATACCGGCGTACGTTAAGGCGTGCCAGCGTCGGCCAGGATCGGGCAACCTGGCCGACTGTCCACACGGCACCGCCGGGCCAGATCCGTGAGCGTGTCGCGCATTTCCACCATCTCGCGGTGTCATTTTCAGAAGACGACTGCACCAGTCAACGCGGTTTGACGCCTGCTGTGCATACGTCTACTGACAGCCCAACGTCAGGACTGCTCTGCACGTGTCGATGCTCAATACTCGTGTGCACCAAACGTGCCCCCGAATCGCTGGAGCGTGTGCGGTTGTCCTTTGCCCAAGCGGGGATACCGCTGGAATTTTTGTCACATAATTAGGCAGGCACACCCTTTCGCGTGACTTAGCCATGATGACGGGTTAAGTGACATTTTTGACGGCCGGGGGGCGCTGAGCCAGACTGTCACGTAACCGAACGTATACGTGACAGGTGAGGCATGCTGATCGGCTACATGCGCGTGTCGAAAGCGGACGGCTCCCAGGCCACCGACTTGCAGCGCGATGCGCTGGTGGCGGCCGGCGTCGACCCGGCGCATCTCTACGAAGACCAAGCGTCCGGCAAGCGCGAGGATCGCCCTGGCCTCGCTGCCTGCCTGAAAGCGTTGCGGCCAGGCGATGCCCTGGTGGTGTGGAAACTGGATCGGCTCGGGCGTGACCTGCGGCATCTGATCAACACCGTGCACGACCTCACGGAGCGCGGTATTGGCCTGCGGGTGCTGACTGGCCACGGCGCCGCCATCGACACCACGACCGCCGCCGGCAAGTTGGTGTTCGGCATCTTCGCCGCGCTGGCCGAGTTCGAGCGCGAGCTGATTTCCGAGCGCACGGTGGCGGGTTTGGCATCGGCACGGGCACGCGGTCGGAAGGGCGGTCGGCCCTTCAAGATGACGACGGCGAAGTTGCGGCTGGCGATGGCGGCGATGGGGCAGCCCGAGACCAAGGTCGGAGCGTTGTGCAAGGAGTTGGGCGTCACCCGTCAGACCCTCTACCGGCACCTTTCGCCTCAAGGGGAGCTACGCCCCGATGGCGAGAGGCTGCTCGGCCGCTCGAAGTAGTCAGTGCACTTCTGAACTTAGTGCAGTCTTCTGAAAACGACGCCAGCGCTCCCTGACTGATGACGATCCGCAGCACGGTGTTCTGGTCTGCGGGATTTCTCAGTGCGTCGAAGCAGCCTTCGCCTTGGCGCGTTCGGTGGCTTCGGTCGCCAGCACGCGATCGCCAATCTCCTGCGTCATGGTGAAGCGCATCGACGTCACCTTCCAGGCGCCGTCGAGCTTCCGCAGCGTCCAGTAGTAGGTGCCAATCGGCCGCCAGAGGCGGTCGCCGATC
>JAIXZR010000260.1 GCA_027489455.1 Rubrivivax sp. | reverse complement strand
GCCCATTCCGTGATGGCGTTCATCTTGATGGTCTGGGCCTGCTCTTCGGTCAGCAGCTCGGGCTGGAAGCGGGCCCAGGGGATGTCGGTGTCCATGCTCCAGCGCACGGCTTCCAACTGCTTGAAGAGTTCGGGGTACAGCATGGTGTTCGACCTGGCCAAGGTGCGGGGATTCTAGGGAGCCCAGTCGGGCGTGCGTTCCCGGGCTTACGCAAAGCCCCCAGCCGTGGATGCCTCGCGCCAGCGACGCACGCTGGCAGGAACATCGTCCAGGTTGGACAGCGGCAGCACCCCATCGACGCGCCGCCGGTACAGCACCGGCGCACTGCCGCCGGCCCAGACGTGCACGCTGGCGGGCAGCTTGTGGCGCAACTCGGCCAGGCCGTCGACGACCTGATTCGGGTTCATGCACCCGGTGAAGCTGAGCGCGACGATGTCGCTGCGGTGCACCTGCGCCGCCAGCACCGTGTCCCACAGCGGCGTCTGCACACCCAGGGACATGCAGGCGCAGCCCTCCAGCAGGAACATCGCCTCGGCCATCAACAGGCCCAGGCCATGCGGTTCGCCAGGGAAGGTGCTGAGCAGCACGCGCGGGCTGCTGTCGGGTGCGGCTTCGGGGATGCCGGCAATCGCCTGCCGCATCACGACCTGCACGACCTCGGTGTAGATGTGTTCCTCGAAGATCTCCATCTGCCCGCGCAGCCAGGCGTCGCCGACGGCGGCGTTCAGCGGGCCCACGACCTGCGTGACGAAGCGGGCCACGCCCGCGCGCGACAGCGCCCGTGTCAAGGCCGACCGCAAGGCGGGGGCGTCATGGCTGCGGATCAGGGCGATGTAGCCCATGGTGTCGGACTGGGCCGGGTCGGCCGCGGCGGCATCGCCGGCCGCCTGCGCGTCGGCGGCGCTGGCGTTCATGCCCAGCAGCTCGGCATAGGGCAGCGGCACGATGCGGCCAGGGCGGTGGCCGGCGTCGAGCAGGCGCTTGATCAGGCGGAGCTTCTCGACCTGATCCATCGTGTAAGCGCGTTCATCCAGGCCGTCGCGGCTGGGCGTCGGAAAGCCATAGCGCCGCTCCCAGACCCGCAAGGTGTCCTTGCTGAGGCCGGTGTCGCGTTCGACGGCGGAGATCGACAGTGTCAGCGGCACGAGCCGGGTACGGTCGTTCATGGTGCTTTCGTCAGCCCCGGGGTGGGGCGGCCTGCACGGCACGGGCCCCCAGCCTCGAAGCAGGGCAGGCCCGTCCGCTGCAGGGGCGGATCAGGGAAATACGGCGCTTGGCGCCGCGGCCCACCCGGCACTGCTGCTGGCAAGGCCCGGCGCTGGCACCAGACAGCTAATCGTCCAGGACAAACCTCCCTGATTCAATCAGTAATTGCAGATGTTAGGCGCAGCCCGTGCACATGACCAGGGGAAGGAATTGACCAGGACAGCCCTGGTGAGAGCCTTCACACGGAGGCGCGGCGATGATTACTGTATAGTCACAACGCGACTGCTTAGTTAAAAGCACAATCCACCGGTAGCCAGCCGACCCCGTACCCTGCTGTCCCACCGGTGCCACGCCAGACTGAAGCGGCCAGCCGCGCAACCAGAACCTCACCCTTCGCGTATAGCCCCACGATGACGCTTTTCGACAGCCAACACCTGCAGGCGTTGCCCGCTGCGCCCCGCCGCCATCCGGCTGGCATCACGATCGTGCGAAGCCGCGGAACTTTTCGCCACACTGCCAGCACCAAAGGCGCAGGTCGCGGCGCTGCCGTCGACACCGGTTTCCCTGCTGCGCAAACGGGCAGCCCGCCTGCCTGCAATCCCCGGGCGCTACCTCTCCTCCTCCCTCCATCCCTCCTTGGCCCGGGGGCGCTGCGCAGCAGCATTTCTTCGAGTCCTGCCCCCGCGGGGGCAGGCGCGCGCCACACGGCGGGGTGCCTGCTGTGAGGCGCGTGGCCGTCGTCGGCTCGGGCATCGCCGGCCTGGCCAGCGCGCATGAGCTGGCCCGCGATGCGCAGGTCACGCTGTTCGAGGCTGGCGACTACTTCGGCGGCCATACCCACACCGTGGACGTCACCCTGCCCGACGCGGGCGGCCGCCCCGTTCGCCACGGCGTGGACACGGGCTTTCTCGTCTTCAATCACCGCACTTACCCGCAGCTGGTGCAGCTTTTCGCGCGGCTAGGGGTGGAAACAGCCGCATCGGACATGTCGTTTTCGGTGCAGGCGCCGGGGCTGGAGTGGAGCGGCTGCAACCTGAACACGGTATTCGCCCAGCGCAGCAACCTGCTCAGGCCGCGCTTCCTGGGCATGCTGGCCGACATCCTGCGCTTCAACAAGCTCTGCACCGGCCTGGCCCAACGCGGGCTGGACGCCGAGCTGGCCGAGCCGATCGCCAGCTTCCTGGACCGCGAAGGCTTCGGCCCCCGTTTCCGCGACGGCTATTTCCTGCCGATGATCGGCTGCATCTGGTCCTGCCCCACCGACCAGATGCTGCAGTTCCCGATCGGCACGATGATCCGCTTCTGCCACAACCACGGCCTGATCCAGGTTGCCGACCGGCCGCAATGGCACACCGTGCGCGGCGGCGCACGGCACTATGTCGACAAGCTGCTGACCGGCATCACCGACGCCCGCCTGAACACCCCGGTTCGCGCAGTGCGCCGGGCCGAAGGCGGCCACGCGGTGAGCGTGCACACCGACCAGGGCCAGGAGACTTTCGACCACGTCGTGCTGGCCTGCCACAGCGACCAGAGCCTGGCCCTGCTGGCCGATGCCCGGCCCGAGGAGCGCGCCGTGCTCGGTGCCATCCGCTACCACCCCAACCGCGCCGTGCTGCACACCGACGTGGCCGTGCTGCCGCGCCGCCGCCTTGCCTGGGCGGCCTGGAACTACGCTCGCGCGGCCGACCGATCGCAGGAACAGGCGGCCGTGTGCCTGCATTACCTGATCAACCGGCTGCAGCCGCTGCCCTTCGCGCAGCCGGTCGTGGTGTCGCTGAACCCTGATCCGGCCCGCCTGCCCGACCCCGGGCAGGTGCTGGGCAGCTGGGACTACAGCCACCCGGTGTTCGACACCGCCGCCGTGGCGGCGCAGAAACGCCTGCCGGACATCCAGGCCCGCCACGGCGTGTCGTTCTGCGGCGCCTGGACGCGCTACGGCTTCCACGAAGACGGCCTGATGTCGGCGCAGGACGTCGTCGCCCGGCTGCACCGGCAATGGCAGGCGCAGGGCGCCGGCCTGGAGCGGGCCGCGGCATGAGGGCTGGCGTGCCCGAGCCGGCCCCGGCGCAGGCCCTGATCGGCATCGGCGAAGTCCGGCACCGCCGGCTGCGCCCCAGCGTGCACGCCTTCGCCTACCCGACCTACTTCCTGATGCTGCCGCTGCGCAGCCTGCGCGAGCACGGCGACACCGGCGGCGCCCTGCGCCGCAACCGGCGCGGGCTGCTCGCCTTCCACGACGCCGACCACGGCGACGGCCGAGCCGACGCCCTGGCCTGGATGGACGAGCTGCTCGAAGCCGAAGGCGTCTTCGCTGCCGGGGCGGCCCGTGGCGAGACCTGGCTGCACTGCTACCCGCGCGTGCTGGGCTATGTCTTCAAGCCCGTGAGCTTCTGGTACTGCCACCATGCCGACGGCGGCCTGGCAGCGATCGTGGCCGAGGTCAACAACACCTTCGGCGAACGGCATTGCTATTTGCTGGCCGGCCCCGACGTCGCCCTGGGGCGCGAGCTGCAGGCGCGAAAGGTCTTCCACGTCTCGCCCTTCTGCGACGTGCAGGGGCGCTACCGCTTCCGCTTCATGCGCACGGCCAGCCGCACGGTGGCGCGCGTGGACCACGACGACGACGACGGCGCGCTGCTGCAGACCAGCGTCAGCGGCCACCTGCAGCCGCTCACGGCGGCTGCCGTGCGCCGCGCCTTCTTCGGCATGCCGCTGATGACGCTGGGCGTGCTGCTGCGCATCCACTGGCACGCGCTGCAGCTCTGGACCAAGCGCGTGCCGTTCTTCCGCAAGCCGGCGCCGCCGCAGGCTTTCGTCTCGCGTTGACGCGCCCCGCCTTCCGTACTGCCCTTTTTCGACCACTGCCCCCGACCCGCCGGCCATGACGACTTCCACCACGACCCGCAGCTCCATCCCCGCCGACGCCTTTGCCCTGCCGCCCACGGCACCGGCCGCTGCGCGCGCGGTGTTCAGGCTGCTGAAGAACATCCGCGGCGGCACGCTGGACCTGCAACTGCCCGACGGCAGCCAGGTGCACTTCGGCCAGCCCGTCGAAGGCGGCCGGCGCGCCGCGCTGCGGCTGCTGGACTGGGACGTCTGCAGCGCCGCGCTGAAGAGCGGCGACATCGGTTTCGCCGAAAGCTACATCGCCGGGCACTGGACCACCCCCGACCTGACGGCGCTGCTGGAGCTGTTCATCGCCAACCGCGACGCGATCGAATCCGTCATCTACGGCACCTGGTGGGGCGGGCTGGCCTACCGCATCAAGCACCTGCTGCACCGCAACTCGCGCCGCGGCTCGGCGAAGAACATCCACGCGCACTACGACATCGGCAACCCGTTCTACAAGCTCTGGCTGGACGAGACGATGAACTACTCCAGCGCGCTGTTCGAAGGCCGCCAGGACCAAGACATGGCCGCCGCCCAGCACGCCAAGGTGCGGCGCGCGCTGCGCGAATGCCGCGTGCAGCCGGGCGACAGGCTGCTGGAGATCGGCTGCGGCTGGGGTGCGCTGGCCGAGAAGGCCACCACCGAGTTCGGCGCCCAGGTGACGGGCGTGACGCTGTCCAGCGAGCAGCTGGCCTGGGCGCAGGACCGCCTGGCCCGCGCCGGCCAGGCCGCCAACGCCGACCTGCGGCTGCAGGACTACCGCGACATCCCCGACGAGCCCTTCGACGCCATCGCCTCGATCGAGATGTTCGAAGCCGTGGGCCGCGAGTATTGGCCCAGCTACTTCGCCACGCTGCGCGACAAGCTCAAGCCCGGTGGCCATGCCTGCATCCAGACCATCACCATCCGCGACGATCTCTACCCGCGCTACCTGAAGAGCAGCGACTTCATCCAGCAATACATCTTTCCCGGCGGGCTGCTGCCCAGCCCCGGCGCGTTTCGCGCCGAAGCTGCCAAGGTGGGGCTGCAGGTGGTGGGTGAGCTCGCCTTCGGCGCCGACTACGCCGAGACCCTGCGCCGCTGGCGCGCGGCCTTCATGGCGCGCGACGCGCAGGTGCGGCAGCTGGGCTTCGACACCCGCTTCATGCGCATCTGGGAGTTCTACCTGGCGTACTGCGAAGCGGCCTTTGCCACCGGCAACACCAACGTCATGCAGTTCACGTTGCGCCGCCCCTGACGAGCACTCTGAACACCATGCCCAAGCTCCTGCACCGCCGCCTGTTCCTGCTCGGCACCGCCGCCCTGGCCCTGCCCGGCCAGGCCAGCAGCCCGCTGCCGCCCGAAGTGGCCGGCGAACTGCCCGGCGCCCGCCTGCAAGGCAGCGGCCGCCTGCGCGTGATGGGCTTCCAGGTCTACGACGCCCGGCTCTGGTCCGCCAAAGGCATGGGCGCCGACCAGTGGTTGACGGCACCGCTGGCGCTGGAGCTGCAGTACCTGCGCAAGCTGGACGGCCAGGCGATTGCCGAGCGCTCGCTGAAGGAAATGCGCCGCCAGGGCGACATCGCCAGCGCCCAGGCCGAGCGCTGGCTGGCGGAGATGCGAAAGATCTTCCCCGATGTCGCTGCCGGCGACCGCATCACCGGCGTGCAGGTGCCCGGCACCGGCACCCGCTTCTTCTTCAACGGCAAGCTGCTGGGCGAGGTGCGCGACGCCGAGTTCACGCGCTGGTTCTTCGGCATCTGGCTGTCGCCGCGCACCAGCGAGCCCGAGATGCGCGACGCCCTGCTGGGCGGCGCCGGTACGCCCGCGCGATGAGCGCCGCCTGGCGCGGTGGCTGGCGGCAGGGCCTGGCCTATGGCGGGCTGGGGCTGCCGCTGGCCTTCGTCGCGCTGCCGCTGTACGTCATCCTGCCCAACCATTACGCGGCGGAGTTCGGCATTCCGCTGGCGACGCTGGGCGCGCTGCTGCTGGCCGCGCGGCTGCTGGACGCCTTCGTGGACCCCTTCATCGGCCGCTGGGTGGACGGCTGGTTCACGCAATCCGTGCGGCGCGTGCTGGGCTTCGCCGCCGCCGCCGCGGTGGTGCTGGCACTGGGCTTTCGCGGGCTGTTCTTCCCGCCCGTGGACGGTGGCAACGCGCTGCTGGCCTGGTGCTTTGCGCTGCTGGCCGTCACCTACCTGAGCTTCAGCGTGCTGACGGTGCTGCACCAGGCCTGGGGCGCCCGGCTGGGTGGCGACGAGGGGCAGCGCGCGCGCATCGTGTCCTGGCGCGAAGGCTTGTCGCTGGTGGGCGTGCTGGTGGCCAGCGTGCTGCCCTCGGTGGCCGGGCTGTCGGTGGCCACGG
This sequence comes from Rubrivivax sp., assembly GCA_027489455.1. Classification (GTDB taxonomy): domain Bacteria; phylum Pseudomonadota; class Gammaproteobacteria; order Burkholderiales; family Burkholderiaceae_C; genus Rubrivivax. The sequence continues at coordinate 3,429 of JAIXZR010000260.1, read as the reverse complement.
TCGTCTTTGCCGTGCTGCTGGCCGGCGGCGTGGCCTGGCTGGCGCGCGCGCCGCAGCCGCGCATCGGCGCCGCGGCGCTGCAGCCGCCGTCGATGACCGAGCCGTTGCGCACGCCGGCCTTCCGGCAACTGCTGCTGATCTATCTGGTAAACGGCGTGGCCAGCGCGGTGCCGGCCACGCTGGTGCTGTTCTTCATCCGCGACCGGCTGCAGGCGCCCAGCTTCGAGCCGCTGTTCCTGGCCAGCTACTTTGCCGCCGGGGCGCTGTCGATGCCGCTGTGGGTGCGCGCGGTCTCGCGCTTCGGGCTGGCCCCGGCCTGGCTGGGCGGCATGGTGCTGGCCGTGGCCACCTTTGCCTGGGCCACGCTGCTGGGGGCAGGCGATGTCACGGGATTCGTCATCGTCTGTATCGCCAGCGGCATCGCGCTGGGGGCGGATCTGTCGCTGCCCGGCGCGCTGCTGGCCGGCGTCATCCAGCGCGCTGGCCATGGCGAGCGCCTGGAAGGCGGCTACTTCGGCTGGTGGAACTTCGCCACCAAGCTGAACCTGGCGCTGGCAGCGGGCATTGCCCTGCCGCTGCTGGGCGTCTTCGGCTACGCCCCGGGCGCGCAAGATGCGGGTGCCCTGCGCGCACTGACGATCGCCTACTGCCTGCTGCCCTGCGCGCTCAAGCTGCTGGCAGCGGCCTTGCTCTACGGCCTGTGGATCCGGCCGCGCATCGAATCAACTCCTCTGAAAGCCACATCATGAACCGTCTGAATCGCCGACTGGCCCTGCTCGCCGCCAGCGTGGCCCTGCTGGCCGGCTGCGCCGCCCCGGCCCCGGCCGACTACGCCAGCGAAAAGCCGGTGCTGGATCTGAAGACCTACTTCAACGGCCCGATGGTCGCGCACGGCATCTTCACCGACCGCTCGGGCAAGGTGGCACGCCGCTTCACGGTGCAGATGACGGGCACCTGGCAGGGCAACCAGGGCGTGCTCGACGAGCGCTTCACCTACAGCGACGGCAAGACCGAGCGCCGCGTCTGGCGCCTCACGGACCTGGGCAACGGCCGCTGGAGCGGCCGCGCCGATGACGTGGTGGGCGAAGCCGTGGGCGTCTCCGCCGGCAACGCGCTGAACTGGCAGTACACCTTGAAGCTGCCGGTGGACGGCAAGGTCTACGAGGTGCAGTTCGACGACTGGATGTACCTGATGGACGACAAGGTGATGCTGAACAAGGCCGTGATGAGCAAGTTCGGCATCCGGCTGGGCGAGGTCACGCTATCGTTCTACAAGCCTTGAACGCCCGAGCGGCTGCGCGCACCACAACGAGAAGGCCTGCATGGCACTGAACCCCCGCATCGACACCTGGGCCGGACGCACCGTCTGGCTGGTGGGTGCTTCCACCGGCATCGGCCGCGCCACCGCCGAGCGCCTGCATGGCCTGGGCGCCCGCGTGGTGGTTTCTGCGCGCAGCCGGCAGGCGCTGGACGAGTTCACGCAGGCCCACCCGGGCAGCGAGGCGCTGGCCCTTGACGCCACCGACCGCGAGGCGATGCGCGCGGCCGCCGCCGGCATCGTGCAGCGCCACGGCCGCATCGACCTGGTGGCCTACTTTGCCGGCACCTACACGCCGATGCGGGCCACCGAGTTCGATCTCGACATCGCGCTGCGCCACGTGCAGGTGAACTACGTCGGCGCGCTGTACCTGCTGGACGCCGTGCTGCCCACCCTGCTGGCGCAGGGCCGCGCCGGGCAGCCGGCGCACATCAGCCTGGTGTCCAGCGTGGCCGGCTTCCGCGGGCTGCCGCAATCGCTGGCCTACGGGCCCACCAAGGCCGCGCTCATCAACCTGGCCGAGACGCTGTACATGGACCTGGAAGACAGCCACGTGGGCGTCTCCGTCATCAACCCCGGCTTCGTCGAAACCCCGCTGACGGCGCAAAACGCCTTCAAGATGCCGGCGCTCATCACCCCGGCACAGGCCGCGCTGGAGGTGGTGAAGGGCTGGGAGAAGGGCGAGTTCGAGATCCACTTCCCCAAGCGCTTCACGCTCTGGCTCAAGGGCCTGCGCCACCTGCCGTACACGGCCTACTTCGCGGCCGTGCGACGGTCCACGGGGCTGTGATGGGCGCACAAGCCGCTGACGTCGCTGAAGCCGCTGGTGCCGCTGAAGCCGCGGTCGCGCGCATCCGCGCCGCCTTCGAATCCCTCACGCCAGCCAGCCTGGCGCAGCTGGACGCGGTCTACACGTCCGACGCCTGGTTCAAGGACCCGTTCAACGAAGTGCGCGGCGTGGCCGCCATCCGCGCGATCTTCGAGCACATGTTCCAGACGCTGCAGGGGCCGCGCTTCGTCGTCCGCGACGTCGTGGTGCAGGGCCACCAGTGCTTCCTGACCTGGGATTTCCTGTTCCGCCAGCCGCGCATGGGGCCGCAGGAGCAATGCATCCGCGGCGGCAGCCACCTGCGGCTGGCGGCCGACGGGCGCATCGAGATGCACCGCGACTACTGGGACGCCGCCGAAGAGCTGTACGAGAAGATCCCCGTGCTCGGCGCGCTGATGCGCTGGCTGAAGAAGCGCGCCGGCAGCTAGCGCTGCCCTTCGGTCAGCGTGTCCACCTGGAACAGCCCGCTCTTGTCGACGAGCCAGATGTCCAGGTACTTGACGGTCGCGTCCTTCATGCGCTCGGGTGCCGGGAAGGGTGCGGCGCGGCGGATCATCGCCATCACCCAGGGCGCCACTTCGTCGGCGGCGGGCTTGCGCACGACCTTGATGTCGCGCACGGTGCCGCTGGCGTCGATCTCGGTCTCGACCACCATCACGCTGTAGATCAGCGGCGGCACCTTGCCGCGGTAGACGCGCATCGGGTAGGCCGAGTAGATGTGGCGCGCCGCGTCAATGCGGTACTCCCTCTCGATCTCGGCCTGGGATGGCCGCGGCGGCTCGGGCGTCAGCGGTGTGGGCACCATGTTGAACTGCGCCAGCGCAGGGCCGGCCGTGCAGGCGACGGCCAGCAGCACGGCAGCGCGCGCCAGCGCGGCGCGGGGGAAGGGGAGCAACCAGGTGCTGAAGGGCATGTCGGCCATATCGACATGCTGCCTGGGGCTTGTAGCAGCAGGCTCGGCCACCCCCCGGCCCGTGGCGGCGACCGTGTCAAACACCACGGCAACAAAGTGTCAGCGCAGCCAGCCCTTGCGGCGGAAGAACAGGAACGGCGCAGCCACCGAACACACCATCAGCGCGATGGCGAAGGCGTAGCCGTACTGCCACTTCAGCTCGGGCATGAACTCGAAGTTCATGCCGTAGACGCTGGCGATCAGCGTCGGCGGCAGCAGCGCCACACTGGCCACCGAGAAGATCTTGATGATCTTGTTCTGGTTGATGTTGATGAAGCCGACCGTGGCGTCCATCAGGAAGTTGATCTTGTCGAACAGGAAGGCGGTGTG